>SYIF01000038.1 GCA_005798855.1 Actinomycetota bacterium | reverse complement strand
TCGGCATGGCGACCAACAGTCCGCCGCACAACTTGGGCGAGGCTGTCAACGCCACGATCGCGATGATCCGTAACCCGGAGATCTCGCTCGAAGAACTGATGCAGATCATGCCCGGTCCGGACTTTCCGACCGGCGGCGTGATCATGGGCCACGCTGGCATTCGTGCCGCGTACGCGACGGGCCGCGGCAAGATTCGTCTCCGCGCCACGACCGACATCGAAGACTTGCCGAATGGCAAGAGCGCGATAGTCGTCACGCAGCTGCCGTTTACGGTCAAGAAGGGCGGCGACGACGGCGTCATCGCCAAGATCGCCGAGCTCGCGGTTGAGAAGGTGATGCCCGAGATCTCGGACGTCAAGGACCACTCGTCCGACGAGGGCATGCGCATCGTGATCGAGCTGAAGAAGGACGCGATCGCGACCGTCGTCCTCAACAAGCTCTACAAGCACACGCAGCTGCAGGTCACGTTCGGCGCCAACATGGTGTCGCTCGTCGATGGCGTGCCACGCACGCTAGGTGTCCACGACATGCTCCGGCACTACATCGCGCATCAGCGCGACGTCATCGTGCGGCGCACGAAGTTTCAGCTCGACCGGGCCGAGCGTCGCTGCCATATTCTCGACGGCTACCTGATCGCTCTCACCAACCTCGACGCGATCATCCAGTTGATCCGCAGCTCGAAGGATCCCGAGCAGGCGCGCCAGAACCTCCAGACCGAATTTGGCATGTCCGAAGTTCAGGCGCAGGCGATTGTCGACCTTCGCCTCGGTCGTCTGACCGGCCTCGAGCAGGATGCGATTCGAGCCGAGCACGCCGAATTGACCGCCAAGATCGCCGAGCTGCGCAGCATCCTCGCCGACGAGAGCCGCGTGTCACAGGTCATCATCGAAGAGCTCGAGGCGATCCAGGCCGAGTTTGCCGACGACCGCCGCACGCAGGTCAGTGCCGTCGAAGGCGAGATCGACATGGAAGAACTGATCGCCGACGAGGAGATGGCCATCACCATCACCAACGGCGGCTACATCAAACGGCTACCGGTCGACACGTATCGCGCTCAGCGACGAGGTGGCGTTGGCGTACGCGGTATGCAGACCAAGGAAGACGACTGGATCGAGCATCTCATCACCGCGTCGACCCACGACTACGTGCTGTTCTTCACCTCCTTCGGCAAGGTTTACCGGGCCAAGGCCTACACGCTGCCAATCGGCACGCGCGACTCCAAGGGCCGAGCCCTCGTCAACGTGTTGCCCCTCCGCGAAGGCGAGCGCGTGATGGCCGCCTTTACGACGCGCGACTACACCGAGGGCAAGTACCTCGTCTTTGGTACCCGCAAGGGCACCGTCAAGAAGACCGAGTTCCTCGCGTACAACACGATTCTCAAAGCCGACGGCATCATCGCCATCAACCTGCGCGAAGGCGACGAGCTGGTCGATGTGCGCCTCACCAACGGCGAGGACCGCATCCTGATGGTCTCGAAGTCCGGCCAGGCTGCACTCTTCTCCGAGGAGAAGGTGCGCTCAATGGGTCGTTCCGCCTCGGGTCTGATCGGCATGCGTCTGACCGGTAACGACGAAGTCATTGCCCTGCGCGTCCCTCAAGAGGGTGACGACGTGCTCGTCATCACCGAGGGTGGCTACGGCAAGCGATCTCCGATCTCCGAGTACCGCGAGACCGGGCGTGGCGCCAAGGGCGTTCGCACGATTGCTGCGAAGGCCGAGGCCGACCGCGGCCCGCTCGTTGCGGCCCATTGTGTGACGGGCGGGGAAGACCTGATCGTCACGACGGCCAGCGGCATCGTCACGCGTATGGCTGTCGGCGAGGTTCGTTCGATGGGTCGCTCGACCTCGGGCGTCCGTGTCCAGCGCATTCGCGGCGAAGAAGATCGCGTCTCGTCCTGCGCGATTGTGCCGGCGGACGATGTGGTTGACGAGCTCGACGAGGTGGACGGCGTAGACGTGACAGGAGGCGCGGCCGCTGCGACGGAGACCGTCAACGTTGCCGACCCAGATGAGCTCACCGACGATGACACTGTCGAGCCGGTTGAAGAAGACGATGCGGACAGCGTGGGCGACGACGATTCGGACGACGAGTAACCACCGCACTCTTGGCCGGTGCGAAGGCATCGGAGGTAGAGTGAGGGCATCATGAATACGCGTCTACGAATCGTCTCTGCTGGTGCGCTCGTGCTCGTTGCCGCGGGTCTCATCGCCGCCTGTGGGGGCAGTTCGCCGTCGACGGTAACTGCGACCGTCACGGAGACCGCCATGGCGACCGAGATTGCCACCACCACCGAAGGGTCGACAACGGCAGCTACAACCACGGCGAGTGGCAGCACAATCTACACCGAAGACAACACGACAATCGACGTGCCCGCTGGCGATTCGGTCACGATTCAACTACCAATCAATCCGGGCACCGGCTACACGTGGGTGGCCTCGTATCCAATGGGGTACGTGCAGATCTCGGACGATATTCTCGAGACGGAGAACGACGGTGCGGTTGGTGCCGGCACGCACGAGCAGTGGGTCTTCTCGGCGGACACGGCTGGTACTGAGACGGTAACCTTCGACCTCTTTCCACCGGGCAGCAACACGAAGGCCGAGCAAACCGTGACCTTCACAGTCAACGCCTCGTAGCACGCGTCATTCTGGGCCCGGGCCCAACGTGTCGCCTGAGGTCGGCTCGAAGCCATGCTTTCACTGCGGCTGAGCAGACGGGCCGCCGAAAGGCGGCTTCAGCACTGGGCTATTAGTCTTCTGTCCAGGTATCGGGCGGAAAGTGGCCGACCTCCCAGATGTGGCCGTCAGGGTCGCAGAGAAAGAGGATGCGTGGGCCGGAAGGCTTGTCTTCTGCTGGTGCGAGGACACGAACACCAGCGGCCTCTGCTCGGAGCTGACAGGCGTCAACGTCACCCGCCGCAGGCATTGCGATCGCGATTGTGATCGGCCCCGGCATGGCGGGAAATGCCGCTACGCCCGTCTCACTCTCGAGGACTTCGGCTTGGATGAGGTCGAGATTGAGGTTGTCGAGCAAAAACCGCGCAAGGATCTCGTTCTGGCTCTGCTTCACAAAACCAAAGACGTCCTCGTAGAATGCGACAGACGCAGGAAAATCGCGGACGGCAAGCGTGATTGAGTCGACACGCGCAGGAACAATCTGCATCTCTACGACCTCCGATCGGACTGGCGCGACTCTAGCAGCGTTGCGAGGCGACATTCTGGGCCCGGGCCCAGAATGTCGCCTCTACTCCATTGCTAGTCGAGTACGCGTTCGACTTCGCCTGCTGCGAAGTTTTGCGTCGAGCCGTCGGCGAGCGTCAAAACGAGGCATCCGGTGTGGTCAATGCCGGCCGCAGTGCCGGCGATTTCGCTGTCGGGTAGTCGCAGTGTCAGCGCGTGGCCGACGAGGCCATCGAGCGCGGCATAGCGGGCGAGAAACGCTGGCAGGCCCTCGCTATCGAACAGCGCTAGGGCGGCGTCGAGTCGTTCAGCAAGCGACTCGAGCATTGCGATTCGGTCGATCTCCACGCCGCCCTCGACCAGCAGCGACGTTGCCGGCAGGCGATCGGTTGGGGGTAACTCATCGCGGGTCAGGTTCGCGTTGATGCCGATACCGATGATTGCGAAGGGCGGTTCAGTGGCGGGCGTCACAAGCTCGACGAGGATGCCAGCCACCTTGCCACCGGCCACCACCAGATCGTTTGGCCAACGCAGCTCGGTTGAGACAGGCAGCGATTCGGCGACGGCGATGCCCACGACCAGCGACAGGCTGCTGAGTTCGGCAGTTGGGCATGACGGGCGGGCCAGATACGAGAACATCAGCGCTTTCCCGGGTGGATCGCTCCAACTTCGACCGCGGCGGCCGCGACCCGCGGTCTGATGATCCGTCACGCAGATCGTTCCGGCGGGCGCCCCGGCAAGAGCCTCGTCACGCACGATGTCTTGCGTGGACGGGCAGCTCGCGCGGGTAATCACGTTGCGGGGCGTCGCTCGTTGCGAGGCGGAGGAGTCCACGCGGCTACGATACCCCTGTGACCGCTGGTACGCGCACACCGAACTCTGGAGGCGGAGATGACTGCGCTTGATCGAGGCACCATTCAGGCGATCATTCCGCATCGCGACCCGTTTCTCTTCGTCGACGAGATCGTCGAGCTCGAGCCGGGCGCTCGTGCCCATGGGCGCTGGACCATCACGGGCGAGGAGTGGTTTCTCCAAGGCCACTTTCCGGGCAATCCGATCGTGCCTGGTGTCGTGATGGTTGAGGCCTCCGCTCAGGTGGCGGCAATCTGTGCGTTGACGCACCCCGACCACCAGGGCAAGTTTGGCGTCTTTGCAGGCATCGACGACGTGCGTTTTCGCCGCATCGTGCGCCCGGGCGACGTGCTTGACATGGTCATCGACGTCGATCGGCTGCGTGGTCGGATTGGTCGCGTCCGCGCGACCGTCACCGTGGGCGACGAGCCGGTTGTCGAAGGCGTCCTGACCTTCGGACTCTTGTCGGAGCCGCCCGCGTGATCGCAGCGGTCGAATCGGATTTGGCGATCATTGCCGTCGGGGCTGCAATTCCCGACCGCGTAGTGACGAACGACGAAATCTCGCAGCGCGTTGAAACAGACGACGCCTGGATCCAAGAGCGCACCGGCATTCGCGAGCGCCGAGTTGCCGCGGAGGGCCAGACAGTCACCTCGCTGGCGATCATCGCTGCGCGACAGGCGCTCGAGCGCGCTGATATCGCACCCGCCGAGATCGATTTGATCCTGACGGCGACGGCCTCGCCCGAGCGCTCGTTTCCGTCAATTTCTGCGCTCGTCGCCGACGACATTGGTGCCCACAGCGCGGGGGCGGTCGACATGCTTGCTGCCTGTGCTGGCTTTGCCTATGCCTTGGGGCATGCCGTCGCCCAGATCCACTCGGGCCTCGCCACCACGGTGATGGTGATCGGCAGCGAGGTGCTCTCCGGCATTACCGACTGGGACGATCGCGGCACGTGCATCCTGTTTGGCGATGGTGCGGGTGCGGTCATTATCCGGGCGGGCGCAGCACCGACGAAAGAGAACGTCGTCGTCGAGCTTGGGGTCGACGGTTCTAAGGGTGGCGACTTGGTCGGCGACCTCACCTCGCGCAACGGCAAGCCGGTCGACCGCAACATTCGCATGAATGGCAACGTCGTCTATCGCTTTGCGACGCAGGCGATTGTCGACTCGACGCGGCGAGTGCTCGAGGCGGGCGGCTGGACCCAAGACGACGTCGACCTCTTCGTTCCACATCAGGCCAACCTGCGCATCATCGAGAGTGGAGTTGCTCGCCTCGGGTTTCCGAGCGAGCGCGTGGTGATCACCCTCGACAGCTATGGCAATACGTCGTCTGCGTCGATTCCGCTTTGCCTCGATTACGCGTGGTGTACCGGCCGCTTGCAGCGGGGCCAACGACTATTGATGATGGGACTTGGCGGTGGCCTCGCCTGGGGCACATGCCTGATTCGCTGGATGGGAGAACCCGCATAAAAACCGCCTTTTGCTTTCCAGGACAAGGCTCGCAGGCCGTCGGCATGGGTGTTGCCTTCGCCGAAGCCTCGCCGGCTGCGGCCGCAGTATTTGCGGAGGCCTCCGCGGCCTACGGCGCCGACCTGCTCGAGCTCTGTCGCAGCGGGCCCAAGGAGTTGCTCGACCAGACCGAGATCACGCAGCCGGTGCTAACGACCGCCTCGCTGGCATGTTTGGCGGCGGTTCGTGAGGCCGGCATTTCTGCTGATGTCTCGATCGGGCACTCCGCCGGCGAGTATGCGGCGCTGGTCGCTTCGGGCATTCTGAGCATCGGCGATGCGATTCGCCTGACGCAGGCACGCGGCGTGGCGACAGCCGCTGCTGCGGTGCGGACACCTGGGGCAATGGCCGCCGTGATCGGCCTCGAGGATGCCCAGGTCGAAGCGCTCTGCGATGGCATCGACGGAGTCTGGGTTGCGAACTACAACTGCCCGGGACAGGTCGTCGTGTCGGGCGAGCACGAGGCAGTCGCCGCCTTGATCGCGGCTGCGACGGAGGCCGGCGCGCGACGAGCACTCAAGCTAGCCGTGTCGGGCGCGTTCCACTCGCCGCTAACGGCTGCAGCGGCTGACGATCTGAGGCCCGCGCTTGAGGCGACGACGTTCCTGGCACCCACCAGCAAGTTCTTTTCGACCGTCACCTGCCAGCATGAGGACGAGTCGGCAATCGTCGAAATCCTGACGGCGCAACTCGGAACCCCGGTACGCTTTACGCAGGCGGTGCAGTTGCTTGCCAGCCAGGGTGTCACCGAGTTCATCGAGGTGGGTCCGGGCGGAGTGCTCGCCGGTCTGATTCGACGCATTGACCGCAGTTGTACGACAGTTACGATCGGCGATCCCGAAGGGCTCGCCAAGGCACAGGAGGTGCTCCCCCATGGCTGAGCGACCGCTTGAAGGACGCGTCACGCTCGTCACCGGTGGCTCTCGTGGCATCGGCGCGGCGATCTCGCAGCAGCTGGCGGCCGCCGGCGCCAAGGTTGGGGTCAACTACACCGCTAATCGCGAGGCTGCCGACGCAGTCGTCGCCGCGATCACGGCTGCAGGGGGCGAGGCGGTCGCCATCCACGGCGATGTCAGTGACCCCGAGGCTGCTGGCGCGATGGTCGACGCAACGGAGGAGGCCTTCGGTGACGACCTTTGGAATCTGGTCGCGAACGCCGGCATCACCCGCGACAACCTTATCTCGCGCATTACGCCCGAGGATTGGGATCGCGTAATCGACGTCAACCTCGGCGGTACCTTCCACGTCGCTCGCGCTGCGTCGCGCAAGATGCTGCGCAAGAAGCGCGGCAACATCGTCACGATGTCGAGCGTCGTCGGTCTGCACGGCAACCTGGGGCAGACGAACTACGCGGCATCGAAGGGTGGCGTGATTGCGCTGACGAAGGCGCTGGCCAAAGAGGTTGGCTCGCGTGGCATTCGCGTCAACTGCGTCGCGCCGGGCTATATTTCGACCGAATTGACCGACGTGCTCAACGATGAGATCCGCGGCGTTCTGCTCGCGCAGACACCGCTCGGTCGCCTGGGTGAGCCCGAAGACATCGCCAACACCGTGCGCTTCTTGCTGTCTGATGACGCGGCCTTCGTGACCGGCGCGATTCTGTCGGTCGATGGTGGGCTGGGGATGTAGATCGATGCGACGCGTGGTCATTACCGGCATGGGGACAGTCAACCCGATTGGCAACAGCATCGCGGAGCTTGATGCCGCGCTGCGCGTCGGCAAGCCGGGTGGCGGCCCGATCACGACGTTCGATGTTTCGGAGAGTCCTGTCAAGATCGGTTGCGAGGTCAAGGGCTTCGATCCAGAGACCGTGATGGAACGCAAGGCCGCACGGCGCACGAGCCGCTATATCCACCTTGCTGTCGGCGCAGCCCGCGAGGCCGTCGAGGCCTCGGGGCTCGACATTCCCGCCGAGGGCGACAGGATAGGCGCGTCGATCGGAAGTGGCATCGGCGGCATGGACATGCAGTTAGCCGCCCACGAGCACTACCTCGAGCGTGGCATCGAGCGCTTCTCGCCCTTTTGGACGCCGGGGATCATCCCCAACATGGCGGCGGGCTACGTGTCCATGGAGTTCGGCACGCGCGGGCCATTGGCCGCCTCGAGCACGGCGTGTGCGGCATCGTCGATGGCGATTGGCGACGCGATGATGTACATCCGCGCGGGCATGGCTGATGCGATGTTGGCCGGTGGTTCCGAATGTGGTGTGACCCCGGTTGGCGTCGGGGGCTTCCACGGCATTCGTGCCTGTTCCACGCGCAACGATGACCCCGCGGGTGCGAGCCGCCCGTTCGACGCGACGCGCGACGGCATTGTGCTCGGCGAGGGTTCGACGGTGTTGGTGCTGGAAGAGCTCGAGCACGCCTTAATCCGTGGTGCCACGATCTTGGCGGAGGTGACGGGTTACGGCCTGTCGTCGGATGCCCACAACGTCACCGAGCCGGACCCTACGGGTGAGAATCCTGCCCGCGCTCTGCGCAACGCGATCGCCGATGCCGAGCGCACGATCGAAGACATTCAGTACATCAACGCCCATGGCACGTCGACGCCGATTGGTGACGCCGCCGAGACGCGCGTGCTCAAAAAAGTCTTTGGCGAGCGTGCGTACGAGATCCCAGTCTCGTCGACCAAGTCGATGACGGGGCACCTCCTCGGAGCGACGGGTGCAACAGAGGCCGCGATCTGTGTCCTCGCGATCCAGGGTGGCTACCTACCGCCGACGATCAATCTGCACCACCCCGACCCGGACTGCGATTTGGATTACGTGCCGAACCAGATGCGTGAGCAGACGACGAATATCGCGCTCTCGAACGGCTTCGGTTTCGGCGGCCACAACGCCTCGCTCGTGATCGAGCGGTTCCAGGAGCAGCGCGCCCTGTGACACCCGTCGAGGTCAACGTCGAGCGGAGCTCGGGTGATGAGGGTGGCGGGCGCAGGCATCCGAATACCTGCCCGAACTGCCGCTCGCACTACCGGGACGACGAGCTGCGCCATTCGTTGCGTGTCTGCGCCCAGTGCGACCATCACTTTGCCGTTGGGGCAATGGAGCGCATTGAACAGATGCTCGACCCCGGCTCGTTTGTCGAGATTGGCAGCGACCTGCGCGCGGCCGATCCACTCGCCTTCGTCGACCTCAAGCCGTACACGGATCGTCTGCTCGATGCCGAACTCGCAACGGGGCTCGGCGATTCTCTCGTTGTGGGGAGCGGCCAGATTGTGGGCCGGACGACAGCTGTGGCCGTGATGGATTTCGCCTTTATGGGCGGCTCGATGGGCAGCGTCATGGGCGAGCGTTTTTGCCTGGCCGCCGACCTTGCTGTGGCTCGACGGATGCCGTTGATCAGCGTGACGGCCTCGGGTGGTGCACGCATGCAGGAGAACATCCTCGCGTTGATGCAGATGGCGAAGACCGTCGGCGCTGTCGACAGCCTGCGCGAGGTCGGCGTGCCGTATATCTCGGTGCTGGCCCACCCAACCACGGGGGGTGTGATCGCCTCGTTCGCGTCGCTGGGCGATGTCGTGGTTGCAGAGCCAGGGGCGCTGCTCTCGTTCGCTGGCCCGCGTGTGGTGGAGCAGACGACGGGCGAGAAGACCGCACCCGATTTCGGGCGTTCCGAGTCGAACCTACGGCTCGGCCAGCTCGATGCCGTCGTGCCGCGCCGCGAGCTGCGCGGCGAATTGGCCAAGCTGTTGATGTTGTTCTCGCCTGCAGAGGACGAGCCGACGGACGATAACGAGTCGCTCCCGCAGACGGGTACGGACGAAAACCCCGTCGACCGCGTGCTTGGCATGTTTGGATTGGGGCGCAAGCGTGGTTAGGGTCTCCGATGAAGTTCGCCGCCTGCGCAAGCGCTTTGAGGCGCGTGCCGAGGGGTCGCAGATATGGGATGCGGTCCAGCTGGCTCGTCACCCCGATCGTCCGTACACGCTCGACTATGCCGAGCGGCTGTTTAGCGACGCCTTCGAGTTGCGCGGCGACCGCGCGTTCTCTGACGACGAAGCGCTGATCACGATGCTGGCGCGGTACCACGGCCAGACCGTGGTGGCGATCGGGCATCAGAAGGGTCGCGATCTGGCTGAGCGCACGCGCCGCATGTTCGGGATGCCGCATCCTGAGGGCTATCGCAAGGCCATTCGGGCCGTCGAGCTGGCTGAACGCTTTGGCCATCCGATCCTGACCTTCGTCGACACACCCGGTGCCTATCCGGGCGTCAATGCCGAGGAGCGAGGGCAGGCTGGGATGATCGCCCGCTCGGTGCTCGCGTTCTGCCAGGCCAGTGTCCCGGTCTCCGAGGCGGCGCTTCGCCGCTATGCGCAGGCGCTGGT
>SYIF01000037.1 GCA_005798855.1 Actinomycetota bacterium | reverse complement strand
AGGTCCACGTGCTCCCCGTGCGCCGGCAGCGGCTGCTCGGGCGGGGCGGCGAGCGCCAGCGTCGAGCAGAAGCTCATCACCGAGACATCTCCTCGAGGGCCCGCCGCAGTGCGTTCGCCGTCTCGTCGATGACCGACTCGCGCGTGATCCTCGATACTCCAGGTGCCGAGAGCCTGCTCGGCCAAGGTGACATGCTCTATCGCCCAATTGGCACCAGCCGCATTCAGCGCATCCAAGGCGCCTACGTGGGCGAAGACGAAGTCAGCCTCGTGGTCGAGCAGTGCCGCAACCAGGCGGAGCCCGAGTTCGAGGAGGGCTTCCTTGAGATGCCACAGACCGTTGCGGGCATTGGCAGCACCGGGGACGACGACACCGACCCCGATTCCGATCCGTTGCTCGAGGACGCCTTGCGCGTGGTGTGCAACCACGACACGGCGTCCGTCAGCCTGCTGCAGCGCCGTCTGCGCGTTGGCTACACGCGCGCGGGTCGCCTCGTCGACATGCTCGAGCGCCGTGGTGCAATCTCCGGGTATGAGGGCTCCAAGCCGCGCCAAGTGCTGATTACTGAGGGCGATATTCCGCGCCTGATGAGTGGTGGCTGCGCGCCGGCAGCGGCCGTCGTGACGGACGATCCGCCGTGGTCCGCGGCCGATGACGACGAATAGCGCGAAACTACGGGCATGAGTCCGTTTCCTGTCCGCACACTGCGTACACCAGAGGTGAGTTCGCAACGCCGTTGGCTGACTGCGCTCGCGGTGGGCTTTGCCGCTGAGGGCGCGATCGCGACGGTGCTGATCCTGACGCAATCGCAGAGCGTCTACGGACCCCTGTTGCTGATCGTGGTGGCCTGCGTAATGGGCTGGAAGTTTGGGCGCCTGCGCGGTCCCGTCGCCGCCGTCGCGCCGATGCTGGTGTTCGTGGTTGCGGAACTGGTCCGGCAGGCGCTTGGTGGCACGGGTGGTGCAGACCCCGGCTCGACGGTTGTGGTCGGCGTCTCCGCATCGCTCTTCATTGGCTTCTTCGCCTGGATCGTCGGCGCCTTGCGGCACCGGTACAAGCCAATTGGCAAGGCTCAGACGCCTGCCGATCCCCCGGCGCAAGGCGGCGCCTCCTGGCGTTCGTAGTTTGAGGCGACCTTCTGGGCCCGGGCCCAGAATGTCGCCTCAACGAGCGATCGCTGTGTCACTGGCGGACATTTTGGGCCCGGGCCCAAAATGTCCGCTTCTGAATTTTATGACCGCTTAGATAAGCGAAATAGTGCGAGAGCGTGTGACGAAGATGTCCCTAATCACGCATGCAGAGGTGCAGCGCGGGTGCCCTCTGACATAGTGCGTACGTGAGTTGGCTTGAGGCAATCGTGCTCGGCATCGTGCAGGGATTGACGGAGTTTCTGCCGATTTCTAGCACCGGGCACGTGCGGGTGATTTCTGCGCTTGCTGGCTGGCCCGATCCCGGTGCCGCTTTTAGCGCTGTGATTCAACTCGGCACGCTCGCTGCAGTGCTGATCTACTTCCGCAGCGATATTGGGCGTATCACCAAAGCGTGGCTACGTGGACTCGCCGACACGCAGGTGCGGCGTACTCCCGACAGCATCATGGGCTGGTACATCGCGCTTGGCACGATTCCCGTCGTTGTTTTTGGGTTCGCCTTCCGCCACCAGATTTCGAGTGGCGCTCGTTCGCTGATGATCGTCGCCTTCTCGCTTGTGATTGGCGGCATCATCATGCTCGTCGTCGATCGGATCTCCGTACGAGGACGCTCGCTCGAGAGCGTGACCCGCAGAGACGCCATCATCGTCGGCCTCTGTCAGGCGCTCGCGCTCATCCCCGGCGTCTCGCGCTCGGGAGCGACGATCGTTGGTGGCCTGGTGCTTGGGTTCGATCGCGAATCGGCGGCCCGCTTCTCGTTTTTGCTCAGCATCCCTGCCGTCGTGCTCAGCGGCCTGTTCGAGCTGAGGGAGGTCGGGGGAGGCACGGGCGCGCCGATCCTCGCCGTGATTGGCGCGACGATTTTCGCCTTCATTTTTGGCTACGCCTCGATCGCCTTCTTGCTGCGCTACCTCGCGCGGCACACGCTGAAGATCTTCGGCGTCTATCGCATCATCGCTGGCGTGGCGATCTTCGTACTCGCCGCGACGAACACCATCAATTGACGGTGGCGCGGCCAGATCTGGCACGTTTCAGCAGCGGCAATGTCTGACCGGCGCCTGACCCGCGTCCTTGAGCAGACGGGGCAGGTCGACGATCAGTTACTTGTCGAGGTCGCCCTGACCAGAAGGTGCGCTTATTCGGGAGAGATTTGCCGAGCAATTGCTCCTACGATGAATTAGGATCTCACTACTGGCAGTCGACCAACGACAAGGACCCACCATGCCTCGTATTCTCACTCTCTTCTCGCTCTGCCTGGTGGCCCTGGCAGTCAGCGCGACAGCGGCCTTTGCCGATGGCAGCCAGACGATCACGCCGACCGGCAAGCAGAAGACGGCGATCATCAAGGCTTGGGCGCACGGCGCCAAGCCGGGCCCGAACAAGTGTTATACGGTCGCGATTTCGAAGAACAGCACGTACCTCGCGGGGCTGGCATTCAATTCGAAGGCCTCGGGCTGCACGGCGTCCGCATTCGATGGCACGTCGATCCTCTGGGGTCGCAGCTCCAAGTGGAACATGCTGACGGCTGGGAGCGCCATGGGGACCAGCAGCTGCGTGGCTCTCAAGAGCCTGATGGGCGTCAATGGTTGGCAGGACCTCGCTGGCTTTGTCAGCGGCCTGGGTTGCCAGAACGTCGACTAGTGAAGATGTGTGTGCGGGTGGGGTGTGAGCGTGATCCGTACACACCTTCTCGAACGTCGTCCGCGAGTGGTGCGGGGCCTGACGAGTCGAAGGGCGCAACCCCGCTACCCTACGCGCCGTAGGGCCCGTAGCTCAGGGGATAGAGCACCAGGCTTCGAACCTGGGTGTCGCACGTTCGAATCGTGCCGGGCCCATCGCGACGGCAGGATTCGACTGTCGGGTGGCAAACATGCGAAACTATGAATATGGATAAGAAGCAGGACACCACGGACAACTCTTTGCCACTGTCGCTGCCGCCGATTAATATCGAGCCGCTCGACGACTGGTTGCACGTTCGTTCGTCGATGGATGACGAGAACACGAGTAACCTGATCTTGCCCGCCACAGTGCAGATGAACCGCCTCGAGCGGGTGATTGTCTTGGCTGCTGGCTCCGAGGTGACCGACATCGGTGCCGGCGATCTCGTCTTGCTTTTGCCCGGGCACGCAGTCGAACTGCGGGATAGCACGAAGATCGTGCAGCGCGAGTTCGCCATCGCTCGCGTGCGTGACTAGCGTGCACGCGGCGCCCGACCCCGCTGTGCTGCGCGACCTTGCCGCTGCCGCTGCGCGGAAGACGGGAGCGCTACTGCTGCATCACGCCGAGCGTGGCCTACGCGGACTCGACACGAAGTCGACTGCCACCGACATGGTCTCGGACGCCGATCGTGAGGCAGAGGCATTGCTCGAGCGGTTGCTAATGACGGCCCGGCCGGACGATGCGCTGCTTGGCGAAGAGGGTGCTGGTCGGGCCGGCACGACGGGTCTGCGCTGGGTCGTTGACCCGCTGGACGGAACGACCAACTTTGTCTTTGGCTATCCGCACTGGGCCGTCTCGGTGGCGGTCCAGAACGAGCATGGCGTGTTGGCAGGCGCGATCTACGATCCGTCGCGCGACGAGCTGTTTGCCGCCGCCCGGGGAATGGGCGCAACGCTCAACGGCAAGGCGATCCACACCCGCGCCACGACCGACCTTGGCCAGGCACTGATCGGGACGGGCTTTAGCTACAACGCACAGCGTCGAGCCGCACAGTCGATCCAAGTTGCCAGCCTGATCGGCCAGATTCGCGATATTCGCCGTGCTGGAGCGGCCGCGCTCGACTTCGCCTGGGTGGCGTGCGGGCGCATTGATGGTTTTTGGGAGAGCGACCTCAACCCGTGGGACTGGGCGGCCGGGTCGCTGCTCGTACTCGAGGCCGGAGGCCGTTGGCAATGCGAGCCCGGGCCACTGGGCGTGGAGCAGACCATCGCTGCGTGTCCGGGCGTGTTCGACGAGTTCGCCCGCCTCATCGCGTAGTGCGAACGCCGGATGCGACGAAGGGGTCAGACCTCTTCGTCGCACCCTCGAACCGTCGCGATCGGTCTAACCGGCAGGTGTATCCCGATTCGTCACGTATCGTTAGGTACATCAGAGCCCATCGGGGGCTCGTAGCGGGACGTGCTGCCGAGTGCCGCGCGTCATCACTCGGAAGGACCACATCTTGCGTTTCGAAGACTTCGATCTCCAGCCGGAGATCCTACGCGCGTTGACCGACCTCGGGTACACCGAGCCAACGCCAATCCAGGAGGGCACAATCGATGCCCTCTTGCGCGATAAGGACATGGTCGGCCAGGCCCAAACGGGCTCCGGCAAGACCGCGGCGTTCATGCTGCCGATCCTTGATCGCATCGACCCTGGCTCGAAAGATCTGCAAGCCCTGATCCTCTGCCCGACGCGCGAACTCGCGCTGCAGGTGGCAGACGCCTCGCGCTCCTTCGCCAGGTACCTCGACGACGTCAACATCGTGCCCGTCTACGGCGGCGCACCGATCGTCGAGCAGATCACCGCCCTCAACCGTGGTGGCCAGATCGTTGTTGGCACGCCCGGTCGCGTGCTCGACCTGTTGCGCCGCGGCAAGATGATCCTGTCGGATTGTCGCATGGTTGTCCTCGACGAGGCCGACGAGATGCTCTCGATGGGCTTCATCGACGACGTCCGCGACATCCTCAAGCGCACGCCATGGGGCAAGCAGACAGCACTCTTTAGCGCCACGATGCCCGACCCGATCAAGAAGCTGGCGGAAGAAGAGCTGCACACACCCGAGTTCGTCAAGGTCGCCTCGAAGGAGATCACGGTCGACACGGTCGAGCAGCGCGTTGCCTTCGCCGAGGGCCGCGACAAGCTCGAACTGCTGGAGCGCTTTATCCAGGAGATGAAACCACCGACGATGATCATCTTCGCGCGCACCAAGATCGGTACGCAGAAGCTGGCCGACGATCTCAAGCGTCGCGGCCACAAGGTGCGCGCCCTCCATGGCGACATGGGGCAGGGTGCCCGCGACTCGGTGATGATCGCCTTCCGCGGCAAGCGCATCCCGATTCTCGTGGCAACCGACGTCGCCTCGCGCGGCCTCGACGTCAGCCACGTTACGCACGTCGTCAACTACGACCTGCCCGACGAGCCAGAGGTGTACGTCCACCGCATCGGCCGAACCGGCCGCGTTGGTCGTGAGGGTTTCGCCATCTCGCTCGTCGCCAACAAGGAGAAGCCGAAGCTCGACGCCGTCGAACGGCTTCTCAAGCGCAAGATTCAGCGCTGGGGCATCGACGAGCCAGTGCAGCCATTGACACCAGAGCAGATTGCGGTTGCCGAGGAGATCGAGGCAGCCGAGGAGTCGGGCGAGGTCGATGTGCTCGTGGTCGAGAGCGAAGGTCAGCCGCAGGCATCGTCCGAGTCGACTGTCGATGGTGATGCGCCCAAGAAGCGCCGTCGCCGTCGCGGTGGTCGAGGTCGTGGGGGCGGCGGCGAAAATGCCGGCACTCCCGTTGTCGCTGAGTAGCTGATCGGTCTGGCGTTCTAGGAGGGCAGCTCAGGAGTACGGCGTATCAGCGCGCGCAAAAACAGTGGCGCCCGAAAGCCCAGTGCGCCCAATACGCCAATCGCGATCGCGAGCGAACCGATCACCACGAGGAGTTCAGTGAAATCCGGAGGGTTGATTGAGAAGAACTCGGCGATGGGTGGGATCGCGAAGGCCGCGACAAAGCCGCCGACCAGAGCCAGCATCAGCAGCCCGACACCCCAAGCGCGCACCTGCGACTGCTCGATTGCCTCGTCCTCAAGGAGCAGGATCAGATACAGCCCGATAAAGACGAGCACGAGGAGAGCGGCCGAGCGAGCATCCTCCAGGGTGCGACCAGGCAGGCTGCGTGTGATGCCGTAGGCGGCCATCACACCGATCGCGCTCACAACACCGCCGGGCACACTGAAGCGAAGCAGGTCGCGCAGAAACGGCACGTCGGTGGGACGGCCGACGCTGGGGGCGATGGCGAGCACGAAGCCCGGGATGCCGATCGTAAATGCGGCAGCCAACGTCATATGGCGTGGCAGCAAGGGGTATTCGGCGCCCGCGACACCGATCGTCAGGATCAGCGTCGCCGCGAATGCGCTCTTGACGACGAAGAGTTTGGCTACACGTCGAATGTTGGCAAGGATGCGACGCCCCTCTGCGACGCTTGTTGGCAGCGTCGCGAACGAGCCATTGATCAACACCATGTCGCTGACGCTCTTGGCAATCTGAGATCCCGAACCGAGCGCAATCGACATCCGAGCGGCCTTCATGGCCGGCACGTCATTGACGCCATCGCCGATCATCGCGATGTAGCGCCCGCGGCGTCGGAGGCCATCGACGAGCTCGCGCTTTTGATCCGGCGTGATGCGCCCGAACACGCTGTGGGAAACGGCAATATCGGCAATCGCCTCAAGGTCCCCCGTTGGCAGGTCTGCGCCACTGATCGCCGTGGTGTCTCCAAAGCCCGCCGCCTTGGCGACCGCCTCGACCGTACGCGGCGCGTCGCCCGAGATGACCTTGAGGTCGACTCCCTGCTCGCGAAAGTACGCAACCACCTCGGCAGCGTCGACCCGCATCTGCTCCTCCAAGACGACGATGCCGTGCGCAGTAAAACCCGAGGGAGTCGGTACTGGCGCATCGTCGTCCTCGGGGATCTCCGGCAGTGTCGTGGCGGTGCCAACGACCAGCACACGACCACGCTCTGACTGGAAGGCCTCGATCTCCACAGCGAGCGATCCCATTCCCAGCACCTCGGGAGCGCCAAGCACAATCACGGTGTCGTGCAGTTGCACCCCGGACCACTTCCAACGCGACGAGAACGGCAGTTCGGTGAGCATTGGCTCCGCAGGGTGGGGAATTGCCGAAGCAATTGCGTCGGAAGAACCGGAGCGCACCTCAGCCGACCCGGCTAGCCGACCGAGCAGAAGTCGCACGTCGGCATCCGTCGTGTTCGACGCCGCCACCACGTGGGCTAGTCGGAGCGTGCCGTCGGTCAAGGTGCCTGTCTTGTCGATGCAGAGCGTGTCGACACCAGCCAACGATTCGACGGCGTTGAGGCGCTGCACCAGCGCTCCCATCCGTCCAAGCTTAACGGCAGCCAAGGCGAAGGTGATGCTCGCCAACAGGATCAGCCCCTCCGGGACAATCGAGATTAGCCCCGCGGTTGCCGTCTCTGCTGCCTGCTGGAACTGGGTCTCGTGGATCCGAAAAGCCAGGATGGGGGCGGCGGCAAGCGGCACCATCGAAAGCAACAGCACCCGCAAGAGTCGGTCGATGTCGAGTTGCAGGGGAGAGCGCTGATCGGTCGCCTGCTTCGCGGCGTGCGTCAAGCGACTGGCGTACGCTGCAGAGCCGACGGCGATCACGCGGTAGACACCCGCACCTGCGATGCAGTACGAACCCGAGTAGATCGTGTCGCCCACACGGCGCGCCACACGATCGGCCTCTCCCGTCAGGATCGACTCGTCGATCGAGAGGCCGCGAGCCTCGACGAGTTCGCCGTCCGCGACGACCTGGTCGCCCGGCTGCAACTCGACGATGTCTTCGGGCACCAACTCTTCGGCCAGCACCGAGCGGGTCGCACCATCGCGTCGAACGGTTGCGTGGGGGGCAATCAGCAAGGCCAGACGGTCGAGCGTGTGTTTGGCGCGCAGCTCCTGGGCGATACCGATCAACGAATTGATCACGATCACCGCCGCAAACAACGCGTCCTTCCACGCGCCCGCAGCGACGATCAAGACCATGAAGCCGAGCGTGATCAGATTGATCAACGTAAAGACGTTGCGGCGCAGGATCGCCCGCAGCGGAATGCTGGTGGCGTCCTTGCGTTGCTCGCCGAGTGCGCGGCGCTTCTCCTCGGCCTGTGCCGTGGAGAGACCCGCGTGTGCAGCTGTGCTCACGTGTGAAAGGGTAACGGGCGCGCGGGTTCGGCCGGTGGCGCGTCGAGTCCTGTCAAGGCAACCTGCAAAACTCGCTTGCCGTACTCTGCAGCCGCCGACTGGCTCGCACCATTGGGATTGTCTGTCATTACGACGGTGATCAGCGGGCCTTGTGGTGTAAAGATCGCCGCGACGTCGTGCCAGGCGCGATCAACATCGCCAATCTTGTGCGCGGTCACCCATCGTGTCCACGGCCCAAACAGGCCGGGGCTAGAGGTGTGAGCGAGTAACCACAAGGCAACTCGCGCGTCTCGCTGTGTCAGCCCCAGTCGGTGGGCGCGACCGCGACCCGCTGCAGCCTCCACAATCGCCTGCATCAACACACCAAGATCGTGGGCCGTAGTCACCTTGCAGCAGGGCACTTCCACCTGCGCGTTGATCAGCACAGGCGGGTTAAGGCCTTTGCGGTCCTGACCTGGCAGATAGCCGGCAGCGGTATCGGTACGGACCGCACCGAGTCGATGTGCCATCGCCGTCACCTGAGCACCACCACTGGCAGTGCTACCACCGATGTACTCGAGCACCGTGTTGGCAGCATCGTTCGACGAACTGCGAATCATCGACTGCAGCGGACCCCAACTCTTCGAGTTGACGATGTCACCCTTCGTCGTCATCAACAGCTTGATCATGATTGGCAACTTGGCTGTGCTGGCGGCAGTAAAACGCGCGCCTGCGTTATACGAGGCTCCGCGACCCGTCGCCAAATTGATGGTCCAACCCGCAGCCGTTCCGCTTGGGCGGGTCAGGCGAAACATGCGGCGCTGAGCGAGCCGGGGAGTCTTCGTGATCGGAAGGAGCGTCAGCGACGCTTTCGGCAGGCCCAGGACGTTCGTTGCGGTCTGTCGTCCAACTATCTTGCCGTCTCGAAGACCAGTGACGGTGATCGTGAGATTTTGCGATGGTAGCCCGATCGGACCAACCGTTGCCGTTCTCCTCGGAGATGCGAGAGGCACCACCTTGTAGCGCTTGCCGTTGACGCGAACCTCGAGGGTATCCACGGCCTTGCGGGCATGAAACGAAATCAGACCCGGGTTGGCCTCAAACGATCTTGGTGTATCAACGGTGAACGCGAGAGCCATCGCCGCGAAGTATGCCGTTCACGATCGCTGTCCGGCGGCACGAGTAGCGTGCCTCACAGGTGGACCGACATCAGGATCTCGCCCGGTTGCTCGACCTTCGGCTGGCCGGACTTTGGGCGGAGCTCTTCGAAGTGCCCCGCGAGCAATGGGATCCCGAGATTATCGGCTGGTATTTACGGACTGCATACAGCCAGGGGTATGCGGATGCGATGTCGTACATCGACCGTGCCGAGATGCGTGACGAGTTGCTGCGCATCGATGGTGCAGAGCCCGAGGCTGCGTAGCGGTCCGCACGACGAGCCTGCGGGATTACGTATGGCTCGGGTGGGGAGGACATGACATCCGCGCGGTTGTGGTGTCCTCCCT
>SYIF01000036.1 GCA_005798855.1 Actinomycetota bacterium | reverse complement strand
TCGTTCGGTGCGGTTGCGCTCCAGCTTCGAGGCAAGGGACATGAGTAATACAGCCCTCTTTATTGCCGGTGTGGTCGTCACGATCCCCGCAGCACTCGGGATGGCTGCCCTCATTTATGCGGCTATCGTCGACGGACGCGAAAATGACAGAATTCAGGCTGAACAGAAGTCGGACGAGCCAGCGAATAGTTAGCGCTCGAGGTCGTCTCTGCCGTGACAGCGATGATTCGAATGTTCAAGCGGTTGTCAACGCATCGAGAAGAGCGCCCCCGGCATGTCTTGAACGTGCGATGCGTGGTGTGGGAAGCCACTGCACTCTCTTTGGAGCTACGGGGTGGGGGCCGTTGGGTGCCTCGCCCCGTTAGCGACCCTGCCAGTTAGGCGTGCGTCCCTCGGCGAAGGCGTTGGCGCCCTCTTGAAGATCCTCGGAGGCCCGGACTTGGCGCACGGTCTCGAGGGTTTCGCGGTGCACGATCGCCTCGGGCAATGTCAGGCCCTCGGTCTTGAGTAGGGTCTCCTTGATCGCGTGCAACGGGAGTTGAGCACCAGCGGCCAGCTCGGCGGCGAGTTCGTGGGCGGCCGCGAGCGAGGTGCCAGAGGGCACGACGCGATTGACGAGGCCCCAGCGCTCGGCCTCGGCGGCGTCCAGCCAACGGGCCGTCATCATCAAGTCCATCGCCACGTGGTACGGGATGCGGCGAGGCAGTCGGACGGCGGCGGCCTCCGCGAGGATGCCGTGCTGGATCTCCATCAGCGCGAAGCGTGCGTGCTCCTCGGCGATGATCAGGTCGGCGCCCAGCATCACCTCGAAGCCACCACCAACGGCCATGCCGTTGACGGCAGCGATGACGGGCTTCCACAGATTTTGCGGCGTCTCGAGGCCACCAAAGCCACCCTCGCCCCAATCACCCTCCATGCCCTCGCCGTCGGCTGCGGCTTTGAGGTCCCAGCCGGCGCTGAAGAACTTTTCGCCCGTGCCCGTCAGGATGCCGACCTTTAGCGTCGGGTCGTCGCGCAACAACTGCCAGGCCTCGTTGAGCTCGACACTGGTCTGTCGATCGATCGCATTGGCCTTCGGGCGATCGAGAACTACCTCGAGGACGCCACCGTGCTGTGTCGTACGAACTGCGTTCGCCATCTTTTGCCTCCAATGCGTGCGTGATGAGAGTTTGGCAGGCGGTCACCGGAATGCGCGACAAAACACGGAGGTCGCCGATCAGCGTTGCCGATCAAGTGAGCCGGCACACATCCATTGACGATTGCGAGATCAGCCAGCCAAAGCCCGCAAGGGCTGGCTAAAAAACGGCTACGCCAAGCGTTGTTATCGGCACTTACCGAGGAGACACAGACATGGGATCCACGTTGCGACGTGACAATCGCTCGTTGAAGCCAGCCGAGGCGCCTGCGCGTCGAGCTGCGTTTGGACTCTCCCTTGCCGTCGCCGTGGTGGCCGCACTGATTGTCCCCTTTGCCGCATCTGCCCGCTCGATTCCGCAGGGACGGGGGTTTGATACCGCTGTGCCGTTCTACGGTGAGGTGGCAGTCGCAAAGCCCGTTGCTCTACAGAATGTGCCCCAGAACCCGTTTATGGCTGCAGGCAACTTCTCGAACATTCACAACAACTCGTACATGACGGATACCTACTCGCAGGCTGGACCACTCGGTAAGAACACGTCGGTTACCTCCGTCTACGCCAAGGGCGAGTGCGCGAGTGTCACCTTCAACAGCAAAGGTCAGATCGTTGCGATCTGTCTCCTGCCCGGCAAGCCCGCGTACCTCACGCTGATGCAGGCCGATACGCTCAAAGTCATCACACAGTTGGCCTTGCCCTCGGTGCCCGTGACGAGCAAGAGTGGACGTGCTGTCCGGATCTCGACGCGCGACTACACGGAACTTTCCGGTGGCTACTTCTTCCTCGACAACAAGGATCGCGCGGTGGTCTCGACCGCCACGCGTCAGCTGATTACGTATAGCGTCGAGGGCCGTGGGAGCAAGCAGCGCTTTGTGGAAGGGGCAAAAGTCGACCTGACGGGTGCCGTCGCCGAAGATGACGTAATCGAGTCGGCGCTGCCGGACTTCGCTGGCAACATCTGGTTCGTCACGCTCAACGGTGGCAAGGTCGGATACGTCGCACATGAGACGAACGCAATCTCGGTCACGGCCCTTCCAGCCGGTGAAAAGATTGCCAACTCGTTCGCGATGGGCAAGGACGGTGGCATCTACGTCGTCAGCACCGCGGCGATGTACCGCTTCGACCAGGCGACCTTCCCCACCGCCACGTGGCGCACGACCTACGCGAACTCTGGCGTCCAGAAGCCGGGCCAGAAGAGCATTGGTTCGGGCACGACGCCAACGATCATGCCTGGCGGTCGCGTCGCGATTGCCGACAACGGCAGCCCCTACGAGCGCATCGTGGTCTACGACACCACGACGGGCGACAAGGTCTGTCAGGCGCCGATCTCCCCTCGTGGCACGTTTGCCACCGAGAATTCGCTGATCTCGGTCGGGAATGCCCTGATCGTCGAAAACAACTACGGCAACGCAACGGTCCAATCGACAACGCTTGGCCGCACGACGATCCCCGGCATGACGCGCGTCGACGTCAGCAAGGACGGCAAGTGCACGACCACGTGGCGTAACACCACGGAATCGGCACCTTCGGTTGTGCCGAAGTTCTCGGCCGCGACCGGTCTGATCTACACGTACACCAAGCCGAAGGGCCCAGGCACGATCGACCGCTGGTATTGGACCGAGATCGATTTCCGGACCGGCAAGCTGGTCTACAGCGTGTTGGCCGGAACCGGCACTCTCTTCAACAACAGCTACGCCTCGCTCTACGTGGGGCCATCGGGTGACGGCTACGTCGGTGTCATCGGTGGTTTGATCCGCGTGCACGACGCAGGCTAGGTCGGTGCAGAGGGTGGAGTCGTCCGGCTGGCGTGTGGCCCGTCGAACGACTCCACCTTCGAGCGGTTGACACCGCTGGACAGCCTTGTACTATAAACTCTAGTTTTAGAGTTTCAACCTGTTGAGGAGCAAGATGTCTACGATCGAAGACCTTCCGGAGCGCACTCTCGAGTCGCGCCTGCGCTTTACCCGCGACATGATGGCCGGGCCGATCTACCGCAAGTACGAGAAGGCTCTGCGCAAGACCTGGGACCCCGGCGAATGGGACTACAGCCAGGACCGAGCCGACTTCGAGAAGCTGACGCCCGAGCAGCAGAAGGGCATCGTGATGATCACGGTGCGCTTCCTCGCCGGCGAGCAAGAGGTCACCGACGAGCTCCTGCCGATGATCTACGCCGCGCACATGCTCGGCAAGTTCGACTGGGTCATGTACCTCTCGACGTTTATGGTCGAAGAGGCACGCCACTCGCAGTTCTTCGCCATCTGGCACGACAAGGTGATCGACGCCGTCGAGCCCGACGAGCTGCGCCCCTACTGGATCGACCGCGAGAAGACCGTCGACCCGTCCGGCCGTTTCTCGACCGGCGAGCCCGTCTACGAAGGTCTGCCGTTCTACGGCCAGAAGCTACTCGACGCCTGCCACGCAGGCGACATGCAGGCGATCGAAGAGGGCTTTGTTCGCTTCGCAACGCTCTATAACGTCTGGGTTGAGGGCGTGCTGACGATGCCGTCGTACGAGATCGTGATCGACACGTGCGACATCTGGAATGCACTCCCGACTCTGCGCCACGGCTTCAAGGAGATCGTTGCCGACGAGGGACGCCACATCACCTTCGGCACGACGGCCTGCCGCGAGCTGATCGAAGAGCATCCTGAGTACGCGCAGATCGTGCACGACACGATCAACCTCTATCGCGGCAACGCGGTTGGGATGCTCGAGTACCAGCGCTTCGTGCCCGAGCTTAACCTCGACAAGTACCAGCTCCAGAAGGTGCGGCACTACAAGAATCGCTGCCGCGAGCTTGGTATCGATGTCGACCAGACGCTGATCGACGACATTCTCGACCCCAGCATCGACTTTGTGATCGGCGTTGAGGCCGGCTAAGAATGAGCAAGCAATGGGCCTGTAACGAGCACGAGTGTGGCGTTGTCGTGACCGCCGCTGACCTCGACGAGTTGGTCGCCAAAGTTAACGAGCATTTCGCAGAAGCACACGACAGTTACGAGCTCGAAGAGATGATCGAAGACGCGGCCATCGATGTCGAGGACGCGTGAGTCAGACCGCACCAGAGACCGAGCGAGAGACCGTTCGCCGACTTGTCGAGCGAACGGTCTTTACGCCCGTCCGTGGTGCGGGAGCAGTAGCCGAGACGGTCGCCCGGCTCGGTGAGGCAATTGGACTCGGCCTGCTGCGACCCGGCGATCGCCTGCCGGCCGAGATGCAGTTGGCCTCGGCCCTCGGCATCTCGGCGGTCTCGTTGCGCAGCGCGCTGGTCGTGCTTCGCAGCGCGGGGCTGATCGAGACGCGGCGTGGGCGTGGCGGCGGTACCTTTATCACCGAGGGCGCCGCTGTCGATCTCTTGCCGGCAGCGGATGCACCGACCGCCCGTGCACTCGAAGACCTGGCGACCGAACGTGCGGTCGTCGAGGGTGGCGCGGCTGCGCTCGCCGCAGAGCGGGCAACGCCGGAGCAGTGCGCACTGCTCGAGTCGATCGTGGACGGCATGCTCGGCATGCAGCCATTTGAGGCCTGGAGCGAACGCGACGCGTTGCTCCATCTGGTAATCGGCGATGCCTCCGGCTCGCCTCGGCTCGTGACGCGCATCGCCGAATTGCGCGCCGAGGCCTATCGCATCAGCCGCTTCCTCCCCACAACCGACGCCATCCTCGCGATTGCCGATCGAGAACACGCCGAAATCGTGCGGGCAATCACAGCCAAGAAGCCCAATCGAGCACGCTCGCTGATGGAGGCACACGTGCGCGGCACCGCCCGCCTCCAGGCAGGGCTCGGCAAGATCACCAACGATCCGCACAGTTCCTAAATGCGGCCCTGTTCATGCTTGGTCGCCTGATACCGTGAGGTCGACCGAGGAGGCACCCCGATGAAGGTTTTCATCACCATCGATCCCGACACGTGCGTTGGCATTGGCAAGTGCGAAGAGATCGCCGAAGAAGCAGTCGAGCTTGGTGACGATGGCATCTCGCACGTCACGGGCGTTGCCGTCGACATGGATGTCGCACGAGCGCTCTGCGACGGCTGCCCGACGGGTGCCATCGCAATCGTCGAAGAGGACTAGCGCCTGTCGTCAGGCGATGCGAACGGGCATCGACTTGACGCCGTTGACGAAATTCGAGCGCACCCGACGGGCCGGGCCGTTCGACTCAAGACGTAGGTCGCGTGCGATCAATACCTCGAGCACGACGCGGATCTGCAGGCGTGCGAGCCAAGCGCCGAGACAGAAGTGCGGACCACCACCGCCGAAGCCAAGATGCGGGTTGGGATCGCGAGCGATGTTAAACGCGTGCGGGTCGTCGAAGACGTCCTCGTCGTAGTTCGCGCTCATGTACCACATGACAACCTTGTCGCCCTTGCTGATTTGCTGCCCACGCAGCTCCGTGTCTTCCATCGCCGTGCGGCGCATGTACAATACCGGCGTCGCCCAGCGGATGATCTCCTCGACGGCCTTGTTCATCAGTTCTGGCTGGGCCTTCAGCAGCGCGAGCTGGTCCGGGTTATCGATGAAGGCCTTCATCCCGTGCGTCAGCGTCGTGCGCGTCGTCTCGTTGCCGGCCAAGATCAGGATCTGAAACATGTTGCAGTATTCGAGCGGCGTCAGCTGGTCGCCATCGACGTCGGAGTGGATCAGGCGCGAGACGAGATCGTCGGTCGGGTGGGCGCGACGCTCCTCACCGATCTTGCGGCCGTACTCGAACACGTGGTACGAGGCTGGGCTGCCAAACGGGAGATCCTTAGGATCAATGTCAGGCGGCAGGCTGTCGTAGTCGGGCGCATAGTCGGGATCGTCGATCGCAATCATCTGATTCGACAGGGTGATCAGGCGGTCGGCATCCTCGCTGGGCACGCCAAGGATGTTGAGCAAAACCGTGATCGGTAGTGGCTCCGCGACATCGAGCACCCAGTCGAACTCGCTCCGTGCAGTCGCCGTATCCAGTAGCCGTGCGGCAGTTGTGCGCGCAAAGGCCTCGTGAGCGTTGATTGCCTTGGGGGTAAAGAGTGGCGAAACGACGCGACGCAGATGCTGGTGCAGGGGCGCGTCAGAGTCGATCAGGCTACGGCGCTTCTCGAGCGACTCGGGCTCGACCTCCTCTAGCATCGTCAGGCCCTCACCCGACGAGAACAGCTGCGTGTTCTTCGAGACGGCGACCACGTCCTCATGCTTCGTGATTGCCCAGAAGCCATGGTTCGGGGCGGCCTCCGGGTGCCAATGCACCGGATCGGCCTCCCGCAACGCAGCAAACTCGTCGTGGGGGACATGATCCTCCCAGAGCTCGGGCGTGATCAGGTCGACGCGGGCGGGATCTTCGGTGGGGGTGCTCACGGGGGAAGCCTAGACGCACGAAGACCCCCGTTCGACACCGGGCGAACCAGTGTCGAACGGGGGTCGCGTGCGGACTTGCTACGAGGCGATGTCCTCGTGCAGGTAGCGCCCGATGCCCGCGTACTTCTGCGGGTTCGTCGAGCGCAGCACCAGCGCGATGAGCACGCCGATGCCAAACACGATGATCGGCCACAGCCACAGGTACTGGATGAACGGCACTCCGGCCGCTCCCGACAGGTCACCGCGGAAATCGAACAGCAGTTTCACGGCGTAGAGCTGCGTAATGATCGCGATGACTGGCGCGAGGCCCGTCTTAAACCAGTGCATCTTCTTCTGCTTCGCGAAGTACACGATGATCGCGAGGGACACCAGCGCCTGGATGGCGAGGATGCCAGCGACGCCGAGCAGCGGGCTCCACGTGCCGAGCTTGAGGAGCGCACCGAGATACGTCGAGTCGTACAGGAAGAACGCACCGACCCAGAGGAACACGAAGATGCCAGCGATGAGGCCCGCGATGTGCGGAGACTTGTACTTGGCATGGGTCCGGCCGAGCATGCTCGGAAGCACGCCCTCACGACCCATCGAGAACAGGTACCGGCAGCCAGTGTTGAAGAACGCCAACTGGCAGGCGAACGAGCCGGTCAGGATGAAGATCTCGAAGCCGAGCGTCAGCCACGAGCCAGCAAACTGATCGGACATCGGGTAGAAGATCGAGCCAATCTCGCCGGCGTACTGCTGGTTGACGAGCTCCGCCGCACCGGCCTTGCCGGAGGCAGCGACGAACATCCACATCACGAAGACGTAGAGGAGGCCGAGGCCGATCACGGACACGTACATGGCGGGAGCCATGACCTTCTTGGGCTCCTTGGCCTCCTCTGCGTAGTTCGGGGCCATCTCGAAACCGACCCACGACCAGAATGCGGCGAACAGGGCAATGCCCGTGGCGCCAGCCGCAACCGCCATGTTGTTATCACCGTCAAACACCGCGAGCGGATTAAGCGACTCGACCACGAGGCCGTCGGGACCGCCACCCTGGAACAAAACGGCGAACGAGAACACAAGTAGGACAACGAGTTCCGCCACCAAGGCGACACCAAGGATGCGCGCTGTTACCTCAATGTGAAAGAAGTTGAACAGCACCATCGCAATGACCGTGCCGAACAAAAAGATCCAGACCGGGATGTCCCATCCGAACCATTCCATGAAGTTCGCGACGCCGAAGTAGGACGTCACGCCCACCACCGCAGCCGAGAAGACGAGGTAGCAGAATGTCATCAGGATGGCTGTTCCCATACCGGCCACGTTGCCGAGGCCGTGCGAGACGAACGAGTAGAAGCCACCCGCCGAGCTGACGTTGCGGGCCATCTCGATGTAGCCGACCGAGAAGATCGTCAACACGATCGTCGCGATGATGAATGCAGCTGGTACAGCCCAGCCGGCGCCCAAAATACCAACGGGGCCATTGAAGAGCATTGCCGAGATCGGCGCAGCGCCCGTCACGCAACAGAACAGAACCTGCCGCGTATTCAGAGCACCCTTCGCCAATTGATGCTGGCCGGTCATCGGGTTAATGATGTCGGCAGCGGGGGGAGTACCCCCAGAGTCCATAGCCACGTTCATATCTCCTTCTCTTTGTCCCCTCCTCGGCCGGATAATCCGACTGCAGGACCTGCGTCAGCGTACTGGTTCGGGATCCAAGAGTGCAACCCTCCCTATGGTATCAATTCCGTTACACAAGCGAGAAAATCCGCGATTTTGCGAGTTTTTACGCGGGTTATGTCGAATCGGTAAAATTTTCCCCGAAGGAGGTGGAACCGCATGCAGGAATTCCTGGATCTTTCGGCGATCGACATCAAGAGTGTTGAGGTCTACGAGCAGGGTGTGCCGTACGAGTCGTTCCGCCTTTTGCGCGAGCACGACCCCGTGCACTGGCACCCCGAGACCGCGCCCGACCCGGGCTTTTGGGCGATCACCAAGCACGCCGACGTCGTCGCAATCTCGAAAGACGCCACCCGCTTCTCCTCTGCCGAGCGCTTCATCTACTACGAAGAAATCGACGCCGAGTCGATGGAGATCCGCCGCTCGATGATCGAAACAGACCCACCGGAGCACACGCGGCTGCGCCGGATCGTCAGCCCGCTCTTCACCCCCAAGACAGTCGAGGCCTATCGCGCCTACGCCCAACCCGTTGCCGACAGCCTGCTGGATGCCTGCCTCGCCAACGGCGAATTCGACTGGGTTAACGATGTCTGCGAGATGATGCCGATCCGCGTCTTCGTCAAGGTCTTCGGTGCGCCGGACGCCGACGCTAACTACCTCGCCAAACTCGCAAACCAGCTTGTCGCGATTGACGACCCCGATCTCGCACCGCCGCCCGAGGCCTACGAGCGGGCACGGGCCCGCGGTTTTGAGCCGCATCACCTGCCATTTCGCAGCCCCGCTGCGCTCGACCTGTTCGACTATGCGCGCGACCTCTGCGAGGCGCGTCGAGTGGAGCCCAAAGACGATCTGATCACGCGGCTTGTACAGGCCGAGTGGGAAGGTGACCGCCTGACCGACTCGGAACTCGTCAACTTTTGCCAGCTACTCGTCTTCGCCGGCAACGAGACGACGCGAAACTCGCTCGCCAGTGGCATGCAGGCCTTCATCGACAATCCCGACCAGCTCGACCTGCTCAACCGCGACCGCTCGCTGATGAAGGGCGCGATCGAGGAGATCCTGCGCTGGGCAACACCGATCTACTGCTTCCGACGCACTGCGATGGAAGACGTCGAAGTGCGCGGGACGCAGATCAAAAAGGGCGACAAGGTCGTCGTGTACTACACGAGCGCTAACTTCGACGAAGAGGTCTTCGACGAGCCAGAGCGCTTCGACATCACGCGTGACTCGTCCGCGCAGGTTGTCTTTGGTGGCGGCGGCCCCCACTACTGCCTCGGCGCGTTCATGGCACGCATGCAAATCGAGACGCTCTTTACGACTGTGCTCGATCGCGGGCTGCGCCTCGAATCGGCTGGACCGACCACGCGCCTGCGTACAAATTTTGCGAATGGCCTCAAGACGATGCCCGTCCGGGTCATCAACAGCTAAAAATGGTTATTCTGCTGACCGCTGTCCGTCCCCCGGGACAAGGCTCAACGAGAGGAGGCCCGAGCGATGGGCGCAGGTGATTTTGATCTTCTGAAGGCAATCGAAAAGGGTGAGATCGTCGAGGTCGAAATGGCCTGGGCAGACCACCAAGGCTATCCGCGTGGCAAGCGCATCCCCGCCAACGTCTTCCTGGGCCGACTCGAAAAAGGTATCGCCTTCGCGGATGCCTCACTGACGTGGGACTACGCAGGCGATGTTCTCGACGGCTGCAAGCTCAGCGGTTGGGATACCGGCTACCCCGACTTCTTTCTGATTCCCGACCTCACCACCGCACGCCGCCTACCCTGGCGCGACAACGTCGCCTTCGTCACTGGTGAACTCAAAGACCACCACGGAGAGCTCATTCGAACCGCGCCCCGCAGCGTCTTGAGTCGTGTCGTTGACCGGCTCGCTGGACTCGGCTACACCGCGTCGATCGGAGCGGAGATCGAGTTCTACCTCGTCGACGATGCCGCCGTACCGCAGACCGACGGTATTCAGTGCTACTCGCTCGCCAAGGCCAACGAGCTCGAGCCTACCTTCAGCGAACTGCTTGGGGGCCTCAACGGCTTCGTCGAGATCGAAGGCTCGAACATCGAGTACGGCCCTGCCCAGTGCGAGGTCAACCTCAACCATGGCGATCCGATCTGGGCTGCCGACCAGGCCTTCCGCATGAAGTACGGCATTCGCGAGGTCGCGCGACGGCATGGGATCGTTGCGACCTTCATGGCGAAGCCGTTTAACCTTGTGTCGGGTTGCTCGATGCATCTACACGTCTCGCTCTGGAAGGACGGCAAGCCCGTCTTTGCTCCCGTCGATGGATCTGAGTCCGAAACGGCGCGCTGGGCGATAGGTGGGATGATGAATCACCTCGCCGGCATCACCCTTCCCGGAGCGCCAACTGTCAACTCGTACAGGCGCTTCGAGGCTGGCAGCTTCGCCCCGACCACGGCGACGTGGGGTCGCGACAATCGCACCTGCGCGATTCGGTCGCTGATCGAATCGCCATCGGCAACTCGCGTTGAGTTGCGCACCGGCGCCTCCGACGCTAACCCGTACTGGGCGATCGCCGGTATGCTCGCTGCCGTCTGCGCGGGTATCGAAAACAAGTCCGACCCGGGCGAGTACATGACGGGCAATCTCTACGAGACGGGCGTGCCCCTTCCGACCACGCTGGTCGATTCGGTCAAGGCTCTGGAGGCCGACACCGTCATCACCGAGATTCTCGGCAGCGATGCCGTCAACGATCTCTCTGTGATCTCGATGGCCGAGTGGAATACGTTCATCACGACCGTCACCCAGTGGGATTACGACCGCTACCTCAAGATCGTCTGACTAGGAGCCAACATGGCCGCCATTGAGAAGCCGAAGAAGCCTGTAGCGAAAGCCGCACCAAAGGCCGCACCGAAGGTCGCAACGAATGTCGCACCTAAAGTTGTACTGAAAGCCGTACCGAAGGCGAAGCCGGCAGTTGCCAAGCCACGCGTCAAGGCAGCAGGCAACGCCACGCCGAAGTTCAAGTCGGCGAAGGTCACGCCTGAGCGCCGGCGTAAGTTGGTTCCGCGACCGACCGTGCACCCTGGTGCGCTCGCCCAGGCACGCGCGTTTCCGGTGCTTGAGTCGATCTTCACACGCCGCTCGCGTCGCTTTGCGCTCGGCGCCGAGCTGACTGGGCCGCTGGGCTTCAAGTCCGACAAAGAGCCAGTGCCGCTCGCGTTCGAGGAGGAGGCAATCCTCGTCGCTGCTGCGACGGGTATCTCGGGCCTTGCAACCGAGGAGTGGCCGTTCCTTGACGACGACGGCGATTCGACCAGTGGCGACAAGATCGGCTCGTTCACGGGCCGCACCTATCCCTCGCCGCTTGCTAATCACAACGTCGAACTGTTTTGGACCAACGACGATGGTGTCTTCGCGCTGCCGCAGCGCGACGTGCGCCCGAAGAAGCACAACCAGCTCGCCGATGAGAACGCGCCGAATGAGCTGTATCGGCAGGCCGTCAAGCTGGCCGACAAGCGTCTTCTCGTCCCACGCGATCGACCGAACCTGTTCGCCTTCAACCATCGCATCCCGAACGCACAGGGCACGTCGATGTTCATGCCGATCACGGACATCACGCGTCAGTGCATCTCCGCGATGCTGCTCTACTTCGATCGGCCGCATGGCTACTACCTCGTCGACCCGCATCTCGGTGGCGATCCACTGCGCGAGTACGTCAAGTCGGGCCTCCTGGATCCCGCGCATGCCGTGGACTTCTGGGAATTCGAGCGCTGGCAGATGGTCGATGCCAATGGTGTCGAGCAGGGTCTGATGGTTGGCAACCTGATGCACGCCACGCAGGCGATGGGCCTCGGTGGTCATCCCTTCAACGGTGGCAAGGGTCGCGTCACGATGGGTGGTGAGCAGTACTGGCACGAGATCGGCGGCAAGGGTCCGTGCGGTTCGCTCGGCTTTGAGATGCTCAAGATCCCCGACGATGCCCCGCTTGGCGCAGGCGAATCCGTGCCGGTGGGTCTCAAGGGCGTCTTCGAGGCTGCGATGCCGCCGTTCCAGAAGAACATGGACAAGGCTGTCGACAGCGTTGTCGATATTCGTTGGGGCAAGAAGGGCATCTTCACCGACAAGACGCGTGCCATCCCGTGGACGAACCGTCAGGCGATCGAGCAGATGCCGCACCCGTCGGACGAGGCGATCGCCGCCACCAAGACGATGTGCAACTACATCTGGAATACGTATGGTCGCTTCCCGGCGACGATCGATCCGATGATGATGACCGTCTGGTACCAGGCTCAGCACCTCGATCTCGACTTCTATAAGAAGTACTACCCGGCCGAGGTGATCCCCGATCGCGTGCGTAACCACATGCGCGATTGGCACGGCATGGACTGCGACTGCTGCTGATCGTTGTGAGGCGACATTCTGGGCCCGGGCCCAGAATGTCGCCTATCAACGCCGACTAACAGTTCGCCCAAAAGTTGAGGATGATCCGGTTGAAGCCCGCCGGATCCTCTTGAAATGGCTGGTGCGCCTGCGCGGGCACACCAACCAGCTCGGCGCCCGGGATCAGCGCTGCGATCTGTCGTGAGTGGCGTGGCGGGCAGATGACGTCCTCTTCGCCGTAGAGAACGAGAGTTGGTGCGGTGATCTGCGGCAGGCGGTCACGCGTGTCGTGCGAGAGGATCGCGCGGGCGGTGCGCTGGAAACTCTCAGTCGACTGCGGGTAGGGGTTGTTGAGCGCTGCCTCGCAGAAGGCATCGACGCGACCGTCTTCGAAGACGGCAACAGAATAGGTGGAGGCGAGAAAGCCGATCAGCCACTTGCGCTCGTCGTCGGCAATGCCTGCGCTCCACTCGGCGGTCTCGATAAAGGTGCGAAAGAGACGGTCCGAATAGCACCACGACCCGACGATGACGAGGCTGCGGGCGAGCTCTGGGTGTGCAATCGCGAGTTCTTGCGCGATCGCTCCACCCATCGAGAATCCCATCACGTGCGCACTTTCGATGCCGAGTGCGGCGCACAGTCCAGCGGCGTCCTCGGCCATGTCGCGCACCGTAAACTCGCCGTCGGGCAGCGACGAGCGCCCGACGCCACGATTGTCGATCACCGTCACGCGGTAGTGCTTCCTGAGCGGCTCGAATTGCCCGTCCCACGCGGTCACGTCGTCACCGAGCCCGCAGAGCAGCAGAATGTCGTCGCCGGATCCTGCTTGAAGGTAGTGGAAATCGGCGTTGTTGACTGTGGCGTGAGGCATGCGCAGAGCGTAATCGGTGTGAAGCGACATTTTGGGCCCGGGCCCAAAATGTCGCTAGCCGGCGCCGGTGGCCGCGATCGCCGAGACCGCGAGGATCACGGTGACGATGCCGACCCACTGGCGGAGGCGCAGGCGTTCCTTCAAAACGACCATGCCGACGATCACACCGACAGTGGCGAACTGGGCCGCAAGCACGCCGGCGACCGCAACCGGTCCGCGGTCGGCGGCCGCAACAAAGAGCAGCGAGGCGACCGAGTCGCCGATACCCCAGGCCGCCACGTTCTTCCAATCGAGGCGAGCCTTGCCGACGACGCCAAGCTTGAGGCAGATCGGCAACGCAATCAGAAGCGCCACGACGCGCACGAGGATAAAGCCCCAGATCACGCCGACCTCATCGGCAACGGGAGCGGCCATCGTCAAAATGCCACCCCAGATCAGAGCGGCCAAGGCAGCCTTCAAGGCACCATTCGACTGTCCGTCCTCACTTGTGCCCATCGCGGCCAGCACAACACCGATCACCGCGACCGGCAACAGCAGCAGGATTCGTGTATCCACGGACTCGCCCAAGAGGATCGCGAAGACGGCGGCGACGGCGCCCTCGCAGGCAATCGTTGGTGCGACGATCGTCAGCTTGCCCGTCTGGAACGCGCTAAAAGCGACGATGTAACCGCAAAATGTCAAGATGCCCATGCCGATGATGAGCACCGCACCCCGCGTCGTAATGTTCGGCAGGCCGTCGACAAAGAAGAGAATCGGTGAGGTGACCAACAGGCCGATCACAATCGAACCGATCACCGTCGGCATGATGCCGAGGTTACGGGTGGCGCGTGCGAGCTGTACCTCCGGCAGGCCCCATGCGAGCGCGCACATGATGCCGAGGATGACGGTGATACCCATCTAGACGCTCACGGTCTCGCCGAGCCATGCGGTGATGGTCTCGACGCACCGCGCAGGCTCTTCGAGCTGGGGACAATGCCCCGAGTCGTCGAAGATCACCAGCGTGGAACCCGCAATGTTGCCGACACACCAGTCGCCCATCGACAGTGGGATCAACCCCTCGTCCCGACCCCAAATGTTCAACGTCGGAACGGTGCCCGAGGCGATCGCCTCGCGCGCGTCGTAGAGCGTCTGATCAAGCAGGATGTTGCAGCCGGCATTGGCTCCGACCAGACACGACTCGTCGGCGCACCATGCAAGGTCTTCAGGCGACAGGTCGTCCTTAAACATGACGGGCGCAAAGTGCTCCATCGAGCCGCGGTAGTCGGCCTGGCAACCCGTAATAAAGCCATGGATGGCCTCGAGCGAGAGCGGTGCGTCCGGAAAGTCGTCGGTTTGGAGATCGGTTGGGCCCTGAGAGATATTGATGTGTGCGAGGACGCGTTCGCGGCCGTGGCGGTGCATCAACTCCCACGCGACAAGATTGCCCATCGACCAGCCAACCAAAACGCAGCGATCGATCCCGAGCGTGTCGAGCAACGCGTTGATGTCGTCTGCGTATTGCCCAATCGTGTGGCCACCCTTGACCGCAGGTGAGCGGCCGTGGCTGCGCAGGTCCGGCACGACGACGCGATAGCCCGCCTCGACGAGGGGGTCGATAATGGAGTGGAAGTACGCGGCGCTCATCGAGACACCGTGCAACAGCACGAGCGGAAGGCCCTCACCACGATCGGTCACGCTCAGCGAGACGCCGGGCGTAACCTCAACGAGGCTCGCATCGGCGCCGAAGGCCTGAGAGGGGCGGATCATCACGGCACGAGGACGAAGCGGCCCTTGACGTCTCCGGCACGAAGACGATCGTGCGCGACCTGGGCCTGGCTCAGCGGCAGACGCTCGACGACGTGACGAATCGGCTCCTTCTGAGTAAGCGCGATTAGGTCGCCGAAGTCGGCGAGGGAACCCCAGACGCTCGTCATCAGTCGCGACTCCATCGGCACGGCACCGAAGCCGAAGGGGATGCGGCCGCCATGCAGACCGATCGCGATCAGGAGTCCTGTTCGATCGAGCAGGCGTGCGCCGTCTTCGAGCGACTGCTGTGCAGCCACGAAATCGAGCACGGCCGCGTACGGCCCTTCGAGGTCGGCGGGGTTCGCAGCCTCAGTCGCGCCGAGCTCTTTCGCGGTTGCGCACTTGGTGGGATCTGGATCGCCGACATGGACTTCGGCGTCACTCAGCAGGGAGAGGTACTGCACGGCATACTGGCCAAGGCCACCAGCGCCGAGCACGAGCACGCGCTTGCCTTTGCCGAGGAACGGCAGGGCGTGGCGGACGGCGCGGAAGGCCGTCAGGCCACCACAGCCGAGTGGGGCCGAATCGATCGGGTCGAGATCGCCGAGCGGAAAGATGTAGCGGCGGTGCGGCACGAGCATGTACTCGGCGTAGCCGCCTTGGTCGAACAGGCCGGCCTCATGGCTATCCGGGCAGATCATCTCGGTGCCCGCCGAGCAGAAGCGACAGTTGCCGCAGCCCCACGGCGTGTAGACGAAGACGTTGCCGTGCTCTTCGGTCCAGCCGGTTACCTCGTGTCCGAGTGTCATCGGGCGCGGCAAACCACCGAACTCGCCGTTGACGACATGAATATCGGAGAAACAGACGCCACAGGATGAGACCTTGATGACGACCTCATCGTCGCTCTTGGCAACGGGGACCTCAATCTCGTCGAAGTGCAGGGCCTGATCGCCCTCGTGTAGCCGTACTGCCAGCATCCGTCTCTCCTCCAAAGGACTGCAGCGCAAGCGTACCCCATAGCGCCTGCTTGCTTGGGTCTAGGTGTGCTGAGGACATGACAAGTGCGCACTTGTCATGTCCGCCTTGGGTAGCGGCCTCGCAGCTGATCACGTCACGCAGGTGCAGAGTGGCTAACTGCTCTGACCCTCGTAGCGGACGGGGATGCGCTTGATGCCGTTGAAGAAGTTCGAGCGCATACGGTCGACTGGGCCGTTGAGGTAGAGGTCGGGCAGGTAGGGCTCAAGTTCCTCAAGCCAGACCATGATCTCGAGGCGCGCGAGGTGCGAGCCGAGGCAGTAGTGCGGGCCGCCGAGGCCGAAGGCCATGTGCTTGTTTGGCGTCCGGGTGATGTCGAAGCGGTTCGGGTCGGGAAACACGCGCTCGTCACGGTTGGCGGATGTAAACCACAGGACGACCTTGTCGCCCGCCTTGATCTGCTGTCCGTGCAACTCGACGTCCTCGGTCGCCGTGCGACGGAAGTGGTGGACGGCCGTGGCGTAGCGGATGACCTCTTCGGCGGCCGTGCCGGCGAGCGTCGGGTCGGCACAGAGCCGCGCAATCTCGTCGCGGTTCTGAAGGAGCGCAGCAATGCCGTGCGACATCGAGTGGCGCGTCGTCTCGTTGCCGGCGGTGATCAGCAGCAGGAAGAAGAGTTTGAACTCGTGCTCGGAGAGCGTGTCGCCGTCGAGCTCGGAGTTGAGCAGGATCGTGACGATGTCCTCGCCCGGGTCGTTGCGCTTGAGGTCGGCCAGGCCGAGCGCGTAATCAAACATCTCCAGCGCGGCGGGGCTCGAGAAGGGCAGGTGCGCATACTGCGAGAGGTCGCTCTGGTCCTTGACGAGGTCGCCGACGAAGTCTGGCTCGGTATTGCCCAGCAGGCGGTCGCCGAGTGACACGAGCGTGTGTCGATCTTCGAGCGGTGAACCCATGATGTCCGACAGGATCTGCATCGGCAACTCGACCGAGATGTGCTCGACGAAATCGAACTCGCCGAGCGGCATGGTCTTGACCAGGATCTCGCGGATCAGGGTGCGAATGCGATCCTCGTAGACCTTGACGGCCTTAGGCGTGAAGCCGCGGTTGACAAGCGCCCGCAGGCGCGAGTGGCGCGGCGGATCCATGTCGAGCAGCGACATGCGCGACTCGACCTGCTCGGGCGTCAGATCGTCGAGGCTCGTGCCACCGACGCCGGCCGAGAACAGCAGCGGCTGCTTTTGCAGCGCGAGGATGTCCTCGTAGCGGGTGACGGACCAGAAGCCGCGACCGTTCGCCTCGTCCTGCCAGTAGCACGGGGCGTCGTCGCGGAGGCGCTTAAACCAATCGTGCGGCGTGCGCTCGACAAAGGTCTCAAGGTCCGTGAGGTTGATGTCGGAAACGCTGGAGGATGCTGCAATCGCCATGGTCGAACGGTACCCGAAACTGCCTCAGGTGCTACTCCAAGGGTTTTTTGGCTTGGGCAGGAACATGCTCGAGCCGAGGCCGATCAGGACGAAGAAGGCCGCGGCGAGGCCGGTCCAGCGGGTTGCGTCGGAGAATGCCTGGTCGATTGCCGGCGCAAGTTCGGCGCCGCCAGGCTGGCTGACGATGCTGGGGATGGCGGTGCCCGCGGAGCGTTCGATGGTCATAGAAATCGACGCTGCCCTGGCTGTCGGTAGTCCCTGCGCCTCCAGGTTCGCTGTGGTCTGGTTGGAGATGACGGTCGCAAGAATCACGCCGAGGATCGCGACACCGAGGGCGGAGCCGATCTGGCGCGACGTCGATTGGATTCCGGAGGCCTGGCCAGACGCGCTCATCGGCACGTCGGCGAGCACGACGCCGGTCAGTTGTGCGGTTGCAAAGCCGACCCCGATGCCATACACAAAGAGTGCGGGTACGAAGATCCACGGGTTCGAGTCGGGACCGACCAGTAGCGCGAAGGCGCCAATGCCGATCGTCTCGAGTGCCATGCCGAGCTGGACAACGCCACGTGCACCGAGTCGTTTCGAGACGGGCGCAGCGGCCCCGCCTGCGACGAACGCACCGACGGCGAGGCTCGCGATCAGCAGGCCCGACTGGGTGGCGCTGAGTCCGAGCACGCTCTGGAGATAGAGCGGAATTGCAAACAGCACGCCAAACTCGCCGAGGCTGACGAGTAGCGCCGTGATGTTGCCGAAGCCGAACGAGCGCAGTTTGAACAGTTCGAGGTCGACGAGGCGTGGCTTGCCAGCACGGAGGCGATAGCGCGAGTTGAGGAGAAACACGATGATGCTGACAAGCGACAGCGCGATCGCGACGGGAATCGGTGAGACCGTCGAGCTGGGCCAGTCCAAACCACCGGGTGAGAATGGCTCGGTGGGTGCCCACCAGCCGTATGTGCGACCTTCGATCAGGGCAAAGACGAGCGCGGCAAGGCCGACACCGAGGCTGACGGACCCAAGCACGTCGCCGGTCTTCTTGGCGTCGGGGTCTTTCGATTCGCGCACGTACTTGAGCGACAGTACGATCAGCGCAAGTGCGATTGGAATGTTGATCAGGAAGATCCAGCGCCAGCCGAAGTGCGTGGTCAGCAGGCCGCCGGCAATCGGTCCAAGTGCGGCCATGCCACCGATCGTCGCGCCCCAGACCCCAAACGCAGCGGCACGCTCTTTGCCTTGGAAGGTGGCGTTGACGATTGACAGGGTTGAGGGCAGCACGAGTGCGCCACCGATGCCCTGGAGGAGGCGCGCGAGGATCAGAAACTCACCATTGGGTGCGAGTCCGGCAAGGATGCTGGCGCCGGCAAAGATGGCGAGGCCGATCATGTAGATCTGACGTCGTCCGCGCATGTCGGCGAGGCGGCCGGTGACGATCAGGATCGCCGCGAAGACGAGGCTGTAGATCGAGTTGACCCATTCGGCGCCGGACAGGCCGAGGTTGAGATCGAGGATCATCGTCGGCAGCGCGACGTTGACGATCGTCGAGTCGATGATGATCAGGGCGACGCCAGCGGCGACAATACCGAGTGCGAGCCAGCGCTTCGGATCAAGTTCGAGCTCGTATTCGAGCTCGGATGCGCGTGCTTCAGGTGTTGCCATGGGCGATACGATGCCGGTTTGATCGGCGGGCAGCGCCAGTTGTGGTCACGCCCGATGCGGGGATTGTATTCTGGATCCAATTCGCTAGACTAGTGCCGACCCCCCGAGGTCTCTCCCCATGGCAGCAACGGAAATTCCCCAATTCAATCTGCTCGACCACGGCCTGTTCGTAGATCGCGAACCGTGGGAGATCTTCGAGTGGCTGCAGCGCGAGGCGCCCGTCTATCGGCACCCCGATGAGGCCGACGGGTTCTGGTGCGTGACGAAATACGACGACGTCCTCGATGTGCTCAAGCGCGCCAAGACGTTCTCTTCCGAGGCCGGTGGGTCGGCGCGCATTGGCCACGTCGAGCCCGACGTGCTCGAAGCACGCCGCAACTTTATGGAGACCGACGCGCCGCTGCATAACGAGTGGCGCAAGCCATTTGCACGCGACTTCACACCGAAGTCGATCGGTCGCTACGAAGACCAGCTGCGGGCGATCGTCGATGAGGTCCTCGATGAGGCCTTCGAGAAGCAGGACATCTGCTTTGTCCACGACATCGCTGCACTGATTCCGATCCGCGTGCTCGGCACCATTCTCGGCCTGCCACCCGAGCAGTTCGACCGCCTCATCGAACTCGGCGATCGCATGATTATCGACTCCGACCCGGAGATCGCGATCCACGTCGCCGGCTCGCCCGAGGCCGAGGCCTTTAAGTACCTCCCCTTTGGTAGCGAGGCAGCGGCCGAGTTGTGTGCCATGGGGCGCCAGACGATCTACGCACGTCGGGGCGCGCCAAAAGACGACGTGCTCTCGGTCCTCGCCAACATGGAGGTCGGTGGTTGCCCGCTCGACGATCGCGACCTCGACAACAACTTCGCCCTCTTCGTCGTGGCGGGCAACGAGACGACACGCCAGTCGATGGCGCTCGGCCTGCTCGCGCTCCTCAAGGACGACCGCGCGATGGGCGAGTTCTCGCAGCCCGGCGGCGTCACGGACCAGGCCGTCGACGAGCTCGTGCGCATCGCCTCGCCCGTTTGGCACTTTCGCCGCACGGCGACAGAGGACACCGAGATCCGCGGCGTCGAGATCAAGCAAGGCGAACGCGTCGTCGTCTGGTTCGCCCCAGCCAACCGTGATGTCGAGGTCTTCGACAACCCGCACACGCTCGACTTTTCCCGCAAGAAGGATGAGCACCTCGCCTTCGGCCGTGGCGGTCCGCATTACTGCATCGGCACGCACCTCGCACGCCTCGAGATCAAGGTGCTCTACGAACAGCTCTTCCCGCGCCTCAAGTCGATCGAGCAGACAGGCCAAGAGCGGCGGCTCTACTCGAACTTCACGAATGGCCTCAAGCACTTCCCCGTGCGCATCACCGCCAAGTAGGCGGCGGGTTGCTGCGAGAGAGCGGACTCATCGCGAAAATATCAATGTGTAACTTGTTTTTATATCAACTAAATACAAAATATAAATTGATTTCTGTGGTACGGTGCGAGTATGACAACGCAGGCTCAACAACGTCGAATGCTTGATGGGCGCCTCGCCGCGTGGCGCGCATTTCCAATGGATACTCCAAATAAGGGCTGGATTTACGCGCTCCGCCGTGCGCTGTTAATGCCACGTTCCACCCTTGCCAGCCGGCTTGGCGTATCTGATCAGGCTGTCGCGCAACTCGAACGCTCGGAACTCGATGGCCGCATCCGCCTCGATTCTCTGCGCCGTGCCGCAGAGGCGCTCGATTGCCACCTCGTCTACGCACTCGTGCCCAACGACACGCTCGAAGCAGTCGTCGATCGCCGCGCCCGCGTGGTGGTTGACCGCGACCTGCAACGGACGCGACACACGATGGCGATCGAGGATCAGACGGTAGACGACGCGCTCGCAGAATTGCTCGCAGAGGAGATGCTGGAAACAACTAAGCGTTCGTCTGCGCTTTGGCGGGAGTAACTCGATGGACAGGCTCTATGGTGCCGATGCCGGACAGACGCCACTTGACCCGGATGACCTCACTGATCTACGCCTTGGCTCCATCGCAACCCGCGGCGAGCTTGATGCCGTAGAGCAGAGTAATGTCGCCAAGGCGATCACCTGGAGTCGCGTACGTCGGCCTACGCCCGACCGAATCCTTGACGAGCCGTTCGTACGGGGACTACACCGACGGATGTTCGGCAATGTCTGGTCCTGGGCCGGGAGGTATCGCACGACGCCGCGCAATCTCGGCATCGACCCGTGGCTGATCTCGGAGGGTATCGGTGCGCTCCTCGGCGACGCTCGCCACTGGCTGGAGATCGGTGACGACCACGATGCAGTGAGCGTGCGCGTTCATCATCGTCTCGTGCAGGTTCACCCGTTTGCCAATGGCAATGGCCGCCATGCTCGCCTGTATGCAGATCTTCTGGTCGTGGGCCTCGGTGCTCAGCCATTTACCTGGGGGGCGCTGCAGAACGTGGACGCGGCGACATTCCGCGCGGCGTACATCTCGGCACTGCACGCGGCTGATGCCGGCGACCTCGCTTCGCTGATCGCCTTCGCACGGACCTAAGGGACGAGAGTGGCGAGACCCGGGCTCGAACCGGGGACACCGCGATTTTCAGTCGCGTGCTCCACCAACTGAGCTATCTCGC
>SYIF01000035.1 GCA_005798855.1 Actinomycetota bacterium | reverse complement strand
TGATCAACGGCACGCACCTGATGACTGCGATTGGTGCGCTCTCGGTGACAGACGCCGAGCGACTCTACGCTGCTGCTCAGGTCGCCGCCGCCATGTCGGTCGATGCCTTGCTGGGCTCGTCCGCCCCGTTTGATCCCCGACTGCATGTGTTGCGTAATCGCTCCGAGCAGCAGGCGGTTGCCGCGCGGATGCTTGAGTTGATGGCGGGGTCGACGATGCGCGAGAGCCACGCCGACTGTGAGCGCGTGCAGGATGCGTACACGCTCAGGTGCATCCCGCAGGTGCTCGGTGCGATCGGTGAGGCGCTCACCTACGTGGAGCGGGCAATCGAGCCAGAGTACGGTGCCGTGACCGACAATCCACTCTTGTTCGTCGAGGATGGCGATGTTCTGTCGGGTGGCAATTTCCATGGCCAGCCACTGTCATTGCCGCTCGACGTGTTGACGATCGCTGTGCAAGAACTGGCTGCCTTCTCCGAACGCCGCATCTATCGACTGATGGATGGTCGCAGTGGCCCGCATGCACTTCCACCGTTTCTGATTGCCGATCCAGGCACGAAGTCGGGCCTGATGATCGCGCAGTACATGGCGGCGAGCCTCGTCGCCGAGGGAGCTGTTTTGTCTCACCCTGCTGGCGTCGGCAGCCTGCCAACGTGCGCGGGTCAAGAAGACTTCAATTCGATGGGTGCGACGGCCGGGTTGCAGGCGATGCAGGTCTTGGCGCTGGCGCGCCGCGTGGTAGCGGTCGAGTTGGTTGCCGCTGCACAAGGCTTTGACCTTCGCCGACCGTTGCGATCCGGTGACCTGCTTGAGGCCGAGTTCGAGAAGGTGCGCGCCCTCTCGCCACCACTGGTCGAGGATCGGTCGCTCGGCGCGGAATTCGAAGCCGTCGCCGAGGCGATCTCGGCCGGCGTCTTCGGCTAGCCAGTCCGTCGGCGCGCGGTTGTGGTGTCCTCCCTGGATCGCGAGTGGGCCTGGATCGCGGTCGGGGCCGGCGCCTTCGGCTAGTCGATGCGGGCCACGTAGACCTCGCCGTCAAGGACGGCGAAGGTGGTGGCGTCATCGATTTGGAGGGCATCTTGTTCGCCCAAGACGTGCTCGTCGCCATCGACTTCGATCGTGGCTGAGGTACCGAGCGCGATCGCGAAAGCGATGTGTTCCTCGATCTGCAGGGTGTCGCCAATGTTCAAGATGTCGACCATTCCCTGCACGCGCGTGCGATCCCACATTAGGTTGAGATCGCGGCCGCTACCCGGTGCCATCGTTACGCCTGTCGGCACATCGCCTGGGAACGCAATCGACTCGTGCTCGGCGAGCAGCTCGGGGTCGGCGCCAGCGATCGTCAACCGCACGTCCTCACCCTCAAGCAAGACGAGGATGCGATCTACATCGGCGATTTCCGAGAACGGCCCATCGCCGGCGAGGTCGGCCATCGACAGCCGCCAGAGAAATGGCGCTTCGCTCTCGCCCGGACTGTCATCGATCGCGATCTCGTGGGTCACACCAGCACCGTTGCGCCACGGCATCGCCGCGTAGTCCGAAGACGGTAGATAGGTGACGAGCGCCACACAGGCAGTATGCGGGTCGTGGCGGATCTGCAATCCCTTGTACGATCATCGCCACAGATGAACGTCCTACCCCGCACCACGAAGACCCGCCTGCCCTCGGAGGTCTTCGACCTCCCGATCGACAAGATTCGTGCGGGCTACTACTCCGATGCGTACTTCAATTACACGCAGAAGGTGTTGGAGCGTGACGCACATCGACCGCGCGTCTTGGTGCAGGTCTTCCAGCGCTACTCCTCGGTGCTTGGTGGAGTTGACGAGGCGATCGCGACGTTGCGTGAGTGTGCAGGAATCACGCGTGATGACGGTACCTGGGAACCCGGCTGGGAGCAGCTCGAAGTCCACGCGCTCTACGACGGCGACGAGATCGAGCCGTGGGAGAGCGTGATGACGATCGAGGGCGACTACGCCCACTTCTGCCATCTCGAGACGGTGTATCTCGGCAGCCTCGCGCGCCGCAGCCTGGTCGCGACCAATGTTCGCGAGGTTGTCCAGGCGGCTGCGCCAAAGCCGATCATGTATTTCCCCGCACGTCACGACCACTACCGTGTACAGACGGGTGATGGCTATGCCGCGCACGTCGCAGGCGCAATTGGTGTCTCGACGGACGCGCAAGCAGCCTGGTGGGGCGATCGTGGTCTCGGCACGGTGCCGCATGGTCTGATCGCAGCCTACGGTGGCGATACAGTCGCGGCGGCCGAGGCCTTTGCCCGCTGCACCGACCCGGAGCAAAACCTCGTGGTGTTGGTCGACTTCGAGAACGACAGCGTGCGAACGGCACTCAAGGTCGCCGATGCGTTGGGCAAGCGCCTGTGGGGTGTGCGTCTCGATACGTCGGGCACGATGGTCGATCGCTCGCTATGGGACATGATGGGCCGCTTCGATCCGCGGGGTGTCAATCCACAGTTGGTCTGGAATGTGCGCAGCGCACTCGACGCGGCGGGGCACGAGAAGGTACGGATCGTCGTGTCGGGTGGCTTCAACGCCGAGAAGATCCGTACCTTCGAGGCTGCGGGCGTGCCAGTCGATTCGTACGGAGTTGGTTCGGCCTTGATTCGTGGTGCGCGAGACTTTACAGCCGACGTTGTGATGGTCGACGGTAAGGCGGGTGGCAAACGCGGACGCGATCCGCTGCCGAACCCGCGCCTCGAACGCGTCGTCTGAGTCTGCTGCCGACCCCGGCCAATGGTGGTCCGAAGTAGTGGTGTCGAGCAGTGGTGTCTCGTGGTGGTGTCTACGAGTTTGTTCGGCGTCTGCGTTGATAGGCGGGCGTGGTGGCAACGTTAGGGAGGACATGACAACCGCCCGGATGTGGTGTCCTCCCCTGGAATGACGGTTGGGGGTTCGTGGCCTTTTTGGGTTTGGGAGGACACCACATCCGCGCGGTTGTCATGTCCTCCTTGCCCAGGCCAGACGCCAGCTCGAAGATTCGAACGCAGATTATCGAAAGAGACCGCGCCGGTTGACCTCCGATACGATGCCTCCCTGTGGACGGTGCTATCGGTATTCATCACCTCGGCATTGCCGTGTCGGATTTGGAGGCTGCCGCGCAGCAGTACGCCTTGCTGCTCGGTACCACCATCGATCACGGCCACGACTCGGAAGAGCTCGGCACGCGTGCGCTGGCAATTCGTACGCCGGCTGGGCCGATGATCGAGCTCGTTGCACCGTACGCGGACGACACCCCCGTCGGGCGTTTCATCGCGAAGCGCGGCGAGGGCATGCATCACGTCGCCTATGAGGTGGCCGATATCGACGCCGAGTGTGCACGGTTGCTGGCCGCCGGAGTTGAGATGATTGACGAAGCGCCGCGTGCGGGGTTGTTCGGTCTGCAGGTCGCCTTTATTCACCCTGACGCCTTACGTGGCGTCTTGCTCGAAATCGTCCAACCGGGAGGACATCAGCATGGCTGAGAACGTGCGTGTGGAGATTGGTTTTGTTGGCGGTGGCACGACGTCCGCGACGCTTTCGGATGCAGCGTGGAAGAAGCTGCTAAAGGCAGTCGAGAAGGGCGAGGAGGGCGTGCTCGAGCTCGCCTCCGAGGCTGGCGATCTGTTCGTGCGCTCAAGCCAGGTCGCATTTATGCGCGTCCTCTCGAAAGAGGCGCGCGTCGGCTTCTAACGGCCTTCTCGGGACGATTGCTGCCGCTGACGAAGCGCTGCTCGTGGCGGCCGCGCGTCTGCGGAGCCCCGAGGTCGATCGTGGTGTCACGAGCTACTCACGGCTTGGCAATAGCGGGCTCGGCTGGGTTGCGCTTGGCGTTGTCGTTGCGCTCGCGAAGCGCGATGCGCGCCCGGCGATTGCGACTGCGGTTGCCGTCTGGGGGACGCTTGGTGTCAACTATGGCGTCAAGCTGATCGCCAAGCGCGAGCGTCCGAACCTCGAGGATGCTCCGCAGACAATCGAAGCCCCGACCTCGTCGTCGTTTCCGTCGTCGCATGCAGCGATGTCGGCGGCGGCGGCCGTTGTATTGGGCGATGCGGTTCCGTTTGCGCGGTTGCCACTCAAGCTTGCCGCGGTCTCGATGGCATACACGCGAGTCCATCTTGGTGTTCATCACCCGAGTGATGTGGTGGCTGGGTATGTGCTCGGCGCTGTCACGGGTCGGGTCGCGCGGCTCTTCGTGCCGGCGCGGCGGCGCCGCTAAGAAGTGACCCCGGATATCGTCACGTGCTGTGGCTAGCCTCGAAATCGGAATCATCGGTCTGCCGAACTGCGGCAAGACCACCATCTTCAATGCGCTGACCGGCGCAGGCGTCGTCGTCCAGCCGTTCGCTGCGACCGAGGTTTCGGTCAATACGGGTGTCGCGCAGGTGCCGGATGCACGCATGGCGCCGCTCGCCACGGTCGAGGATTCGCAGCGGCTGGTGCCGCCGACGGTGCAGTTGGTCGATGTGGCCGGCGTGCAGCGTGGCGCTGGTCGTGATGGTGGGCTAAGTGGTGAGTTTCTCCAGGCCTTGCGTGCGGCAGACGCGTTGATCCACGTCGTGCGCACCTTCGAAGACGAAGCGGTCTTCCATGTCGATGGTCGGATCGACCCGGCGGCGGATGCCGAGGGTGTCGATCTCGAATTGTTGTTTGCTGACGGCGCGCTGGTGACGAAGCGGCTGGAGCGCCTCGAGCGAGCTGTCAAGGTGGGGCAGAAGGAGGCCAAGGCCGAGGCGGACCTGCTGGCCGAGCTCGGTGTGGTGCTTGATGCTGGTTCGCCCGCTCGCGATTTTGCCAAGTTCAAGACGCTGCCGCTTGAGGTGCAATCCGATCTCTTGACGGCGAAGCCAATGATGTATGTCGCGAACACCTCCGAGTCGGGTGACCCCGAGGCGGTCGCAGCGCTGCAGGCCTATGCGGGCAGTGCCGAAGTGGTCGCGGTGGCGGGTCGCTTCGAGTCGGACCTGGCAGAGATCGAGGATCCCGAGGAGCGCACACTGTTCCTCGCCGAGATCGGGCAGGAGGAGCCGAGCGCGCCACGCGTGGCTGCTGCAGCCTTCCGCATGCTCGAGTTGATTACGTTTTTTACGGCCGGCCCGAAGGACGTCTGGGCCTGGACGATTCGTCAGGGCTCGAATGCTGTCGAAGCGGGCGGCAAGATCCACACCGATATCGCGCGTGGCTTCATTCGCGCCGAGGTCATCAACTGGCAAGACCTCGTCAACGCGGGCTCGCGTGCCGAGGCCACGAAGCTGGGCCAGCTGCGCGTTGAGGGCAAGGACTACATCGTCCAAGACGGCGATGTTCTCAACGTGCGCTTCAACGTCTAGGCGCTACGCTCTAGGCAGGCAAGATCGACCTGCGGGAAGGAGCCTGAGATGAACGCCGAGGAGACAATGCGCGCGCTGGCAGCGGCCTGGGAGCACGGCGATCCCGACGCGATCGCCGACCGCTTCGCGCCTGACGGTGTCTATGAGGGACCGCTCTTCGACGGATTTCCCGTCGGTCCCGCCGCTGTGCGTGCCGCCTGCGCCGCGGCCTTTGCCGAAATCTCGGAGGTGCGCGTGCCGATCAAGCAGCTTGCGATGAGCGGCGACGTTGCGTTTGCGGAGGGACAGTTCCTCTCCGCCGATCTCGCGGGCCTGCGCTGCGACTTCGACTTGGTAATGGTCGTCGAATTGCGCGATGGGATGATCGTCCGCTTTACCGAATACTTCGACACGGCCAAGCTAGCCTAAGTCGTGGCGGTCGACCTCCCCAAAGAGATCGAAGTGGTGGTGGTCGGCGGTGGCCATGCGGGCATCGCGATCAGCGAGCATCTCGGCTCTCGAGGGATTCCACACATCGTGCTCGAACGCGATCGCATTGCCGAGCGCTGGCGTTCGGGGCGGTGGGACTCGCTCGTGGCCAACGGTCCTGCGTGGCACGATCGCTTCCCGGGTCTCGCTTTCGAGGGTGTGGACCCCGATGCCTTCCCGGGCAAGGAGTGCGTCGCCGACTACTTCGTCGACTATGCCAAGCAGATCGAAGCGCCGATCCACACCGGCGTCGACGTCACGTCGGTGCAGCGCCGTGGCGACCGCCGTGGCTTCCGGGTGGAGACCTCGGCCGGAGCGATCGACGCCGACTACGTCATCGCAGCGACGGGCCCCTTCCAAGTGCCGGTCATCCCCTCATTGGTGCCGGCAGACGCGCCCGCGCTGCAGATCCACTCGAGCGATTACAAAAATCCGGAGCAGCTACCTGCGGGGGGCGTGCTCGTGGTTGGTGGTGGCGCATCGGGTGTCCAGATTGCGGATGAGTTGCAGCGCGCGGGACGTTCGGTGCAGATGGCGATCGGGCTGCATACGCGTCCACCGCGCCGCTATCGCGACCGCGACTTTGTCTGGTGGCTGGGAGTGCTCGGCCTTTGGGACTTGCAGACCCCGCCGGCCGGTGCCGAGCACGTCACGATTGCCTTCAGTGGTGCCTATGGTGGACGCACGATCGACTTCCGCGACTTGGTCGCCGAGGGAATGGTGGTGCACGGCCGGGCCGAGTCGTATGCGAATGGCGTCGTGCACTTCGCTAGCGACCTCGCAGGTAGCATCGCCCATGGCGACGCGTACTATCTCGACCTGTTGGACCAGGCCGATGCGTACGTTGAGCGCAACGGTCTCGATCTGCCCGAGGAGCCGCAGGCGCGCCTGCTTGGCCCGTTGCCCGCGTGCGTCACTCAACCCGTGCTCGAGCTCGATCTCGCCGCGGCAGGCGTGACAACGATCATCTGGGCGACAGGGTTCCGGACCGACTACGGGTGGCTGCAGGTCGACGCCTTTGACGCGGCCGGCAAGCCCGATCACATGCGTGGCGTTTCAACCGAACCCGGCGTCTACTTCCTCGGCCTGCCGTGGCTTTCGCGGCGCGGCTCGAGCTTCATCTGGGGCGTCTGGAGCGATGCCGGCTACGTCGCCGACCACATTGCCGGCCAGCGCATGTACGTCGCGTATCGCTCCTAGTGCTCCAACCCGATCCGGATTGCGTTAGCCCAGCGAGAGCGTGCTCGGACCGTTGCGCTCGCGATCGCGTTCGTACTCGGCCAGCTTGTCCTCACGCAGCAGCGTCAGGGCGATGTCGTCCCAGCCGTTGAGCAGGTTCTCGCGTGTCTTGGGGTCGACGGGAAACTCGATCGTGCGGCCGTCGGGCATCACGATCGTCTGTGCTTCCAGATCAACCGTGATCTCGGCGGGCGCGGCATCGAGCAGCTCGCGCACCTCAGCCTCTGGCAACTCGACCGTCAAGAGACCGATCTTCGCGCAGTTCGAGCGGAAGATGTCGGCGAAGCTCTGGGCGATCACGACGCGGTAGCCCCAATCCTGCAGGCCCCATGGTGCGTGCTCTCGCGAGGAGCCCGAGCCGAAGTTCGGACCGGCCACGAGGATCGGCGCGTCGCGGAACTCGGGGCGCTCGAGGACGAAGTTGTCCTCGTCGTTGCGCCAGTCGAAAAACAAGAATTCGCCAAAGCCCGTGCGCTCGATGCGCTTGAGGAACTGCTTGGGCATGATCTGATCGGTATCGACGTTGGCGCGGTCAAGCGGTGCGGTCGTACCGATAATGCGGATGAACGGCTCCATCGTCTACTCCCACTCTCGAACGTCGGTCAGGTGCCCGGTGATCGCAGCCGCGGCTGCCATCTCGGGGCTCATCAGGTGTGTACGGCCGCCCTTGCCTTGGCGTCCATCAAAATTACGGTTCGAGGTCGAGGCGCAGCGCTC
>SYIF01000034.1 GCA_005798855.1 Actinomycetota bacterium | reverse complement strand
GCTGCGGTTTTCAAGACCACCCCAATAGGCCGCTCTGGCACCCCGCCGGGATGAATCCTAGGCGCTCGGTCGCCATCTGTCGCCATGCGTCGTCACTCGTCGGGCGAAACGGACCGCAAAACGGACCGCAGCCCGGACCCCACTCGGGCGCCGGAGCCGCGCGAAGCGGACCCCGGCGCCCTCGTGGTCTAGGTGCCCGCTGTCTCCGTGTTCTTCAGCCACTCCGCGATCGTCTCGGGGCGGAAGATCACGACGCCGGGGCTGACAGGCACTTGGGCGACGTATGGCCGGACGTGCCGATCGAACGTCTCCGGCGACACCCCACACGCGCGGGCCGCCTCCTCGATGCTGAGGGCAAGCGCCGGGACGGGGCGGACGCGGTGAAGTGTCCCGCCGGGCTGGAGGCGCTTCTTCTTCGGTTTCTTCTCGGTCGCCGACTCCAGGTCGGCATCGGTGAGGGCGGTCTCGATCATGCCGCCTCTCCGATATCCGGGTCGGGCATGAACGCGCCCGACGCGGGCTGATCCCGCGATCCATCCCTAGGTGGGGGGATCAGCGGATCAGGGCGCGGCGCCGCGGGCGGTGGCGCCTTCGCGGGCTCCTCCACGTTCTTGGTCGGCATGAGGTGAGGCGCCAGCGTGACGCCTCCGGCGCTGCCGCCGACGAGATAGCCCGCATTACGCTTCTCCTTCAGTAGCCGCGCCAGGCTGCCGGGACAACCGCCGCCAGGGCTCGCGAGTCCTGTCTCTACGGCGATCTCGCGATTGGTCCGAGGCCGCCCATCGCTGAGAAGTTCCACGACCGAATCCCAATCCTCGGCCTCCTTGCTCGTGGGCGGCTTGCTGATCTGCGCGACTTCGATGCCGCGCTCGGATTGTCGGATCTCGATCCACCGCTCGGGCGCCTCGGCGGCCAATCGGCACTTCTCATTGACGAGCCGTCGCGCGTTCTCGCGGTCTGCGTCTTTCGTGAGGTGCCAGCGGATCTCGACGACGGCCGCGATCGCGCTCGAACCGCGGAAGTTGGTCTTGTCCTTCTTGTCGTGGTGCAGGAGGATGACCGCGGCCCCCGTCTCCCGCGCGATGCGCTGAAGGACTTGGATTGCCAGGGTCGTCTCGCCCGACGAGTCCTCATCACTCCGCGAGAGAGTCGCGAGGCTGTCCGCAATGACGAGATCCGGCTCGGCGTCAACGGCGGCGCTGAGGAGCTCGTCCGCATCACCGCGGAGATCAACCCCGAGAGCCTCGCAATAGACGAGACTCCCCGCCTCGGCGGCGGTGAGACCGAGGGCGCGGATGCGCCGGTGAGCCTCACCCTTGCCGTTCTCAGCGTCGATGTAGAGAACACGGCCGCGCGGGGTGGAGTGATTCATGAACGGCGCGCCGCGCGTGACTGCGACGGCGCCCGCGAGGGCGAACATGGACTTACCTAGCCCGGCGTCGCCGTGAATCATCGTCACCGCCGAGCGCGCCGCAATCCCATCAAGTACCCAATCGACGGGCGGCGGGTCGTGCTCGACCATGTAAGCAACGTCGAGACGGTGGAGTTTCGGCGGCGCGGCGCCGGGCAGCGTGCCGGGCTCTTTCGTCGCGATCGACTTCGCGATGCCGTCGAGTTCTTTCTCCGGAAGAGGCTCCTCGCAGTCGTGAGCATTGACCGCCGCGAGGGCGCCGAGGATGGACTCCTCGCTCATCCCGATGTGTCGGAAGTAGCCGCTAACGGCGTGGAGGCCCTCATTTCGGGCGCCGGTCGGGATCTTCAGCCTGCCATCGTCGATGAGGCTCCGGAGTTTCCGGCGCTCACCGCCCCGCCCGGTGGCGGGATCGCCACCTCCGGGATTCAGGATGAGGTCGAGGACGCTCTCCGGCATCTCAATCGCGAGGTCCCAAAAGTTCGCGATGGCGAACTCCAGGTCATGGCCGGGGAAGCGATACTCCCCATCGAGAGTCTTCACCTTGGACGGCGGGAGCGCCGCCCAACTGCTCCCCGACCGATGGTCGAGTCCTTCGATGCCGCGAAGGCGACTGCTGCCGTTCGGCAACTCGATGCCCTTCGGGACTCGGTAGAAGAACTGCCACCCGCGGCGCGTCTGCATGACGAGCGTCTTCAGCGCGGCGTCTCCGGCGATCCGGCGGAACTCGCTCCCGGCGGTCGTGTTATCGCAGTCGATCGTCGAGATCCCGCTCGCTCCCGTCCAGACCCCGATCCCGGCGGTCTGTCCCGTCGTCTCGATGTAGTGCCGGAACAGTCGGACGACGGTCTCCGGGTCATCCGATGCGTCATGGTGCCCGTGGCTGCCCCCGAACGGCACCTTCGCTTTGGCGACGTACGGGAAGACGTACTGGCCGATGCTCGCCCACTTGGCGGCGGCCGTCACGATGTCGATCCCGCCGCTCATCGCGCACCGCCGATCCCGAGCAGCGCGAGGCGGAGGCCGAGGCGCGTCGTCTCGATTCGGAGGGCGCCGAGCGCGTCAGCGCTCAGGCGGACTCGTGATGAGGAGGGGTCAGCCGACGACGTGGCGCTCGTGCGAGCGCGGCGGCTGGTCGTGCGGGTCGTGCTCGGCGAGCGCTGCTCGCGGGTCGTGCGAGCGACGCGGTGTCCCGAGTCGCCGGTGTCGATCACGCGGCCGTCGGTCGTGATCGCGAAGTACGCGGGGGGCTCTCCAGCGGCCCACCAGGCGCGCTCCGCCGGAGTGGCCGGACGCGTCGACCCATCGGGGAGGAACGTTTCGATGCACGACCCAGAATCGTGATCGATCTCCCGGACCGCGGCGATGCCGCTCGGCCTTCTCGTCATTTTTCTACGGATCTCGGCGACGCGCCGTCTCCGCATTTCGGGCGATCCTCTCATTGGAGGCGCCTCCTTTCGATCATCCGCCTGACAGGCGGCCGGCAGGATTGCCGGTGCTGACATGTTACGCCCGCATTCAGACGGTTCTCGGATTGCCCTCCCGACAACGACAACGGCCGCCCGGAGGCGGCCGCTGCGGTCAGGCGCCGAGGGATCGAAGACCTCGGAGCGCGCTCGCCGCGAAGGGCGGGCGCGTGCCTACATTCTACTGGGCGCGGTGGCTCAGGCTGCGCGGCGCGGGAAGCGCGTCTCGCCCGCTTTTTGCACGAGCGGGATGGGATTCCCCTCGTCATCGAAGATCGGCATCGAGCCGTAGACGCGCGGATCCAACCCGGTCGCCGCGCGGTGATCGCGGCGCGCGGCGCCGATGCGATCCTTCGCTCGCGCCGATCCGACCTGTCCGCCCGGCTTCCGCTTCTCCGCCGTCGACGGGTCGAGGAAGACTGACCGGGCAGCCGCCGCCGCGTCGTGCCGCTCAACACGCCGACGCGTCAGGCCCTCGACGTCGTGATCGGCGACCGCACGACCGGATTCGTCCTGCAGACGTCGACGGGGCACGCCCTCGACCGGCACAACGTCGCGAAGCTCGTCGCCCGGATCGCCCAGCGCGCAGGCATCACGAAGCGGATCAGCCCGCACAGCCTTCGCCATTCGGCGATCACGGCGGCGCTCGACGCTGGCGTGCCGCTGCATATCGTGCAGGACTTCGCACGCCACGCCGACCCGCGCACGACTCGCCGCTACGACCTCAACGCTAACCGGCTCGACGAGCATGCCGCGTACACGCTCGCCGACCAATTCGACCCCGCTCCAAGCTATTAGGAATGATCGCTTGACGCGTGAGGGTATCGGTCTCGCGCGAGGCAACCCCCCTTATTTCTGCGTATTTATCTAAGACGTAGAACGGACTCGGTTACGGGTATAGGGTTTAGCCGTTCTGTTATGGTCGGCACATGGATCGCGCGAAAATGAAAAGTATTTTGCTCGCCATCACTTTCCGAAATGGTATGCGGGTGTCTAGGGGTAGGAGATGGGGCGGGATTGGGTTATCTGTCGTTATTTTCTTTATCGTGGGCGGGATTGTAAGCTACAGCGTGAACCCGATTCTTCCGTTGATCGTCGCTATATACGCTTTTTGGATTCTCTGGCGACACGTATACGGGAAGCCCACGAGTTCATTTGGAAGCCCCTCGGGAACGGACACGCCACAAGCGGTTGGAAGCCCGGCCGTTACGACTGCACAACAGCCCGTAACGATCATTATCGAGAAAAAGAGTTCCGCGTCGACGTGGGTACTCGTCATCATTGTTCTAGTCGTGATCGGCGTAGTCGCACTCGGTGGGTGCGCGCTCGTAATGATGGCCGGCTAACCCTTGTCGGCGGAGGCTGAATCGGCGTGAGTGACGATCGGAGCGACTTAGAGGCTCGGGCAGTTGGCGGTGACGCGGACGCGATGCTGGACCTCGGTCGTTCAGCTGAAGAAGAGGGGGATTTCGACACAGAGATTGAGTGGTTTGAGAAGGCTGCCGAACTTGGCGACTCAGATGCGATGGTTGAACTCGCGGAGGCGCTCTTGGGGGCGGCCAGTGACGAAGGTGATGTAGAGAACGCTCATTCCTGGTGGAGGAAGGCCGCTGATCTCGGCAACACCGACGCGCTTAGTCGCCTCGGACAAGAGGCCGAAAGTCGCGACAACATCGACGAGGCGCGTTCGTGGTTCATGCGATTGGGCGCGCTTGATCCAGAGTCGGCCGGGTGGGCATTGTTTCGCCTGGGCGAGCGGGTTGAGGGTGAGGGGGACCGTGAGATGGCGCGTCGGTTCTACGCACTGGCGTCTGACTTCGGTACCTCGGATGCGATGTACCGACTTGGAGCGATCGAAGCGGATGAGGGTAACGCTGCGGAGGCGCGCCAATTGTTCGAGAAAGCAGCAGCGAGGGGCAACGGCATGGCTGCAAATCAACTTGGCGTTCTGGCTGCGGAACGCGGCGACGTTGACGCTGCTCGTCAGTGGTGGGAGCCCCTGGCCGATGCGGGAAACTCGTGGGTCATGGTTCAGATCGCCGAGCTCGTATATGCAAGCGGTGATCTGATTGAAGCGAAGCGATGGGCTACGCGTGCTTCGGTACAAGCAGATGTTGGTGCGCTCCAATTGCTCGGGGATATCAGTGGCGACGAGGGCGACTTAATCGCCGCTCGCGCTTGGCACGAGAAGGCCGCTCAACTGGGTAGCGCCTACTCGATGGAGCGCCTAGGAACCCTTGAACGCGATGCTGGCAACGACGCGGCGGCACACGCGTGGTACGAGAAGGCCGCAGAGGCTGGTGACTCAGACGCGATGTTCTACGTCGGGCTACATGCTCAAGATTCAGGGGAGACTGCGGTGGCTCACGACTGGTACGAGAAAGCCGCCGAAGCGGGCGACACGGACGCAATGATCAATCTCGGTCTCATGATTAAGGAAGAGGGTGACATTGAGGCGGCACTCATTTGGTGGGAGAAGGCCGTCGATGCTGGGGACCTCACTGGGATGATCCTGCTCGGGTTGGAATCTGAAGGCGCGGGCGACGTTGAGGCGGCCCGAGCCAAGTACGAGGAGGCCGCGGGCGCCGGCCGCGCCGACGCTATGTTCAACGTCGGCCGACTCGCCGACGAAGCCGGTGACGTAGAGACAGCGCGAGTCTGGTACGAGAAGGCTGCAGATGCTGGTGATGAGGAGGCGAAGGTTGTACTCGAAGAACTGGACGATGCCTGAATCGTCTAATCACACCGATTCCGAAGCGAGCTAGGCCGCACCACTCCGCGGGGTAGGCGGGTCAGCGCGTCGAGCGTGTCGCGTGTGCCGGTCCTGCCAGCTCTCCGACGCGGGCGTGATCTGCAGGGCCCTCGCGAACGTCGCCGATTCGCGCTCCGCACCCCGGATCGACTTCACAAGCGGGTGTTCGTACAGGGCCCCGTTCGTATGTTCGGCGAACGTCGGCGCGCCCCGGTCGAGCCAATCGGTACGCATCCGATCGGCAACGTCGACCGCGCACGCGTAGCGCCGGATCGCGTCGGCGAACACAGGCGCGTCGTCGCCCAGCTGCTCGACGGCGAGCCGCCACGCCGTCGCAGCTGCAGGCGATAGGGTCGGATCGGGTTCCACGGGTACAGGATCGCACGCGCTCAGGCCGGTTCGCGGGTTCGCTGCGTGGGCAACCCACCCCGTCGTGGGGGAATACGGGTCGGCGCGCTGTTTTCATCAGAGACACGCGGGGCCGGGGTCGCAAGCCGAAACTTGCTTCAGTTCAGACCCACCCTTCGGAGAGTGCCGGGAGGGTCGTATTGCCTCGTGATCCGTTGATCCCGCGCTCTAAGGAAGGATCACCGGATCAGTCCGCGGATCGCTTCGGGAAGGTCGGAGAAGATCACCAACACCCCACTCCTCTCCAAGCGCATCATCGCGCCCAAGTGAGGTGTCCACCAAACCGGGACAACTCCATCCAACATGACATTCGGCGTATGCCGTCATGTTAGGTACGCTGCGCTCACTGAGTCGTTGCGTAGGGGGAGTCGTCTCGTGGATCTATCGCCGGGGAGTTCGTTTGCCGGGTACGAGATCCGTGGCGAGATCGGGCGTGGTGCGATGGGCATCGTGTACCTCGCGTACGACCCGAAGCTTGATCGCGAGGTTGCGCTCAAGGTTGTCGCTGAGCATCTGGCGCAGGATCCGGCGTTTCGCGCGCGGTTCGCGCAGGAGGCGAAGGCCGCCGCTCGCGTTGAGCATCCCAGCGTTGTCGCGATCTACCAGGCCGGCGAGAAGAACGACATCCCGTTCCTCGCGATGCGGCTCGTCCGCGGGCGCGAGTTGTCAGAAATCCTGGCGGAGCGTGGTTCGTATGGCATCGACGCGGCGATCGCTCTGCTGCGGCCGATCGCGGCTGGTCTCGACGCAGCGCATGCGGCGAACATCGTGCATCGAGATGTGAAGCCAGCGAACATTCTCGTTCCTGATGACGGCTCTGACCCGGTGCTCGTCGACTTTGGCATTGGTCGTGTGATGCAGGGCACGCGTGCCACGCAGACGGGTTCGTGGGTCGGCACCGTCGATTATGTGTCGCCTGAGCAGATCCGTGGTGGTGATGTTGATGGTCGCGCCGATCAGTACGCGCTTGGCTGTGTGCTCTATGAGATGGTTGTTGGTGAGCCGCCGTTTCGGCGTGAGGACACGATCCAATCGTTGTTTGCGCATGCCAATGATGCGCCGCCGTTGATCGTGACCGGTGATGCGGTTGCTGATGCGCGACTGAACGAGGTTGTGACGCGTGCGCTTGCCAAGGATCCAGCCGTGCGATTCGCGTCTTGTGCTGATCTCGTGGCTGTTGCGGCGGGCATCGTCGCAGCCGAGGGCGTTGCTCAAGTGAGTAGCCGGACGGGCACCGTGATTGCACCATCACCGGTCGGCCCGACGGGGACAGTCGTTGGCGACGGGCGCGCTGCCGAACCCATATCGCCGCCGCCGGTGCGTGAAGTGGCGACCAAACCAGGCAAGACAAAATTTGTGGTGCTCGGCCTTGTCGTTGCCGTCCTCGCGGTCGGAGGTGTAGGTGGGTATCTGGTGTTTGGGGGTGGTTCAGGATCTTCGACCGATGCTAGTGCTGTCGCGCAAGCAACGGCAACAGGGACAGAATCACAAGAGTCGGAGGTATCCGCTGCCTGTGTGGAAGCTAAATTCCAGTTGCTGGATACCGCTCGCAATCTTCTTCGGATCCGAGCGGGGTTACACTACACGTCACCTGTCTTTAGGACGACGGAGGCCTCCATCTTGAGGACCAAGAAAGCGCTAGGCAAATGCAAGTTAGAGGGATCTGGAAGTCCATTGGGGTGGCAACAAGCATGGGACGAATTGTTCCGAGCGGAGCATTGTGTTAACTATGACGACGCGTCGGGCGCCAAGGAATCCGGGAAAACGCTACAAGGCTTGGCCAAGACCCCGGGTTTCCTGATACCGCAGTCTTCGTAACCGGGATCCCAAAACTCGTTGCGGAATTTCTCGGGTAGCAGTTGCCCTCTGCCTACGCTGAGTCAGTCCTCATCTGAATGCCGTGTGGGCCTAGATGAGCAGTACGCTCACCAAACAGCGGGCGACAACGAGTCATCACGTGACGTTTCCACGTCAGCGTCGTACGTACTGATCGTGTGTTGTTGCCGGTCGCCGACGAGAGCGCAGTATGCGACGAGGTCGGTGACGTCAACGTTGTCAACACCCACGACGTAGTCGCCTGTCTCGATGCCGGCAGTAGCGGCGGCGCTCCCGGAAGCTACTCCGAGGATCTCGAGAGCCGCAGGTGGATCGACAGTCGGATCCGTACCCTTCTCCCAGGCCGGGGACAAGTCCATGCCGAACTCGCCTACAGCCTTTCCTGAAGTCAGTCCATCAATGAGTTCGTTGATCCGCTGGGCACTAACGGCGTAGTTGACGCCTTCCATGCGCTGACCCGAACTATCGCTATACATCGCGGTGTTGATACCGACGAGGTTGCCGAGCAGCGCCCGGCGACAGCGGTGCGATTGCGGTCCGGTGAGGCTAGTCCTCGATCGTGCGAGTCAGTCCGCGCAGTTCGATTGTCGACGGCGCAAGGTAGGCGTCCAGCCGGAGGCGGGTCGCCTCCGCGGCCTCGGGGTACAGGTGCCGGTAGGTCTTCCACGTGAGGTTCAGGCTCGTGTGCCCCATCCACTCGGACAGGTCTTCCAGCCCGGTGCCGGACGCGGCGGTGAGGCTCGCGAATGTGTGGCGGCACTCTTGCAGGGTGATCGGGGTCAGGTCGCGCGCCGCCCACACCTTGCGGGCGCGCTTGGAAACGGCGTCCCCGCCGAGTGGCAAGCCGGGCGCGGCGGCGAAGACGTACTCGGTCGGCGCGATCCGCTCGGCGCCCTCGTCAGCGGCGAGCCGGGCGCGGTACACGTCGAGGATCGCCACTAGCGTTTCGGTGGTCGGCACCGAGCGCACGGCAGCGGCGGACTTGGGGAACGTGATCTGGTGCGTCCGATGGCAGTAGGCGGAGCGGACGTGGACGCGGCGCGCATCAAGGTCCACGTCTTCCCATCGCAGCGCGCTGACCTCGCTGCGGCGGAGACCGGCATACATCGCGACGGCGAAGTAGGCGCGCTCCGGGTCGTCGAGGACGGCGAGGAGGCGGGCTGCCTCGTGATCGGCCGCCACGCGGTCCCGAGTACCACGGACGGTCGGCAACCGGACGCCAGCGAACGGATCGTGGTCGATCGAGAGATTCGCCAGCTCCTCGCGAATGGCGACCCGTAGCGGCATGAGCCGGTTCCGAATCGAAGACGGCGACAATGCGCGGCCGCCGCGCCGCCGCGGGGTAGCCGTCTTGAACTCGTCCACGAGCGCTTGGATCTCCTTGCGGGTCAGCGAGGCGACGGGCGTCTTGACGAGACGACCACTGAGGGCGGGGCGGAGGTTCGTCTCGATGGCCTGCACGTACCCGTGGACGACGCTCGGCTTGAACGGGTCGCCGCTGCGATTCACCGCGCGTCCCGACTCCAGGTTGGCCACGAGGTCGTCGAGGGCATCGCCAACCGTCCGAGACGGCGCCGGGTCGAGGCCGCGCCGGGCGCGCCGCTTGGACTCGTCACGGTAGGCAATCGCCGCGGCGACGCTCGGGAACGTCTCCGACGTGCGGCGTCCGTTGTGCTCGATGCGGACGCGGTACGTCGGCGAGCAGTCGCAGCGCTTCCGCCCCTTCGCCGTCGCGCAGTCCCGCGAGTGGCGGATCGTGATGCCGGTAAGATTCGGTGCCATCGAGTCTCTATTTCTCGGTCGCGCCGGAGGCGGTGTCAGCCGCGCTCCGGCTTCTTTTTGCCTCCGAATCGTAGCGAAACGGACCGCGAATCGGACCGCATCCCCTCTAAATGGCTTATATATGCGGTGCGTCAGCGGTTTTCAAGACCGATCCGATAGGCCACTCCGGCACCCCGCCTCGCTTGAATCCTAGCGTCCCGCGCGGCGCTGGTCGTCATAGGTCGCCTCTCGTTGCCCGGATTGCTCCACGGATTGCTCCACAGGCGGCGGCGCTAGCGGCTCGGCGCCGAGGCCGGGCCAGCATGATCAAACCACCAACAACCCGTGTCCACAAAGACGGGGCAACTCCACGATCCGTGAGAATCTCACGTTGTGGGATGAGGGCATCACCGATGATGCAGTGGAGCGAGCTGCGCGCGATGCCTGTATCGAAGGCACGATCCTCAGCCGACCAGGAGCGTTCTTTCATCACGTCACTTCGGCCGATGGCGGCTTCAGCGGGGGCGAGCTGCAGCGTCTGTCGATCGCACGCGCCCTGGCGGGTGATCCGCGGATCATCGTGCTAGACGAGGCGACGAGTGCACTCGATCCCGTCGTCGAGGCTGAGGTGGAGGCACGGCTTCGCACTCGCGGCGTGACCACCATCCTCGTAGCGCACCGCCTGAGCACCATTCGCGACGCCGACGAGATTGTCGTGGTCGATGCAGGACGCATCGTCCAGCGCGGCACCTTCACGCAACTCGTGACCGAGGGCCTCTTTGCGGAGTTGGTCCATGGCTGAGGAACGCAAAACTCCAGACCGTCGAACACCCGATACGTCGTGGGACGAGGCCGTCGACACGGTGGTTGCCGCAGCGACTCCTGACGGGTATCTGGCGCGTGCACCGCGCTTCTCTTCACCTCTGCTCGATGCCTACTCCGTGGCCCTGTCCACCATCGACGGCGAGGTGCGCGCACCTGATCCTCGCGTCGAGCGCCAACTCCCGCCCATGGATGCCATCGCTGCGGCCTCGGGTCTGCTGGTCGCGCCTCCACCGCGAGGAGCACGCTGGTGGGACTCGTTGCCAAGACCGGCGGTGACCACAGCGGGTGAGACGGCAGCGGCGATCTTGCCGAGTGGATCGGGTGCCGACGCCGTAGCCGGTGGCAACCGCACACGCACGCGTTTCCCCGGTGCCGACGATGCTGCGGAAACCGTCGTCGTGACCGGTTCGCTGCCGCCCGGGGCATCGTGGCGAGCACTCATCTGGTGGTCAGTGCGCGGGCGGCTGACCCAGGTGAGAACGGTGCTCCTGCTTTCGCTGCTCGGAGGCACCATCGGCCTGCTCCTGCCGGTTGCCACGTCGGGGCTGTTCGGGGTCGCCGTTCCCTCGGGAAACTCCGGCCTGGCGGCCGGCATCCTGGTTGCCTTCGCTCTCGGCAGCGCGGGGGGGGGCGCCATGCTCATCGTCGCCCGCAATCTGATGCTGATCAGGCTGCGCCAATCGAGCGATGAACGTCTGGCCCCGGGCATCATGGCGCATCTCCTGCGTCTACCCGTTCCGTTTCTCAGGCGCATGCAGTCCGGCGAGATCCTCAACCGTTCTCTGGCGGTCGAGACTGCCAGGGAAACCGTCGATGACGGGGTGCTCGCATTGGTGCTCACGTCGGTCTTCGGCTTCGTCAATCTGGGGTACCTGCTCGCGATCGACGTGGTACTCGGCATTGCGATGTGCCTCATCATCTTGATCGCTGTGGCGCTTGTCTCGTTCTTGCAGACGCGTGCACGTGGTCACCTTGTGCAGTACCTCGAGGATCGAAGCGCGAGTGAGAGCAGTTTCGTCGCCATGATCGGCGCGATCGTCCCCATTCGCGTGAGCGGCGCGGAGTCCCGGGCGATGGCTCGATGGGCCCGGCACTTTGCGAACCAGCTGACCACATTGGAGCGCCGCCTCGTCGGGGTCAAAAGGTCGGAGCCGGTTCTCATTGCCGGGCCGATCTTCATGAACGTGATTCTCGTTCTTACGGTGGTTGCCGGGCAGGGCTCGTTCACCGCGTCGGCTTTCATGGGAGCGTACGTCGCGGTTGCGCAACTCACCATCGCCATGGGCCTGTTCGCCCAGAATCTGAATACGGTCGCCGAGTTGGGACCCGTGCTGGAGCGTGTGGTGCCCATTACGTCCACCGCGGTCGAGCGGCCGGGTCCCACGCGTGCGCCAGGTCCGCTGCAGGGTCGCATCCAGCTCACCGACATCGTCTTCGGCTACGACCCTGACCAGCCTCCGCTGCTCGACGGCGTCGACATCACGATCGAGCCGGGGGAATTCGTCGCCGTTGTGGGTCCGTCGGGATCAGGGAAGTCGACGGTGATGCGCCTCATCCTCGGCTTCGAGACACCATGGAGCGGGGTCGTCTCCTTCGACGGACAGGACCTCGCCGACCTCGATGTCGCGGCCGTTCGCCGGCAGATGGGAACGGTGCTGCAGACCTCCATGCCGTTTGGGACGACATACCGAGAGTGCATCTGCGGTCCGCTCCAGATCGACGACGAGCGCCTGTGGCAGGTCATCGCCGAGTCCGGGCTCGAGCCCGAGGTGCGCGCACGCGGTCTCGATGTACCGATCGGCGACCGGGGTGGTGCGATCTCCGGCGGGCAGCGCCAGCGGCTCATGATCGCGCGGGCCCTCGCCAGCGACCCCCGTGTGATCCTGCTCGACGAAGCCACCAGTGCCCTCGACAACATGACCCAGGCCATCGTCATGCGCTCGATCCTGGGTCAGTCGGTCACCCGTGTCGCGATCGCGCACCGGCTCACCACGGTGGAGCGCGCAGACCGCATCCTCGTCGTGTCGGGCGGCCAGATCGTGGAGGAAGGCGCGCCGGCTGACCTGCTGGCGAGCGGTGGGCACTTCGCGCGGCTCGCGGCGCGGCAGGAGTACTGACGCCGATCGGGCGTCCGGGCCCCGTCGGGGCCACAGGGTTCCCGGTGGCGTTCGCGACACGCGGCCGCTCTAGCCGGCGGCGCTTCTCCGTGCCGACCTGACCCGGGGGGCGCGAATTGCACCGCACGATCATTTCGTGCATTTGAAGTGCTCACCACCCCTCGAGGCCGCCCGTGGCTCGGTCGCTAGAGTGGAGGCCATGAAGGTCGGTTCGAGCCAGACCGCAGGCACCTAACGATGCTCGCGAATTTTCAGATCCTTTTTGTCTCCGCCATTGTCCTCAGCTTCGCGTACGGAGCGCTACCTGGGCGGGGACGTTGGATCGAGGTGCGACGCGCACTGATCCTTCTCGCCTCAGCGGTCATCATCTACACATTCAATCCACGGACGCTTGCGATCGTGATCCTCGTCTCGCTACTCGCATGGGGCCTGTACGCAATCGCCCGACGCCATCCGCGGCGCGGCTGGATCCCCTGGCTCGTGATGACTCCGGTCGTCATCAACGCGATCACCGAAGTCGCCTTGGGTAGGAACTGGGGAGACATACTCCCATTCCCGAACGGGTCGCTGACGAGTCCGATGATGACCAACCTCGCCACGCTCGGACTCTCGTTCTACTCGTTCAAACTCTACGCGTCGATCAAAGAAGGGATGCGCGTCGGCGCCCTCCCCTTCCGCGACCTTCTTACAACGACGCTGTTCTTCCCAGCGTTCCCGATCGGACCGATCGACTCGTCACAGCGCTACAACCGCGAAGCCCTCTCGCGTGACCCAGACCTGCGCCGATGGTTTCTCGGCCTCACCCGCATCGGCATCGGTGGCGCAAAGGTATTTCTCATCACAACATGGGTCACTACAACGATCCCAGGACATTTCGGCATCCCAACACTCGAATATCTCGAGACACACGCCTTCAACAGTCCGCAGGGCGCGACCCTTTACACCGCGCTCACGTTTCTGAACCTCTACCTCAACTTCTCCGGCTTCACCGACATCGCGATCGGCGCTGGGATGCTCTTCAACCTGCGCCTCAGCGAGAACTTCCACTACCCGCTGGTGAGTCGCTCGATCCAGAACTTCTGGCAGCGCTGGCACCTCTCGTTGGCGGCGTTCATCACGCGCTACATGTTCAAGCCGATGCTGCGGCGAACCGGCCGGCCCGTGGTCTCGCTGATCGCCACCTTCACCCTGATCGGTATGTGGCACGAGGTCAGCCTCGGTTACCTGTTCTGGGGCTTCGCACACGGTTCGGCACTCGGAGCCACACTCTGGTGGCGCACACGGCAAGCGGGCAAACCGGCCCTCCTGCCGAAGCCGATCCAATACGCCGGCGGTGTCCTCATAACGCTCGCTTTCGTAAGTTTCTTGTCCGCGATCGCAAATATGTCGTCGCTCGGACGAACCATCGACTACCTGGAGGCCTTCATTGGACACTGATCCCGACCGGGCGCACACGGACGCGCCCGCTGAGCTCAGCACATACGCCCACGCCCGCGCGATCGTTGAGCGAAACGCTCTCTGGATCGAGATTGCGATCGGCGTGATCGCGTGGATTGCGCTGATGCTCGCATATCCACTCCAGTCAACAACACCGATCTACGCAGGGTTTTAAACCGTTGTGTAACTCGGCTCGCGCTCCACATCGACCAGATCCAATGCGGCATAAAGTGAGCGCGTGAGGAGCAGACGTGACCAGCCGCGCTGAAAGACGGTCCAACCGCGGCACCCGCGTCCTGCGGATCGTCTTCGCGGTGCTCGCAGTGGCCTCCATCCTCAGCATCTGCGCACTCTACGTCTGGGCCGACCAGCCGAGCGTGCGCTTTGCTCGGCTCAACTGTCACTACGACGTGATCTACAAGACGAGCGGCCCGGTCGACGCTGTTGTGCTCGGCACCTCGCGCGTGCAACGTGGCATCCTCGGCGAGGCGCTGACAGTCGGCCTCGGCCTCGATCCCGAGCACGATGCTGTCGTCAATATCGCGCGCGGGGGACGCGGACCGGGTGAGCTCTACCAGCTACTGACAACGCTTGACGCGGAGCGCGGTGTTGCCGGACCGATCATCGTCGAGTACACACTGGTGACAGAGATCGGCCGGCGTGTCCCTGGGGGCTGGGTGATCGAGCCGCGCTACTACCAGTACAACCCGATCCTCGACAACATGCCGCTCGCACTCCTCGGCGACGACTGGCGGTCGAAACCGCGAGAACCGGTTTACAGTCGTCTCCGCGACCTGCTCTGGCAGATGCAGAACCGCCTTGACATGGGCATCGAGGCCGCGCTCGACGGCACCGCGGACGACAATCGCACGGTGCCCGTCGCCGAGCGTGCGGCGCCGCACATGCAGACATGCATCGCTGGGCAGCGGCAACGCCGTGATCAGAAATGGCAGATGGCGGCTATGGTGCGCCGCTACGACCGCGAATTCGGCCCGAACCGCACCTGGCGTGACGTGCCACCGGTCGTCTACTCGTTCGACGAGATCGATCAGGACCGCCAGAACCACTTCCTCAAAATGGTGATCCGGCTCGGCAAGAAGCGTGGTGTACCGGTCTACGTCGTCGTCATGCCCGGCTACCCGCTGGCTGGTGCATCCCCGGAGATGGTCACGGCGTTCGAACACCGTTTCGGTGTGCCAATGCTCTATCCGCCGCCCGAGGTGCTCGATCAGATTGACGACCCGGCACTCTTTCAAGACAAGATGCACCTGATGGGCGACGGTGCCCGGATCTACACGAAGTGGCTGGCCTCCGAGATCGTGCGTCGCAACGGCGGTGGCTGAGGCACGCGCGCTGCCTGTCAGAGCACGTTAACGGCCCGCGCCGTCACCAACACGACGAGCAAGAGTGACGAACCGGCCTGCACCATCATCAGCGCCTTCGCCCAGTGCGACAGTGGCATCACATCGGTCGCCGAGAAGGCCGTGCCGTTCGAGAACGAGAAGTAGATGTAGTCGAGCAGGCGTGGATGCCACTCGGGTGGAGCGAGCTGGGGGTTCTCCATCTGTGGGAACTGAAAATCGGGAAAGCGTATACGCGCGGCATCGTCGCGTGCGGCTGCGCGACTGCCTGGCCCACCCCGATCGAGTTCCCAGTACCAGAGGCCAAAGACCACGACGTTCGTCAGCCAGATAACGGCGACCGAGAGGATCAGCTCGCGACCCGTCAACGGCTGGTTCTTCGACAGCAGCGTGTCAATCAGACGCACCAAGTTGTAGGCATTCGAGAGCGTGATCGCAGCAATCACGATCATCACGAGGCTTCGCTGCCAATGCGCCACGTCGGAGTGGCGGCTGGGAACAAAGACGATAAGCAGCGTCACGAGAATCACGACAAGCACAATCATCAGCAGTGCAGGTACGGGGCGAAAGTGGTTGGGCAACAGCCAGTAAAGAAAAAATGAGATCAGAACGAGCGCAGCGGCAGGGAGCGTGGACTCGCGACTCGCATCAGCAGGCGGCTTCGGGAAGAGGCGCAACGACATAGTCCCACCGTACCGAGACACCCGGATACAAGGGGGATTTGCGGCTCTGTCTTGACAATTGCGGCCGGGTCAACATCTGGAGCACGCCACGCCCAACCAGTGCAAAAGGTCGTACTGTCCACAACAGACGTAGACCACCGGCCTGCCAAACGATCCACGTAAAGAGTGGCAACGCGAAAGCACCACGAAAAGCAGTCGCTTCTGTCACCGGATAGGTACCCGACAGCGCCTTGATGATCGGATCTTGCAACGAAAAGACGGACATACCAACCACGATCGCGATCGCTGCCCCATGCGTCGAACGCAAGACGCGGGGCGCCGCAATCACTGCGCCACCCTCGCCACGCTCGCGCCACGCGTGACCGCGAAGATGCCGCTGGCAATAATCAGAGCGGCTCCGACGATCGTGGCACCGCTCGGGATCTCAGCAAAGATTGCAAAGCCCCAGAGGGTGGCCCAAATCAACGCCATGTACTCGATCGGCGTCACCGCACCCGGCGGCGCCTCGCGATAGGCCTTCGTCAGCAGGATCGTCCCGCCGACAGCAATCGGCCCACACAGGCCAAGCAGGATCAGATCCTTGATGTCGGGCATCACCCACGACCGCAACAAAAACGCCATGCTGCCCGTCGCTCCCGGCGCAGTCGCAAACGGCATCGCAATAAACGAGAAGAGCATCGCGCCGACGAGGTACACGCTGTTCTGATGAAACGACATCACCGTCGCCGACGTACCCTCGCCATAGCGGCGCGCCATCAGCTGACCAAAAGCATAGAGCGCAGCAGCCGAGACAGGCAGGAGCGCAGCCCAGCCAATTCCACCCGTACCCGGCTGGGCGACGACGACGGCGCCGGCAAAGCCAACAAGCACCGCGATCCAGCGGCTCAGACTCTGCCGCTCGCCCAGATACGGGCGAGACAGCAACACCACAAACAGCGGAGCAGTGAAGTACAACGCGACCACACTCGCCAGCGGCATCGCCGGGAAGGCAAGAAAGTACGTCGTGTACGCGACCATAAACAGCAGCGCGCGAATGATCGACTGACGCGTGTTGCCCTCGAAGGCGACACGCCAACCACCGAGGCGATGGAGCAGGAAAAAGAAGATCGGCAGTGCGACGACCGAGCGGATCGTGACTGCCTCGGCAACAGGGTACGTACCCATCGTCGCCTTGATAATCGGGTCTTGCAGCGTGATCACCAGCGTGCCAAACCCGAGAATCAGCATGGCGCGGCGCGTTCCAGCAGTCCTCAACAGCCCCGTCATACGCAGCACGCTACCGCGACAGACCCTGGGCGGGTCACGCAGACTTACCGCGATGGACGCCGTCGAGTATCAGAGTCGCGCCACACGCGCCGAGCGCGCCGAGCAGTGGTTCGTGATGCCCACCACCGTTGCCGCCCTCCTGGCAATTCCCGCGGTGGTCGTGCCTCTGATTTGGACAGACCCCTCCGTCAGAACCGCTGGGCTATGGCTCGACTGGGTCATTTGGGGCGTGTTCGTGCTCGAAGTGCTCGTGCTGTTGCCGCTCTCGCCCGACCGCGTCGACTGGATCCGCCACCACCGATTGACACTCTTCATTCTCTTTGCAGCATGGCCGGGCTGGATCACTGTCTTCGCAGGATCGAGCCTCGAGGGGCTGATTCCAGTTCTGATCCTCGTTCAAAAACTCCTCAAGCTGGTCAAAATTGACCGCTTCTTTCGCCGCAAAGGCACACACCAATTAATCGGTACCTGGCTACTCCTCGTGCCAGGATCCATCGCCGTCGTCGTCGTCAGCGTCAAGCTCGGTTGGGTCGGTGGCGCGCTACTCGCACTCGCCCTCTTGTTTGGCCTGATCGGCGCAGAAGGCAAGCCACACCCACGCATTCGAAAACTCTTCCGACGCTAGAAACGAGCGATTGGCGGTCGCGTTCTAGGTACGGGGATCGATGACGGCAGGCGCGCCGAAGTGCAGCAAAGCCTTTGGCACCGCAACCGTGCCGTCCTTCTGCTGGTGCTGTTCGAGCACAGAGATAACGGTGCGCGAGCTCGTCACGGCAGTGCCGTTGAGCGTATGCAGCGTCTGCGGGCTGCCCTTCTCCTCACGGAAGCGGGCATCGAGTCGGCGCGCCTGATAATCGGTGCAGTTCGAACAACTCGTCATCTCGCGAAACTTCTGCTGGCTGGGCAGCCACGTCTCGATGTCGTACTTGCGGGCCGCCGACGCGCCGAGATCGCCAACAGCGATGTCGACGACGCGGTAGGTGAGTCCCAGTTTCTGTGCGATCGACTCCTCGAGCGCGAGCAGATGCAGGTGCTCGTCCCACGACGTGTCGGGATGACAAAACGAGAACATCTCTACCTTCTCAAACTGGTGCAGGCGGAAGATGCCGCGCGTGTCGCGGCCGGCAGCGCCAGCCTCACGACGAAAACAGGATGAGAGCCCGGCATAGCGGAGCGGCAATTCGTCGGCAACGAGGATTTCGTCGGCGTGAAGTGCAGCCAGCGGCACCTCGCTCGTACCAACGAGAAAGAGATCGTCGTCTTCGAGGCTGTAGACGCTCTGGCGATCGGTCGGGAAAAAGCCCGTCGCAAACATCGCCTCCTCGCGCACCAAGACAGGCGGCACAACCGGAGTAAAGCCGCCATCGCCCAACTGGTCGAGAGCCATTCGCGAAATCGCCCACCAGAGGCGGGCAATGTCGCCGCTCAGGTAGCCGAAGCGTGAGCCAGAGGTGCGGGCGCCGCGCTCCATATCGATGCCGCTGCCCGCCAGCTCGAGGTGGTCGCGCGGCTCGAAATCGAAGGTCGGAATCTCGCCGACGATGCGCAATTCGCGCGCGTCCTCATCCGTATTGCCAAGCGGCGAATCGGGATGGGGGAGGTTTGGCACAACAAGCAGCGCAGTGTCGAGCTGCTCATCAACAGCCTTGAGCGACTCCTCGAGACCATCGAGCGTGTCCTTCAACGTGCGCATCTCGGCGGACACGGCATCGGCCTGCTCGGCGGCAGCCGGATCGTCCTTGGCCGCGCGCTTGAGTTGCCCGATCGTCTCGGATGCCCGGTTGCGCTCGGCGCGGAGCTCGTCGACCTGCACCTGCAACGCGCGGCGCTCCGTATCGAGCGTCAGCACGGGATCAAGCAGCGCCTCATCGCCACGACGCGCCAGAGCCTCGCGAACCATGTCGGGATCGCTGCGGACGAGACGGAGATCAATCACAGTGGAAGACTAACCGGGGTGGCGCGCTAGAGACGCTGACTACGGGCAGCGGCGATGGCCTGCAACACACGGGGCACGCCGTCGTCGTCGATCGAGGGAGCAATCCAATCGGCACGCTCGATTAGTTCGGGGTGCCCACCACCAACGGCGATCCCAAAACCAGCCCAGTCGATCAGCTCGAGATCGTTCTCGCCATCGCCAATCGAGACACAGTTCTCTTGGCGCAGGCCTAGAAGGTCGGCCACGAAGGCACAGCCAACACCCTTATGCACCCCGGGCGCTGCGACCTCAAGATAAAAGGGCAACGACTTCGCGATAAAGGCGCGGTCACCAAACTGGGGGACCAGCAAATCGCGCAAGGCGTCCATGCGCTCGGGCTCGCCCGAGACGACGAGCTTCGTGATCGACTGGTCAAGCCACGCAACAAGATCGCCGACAGCATTGACAGGCACGCGGGCGCTCTGCGCATACCGCTGCGCCTCCGCGTTGTCCTCGGAAACGTAGAACGCGTCGGACGTCATCACATTGATGTGCTCGCCCGTCTCGACGATCGTCGCGATGATCTCGCGCGCCACCTCCATCTCGAGCTGCTCATGCAGCAGCACCTCACCCGTCGAGCGGCTGCCAACGAGAGCGCCCTGAAAGCAAATCACCTGGTCGGCAGCGTGCAAGAGATTCGCGAAGCGGCACGCGGACAGAAACATGCGACCCGTCGCGACCACGACCGGCACGCCGGTTGCCTGCAGCGCTGCTACAGCCTCAATTGCCGTCGGCAAGAGCTCGGCGTGATGAACGACCGTCCCGTCGAGATCGACGAAGACGCCTTCAACGGCGTCCGCATCGAGCCCGTCAGGAAGCGGCACGAACTACTTGCCGGCGTTCTGCGACACGTAGGCCGCAACGTTCTGAATGTCGGTCTCGGACAGCTGGCCGGCGTACGCGGGCATGCCACCCAAGCCATTCGTGACGCGATCCATGACGAGCGCGTAATCGGGCATCGTCTCGTCGAGGTTCGGACCAACGGCGCCGGCCGAACCAGCGGCAGCAAGGGTATGGCAACCGCCACAGCCTGCGCTCGTAAAGACAGCGGCTCCAGCAGCCGCATCGCCCTCAACAGCAGCAGCAGCCGTCGTCTCGCCGGCAGCCTCAGTCGTGGCTGCATCAGTCGCTGCGCCGGCTTCCGTGACGGGAGTCTCAGTTGGATTCGTACCCGTGCCGATCGTAACTTCGCCACCGAGAGTGCCGGAAGCATCGGTACTTCCGCCGCAGCCCGTCAGAATTCCGAGGGTGAGCGCTCCGAGAGCGACCACGATGGCGATGAGGCGGCGAGTCTCCATGTCAGCAATAACCTTTTTTCGGGGGACAGGCGTCCCCGGATGACCACCTCAGGCTACCACGGGTCGCCGCACGCACGGCGCCGTTTGACAGACCGAGCAAGGGCGCCGACTCTACAGGATATGGATGACGCAGACCGACGCTTACTCGACCGACTACAGAATGAGTTGCCCTTCGTAGAACGTCCGTGGGGCGCTCTCGCGGCAGAGATCGAGATGCCAGAGGACGAGATGCTCGAGCGCATCTCTCGGCTACGCGGTGAGGGTGTCGTGCGACAAATCTCGGGGATCTTCGACACGCGTCGTCTCGGCTACAAGTCGAGCCTCGTCGCGGCCCGCACCAAGCCGGGCACGCAGCAGCTTGCCGCCGACATCGTCAGCGCCCACCCAGGCGTGACACACAACTACGAGCGCGAGCACGCGTTCGACCTGTGGTTTACGATCGCCGTGCCGGGTGACTCGAAGATTGGGCTCGACGAGACGATCGAACTCCTCGGCCGGCTGGCTGACATCGAGTCGATTCGTCCGCTCCCCGCCATCCGCTTCTTCAAAATCGGCGTCGACCTCGACATGGTTGGCGGTCGCGACCCGGCCGCCAAGAAGGATCGACCACGCCCGTCGCTCGAGGCTCCGCACCGCGCACCAACCGACCGCGAGATCGCCGCGGTCCGTGCATTGCAGACGGACCTCCCCGCGGTGCCCGAGCCGTTCAAGGACCTCGCCGAGCAGTACGGCTTTACCGTCGCCGAACTGATGGAGATGGGCCGCGAGTTGTTGTCCGATGGACGCATGCGCCGTTTCGCCGCTGTCGTCAACCACCGCAAGGCGGGCTTTGGACAGAACGGCATGGGCGTCTGGATCGTCGACGAAGATCGCGTCGACGAGGCGGGCCGCATCATGGCCTCGTACCGCGGCGTCTCGCATTGCTACGAGCGACCAATCTACAACGACTGGCCATACCGCCTCTTCTCGATGACGCACGGGCGCGATAAAGAAGAGTGCGAAGCCGTGCTCGCCGCCCTCTCCAAGGAGACGGGCCTCGGCGAATACGCCGTGCTGTACTCGATCCAAGAGTTCAAGAAGACGCGCCTCGTCTACTTCGACCAGGCCGCTGTCGACTGGGAAGACGCGCACCTCGCGCTCGTGTAGGCAACTCGTCGGGCCGATCGCGGTCGATCAACTCAGAGGTGGACACCACAAGTGCGCACTTGTCATGTCCGCCTGAGAAGACGCGCGCATTGCACTCGTGTAGGCCGATGTCCAGATAGGGCCTGACCCCTTCTGGACATCCGCCTAGAGCTTCGAGTTGTCGACCGACCAGATATCGGGCAACTCGCGGAAACGCTCGTTGGCGTCTAGGCCGTAGCCGACGACGAAGGTGTTGGGGATCTCGAAGCCGACAAAACGGCACGGCACGTCGTGCTCATGGCGGGCCGGCTTGGCGAGCAGCGTGCAGACCTCGAGCGTCGCGGGATGCCGCGTCTCGAGATTGCGTAAGAGATACGAGAGCGTGAGACCCGAGTCGACGATATCTTCGATGACGAGAACATCCATCCCCTCGATTGGCGCGTCAAGGTCCTTGAGAATCCGCACGATGCCCGACGATTGCGTACCCGATCCATACGACGAGATGACCATGAAATCGATCGCGCAAGGAATCGTGATGGCGCGGACGAGATCGGCCAGAAAGATGAAGCCACCCTTCAGGACACAGGTCAATTTCAATTCGCGGCCGGCGTAGACCTCAGAGATCTCGGCACCAAGCTCGGCGACGCGCGTCGCAATCTGCTCGCGCGAGACGATGTGGTCGACGAGGGCGGGGTGGCGGGGGGTCATGTGGCGCCTTCGGGTCGGCCCGAGCTGGGCGAGAGGAACGTGATCTGGCCGCGCGAGACCTCGGCCATCGCAGCACCATGGAGCGTGCGGCGCCGCGGGTCGGTGCGCAAAGCCTCAACATCGTCGTGCCCGAGCGTCACGCCGACACGCGCGGCTGCACGGCGCAAGGCAATGCGCTGCAGCGCTGGCGGGGCGATGGTTAGGGCCTGGAGGGACACAGAGCCATCATTGCCGATCAGGTCGTCGGCAAGACTGTCGAGGACGATTCGCTCATCGTCGGCCAGCCCGGCGGCGCGGGCGAGATTGCGTTCGGCGCCCGGGTGGGCCCGGGCGAGCGCAGGCAATACGTCGAGGCGAATGCGGTTGCGGGCCGGACCGGCCTCGAGGTTCGTCGGATCGTCCCGCCACGCAACTCCGCGTCGTCGCAACTCATCTCGCACGTCGTCACGAGAGCAATCGATCAGTGGACGCACCCACTGTCCATCACGTGGTGGTAGCGCGGTTAGTCCGCGGGCAGTGCCCGAGGAGGCGAGCCGATAGAGCACTGTCTCGGCGCGATCGCTGAGCGTGTGGCCCGTCGCGATGAGGTGGCCGTCCGCGGCCTTGAGCGCTGCCGCACGACGCACGTCGCGGAGTCGCGACTCGAGGTTGCCACCCGTTTCCACCTGCCCAGCGACGATGGTCAGCGGCAGTTCTAAGGCGTCTGTCAGAGCGCGGCAGGCCGCCGCATCTGCATCCGACTCCTCGCCACGTAGCCCATGCTCAACGTGCACAACGCGCACCGCACAGCCGAGTTCGGCAAGTGCCACGACAAGCAGCGTCGAGTCGGCACCGCCCGAGAGCATCGCGACCACTGGTGTTGCGGACCTTAGCCCGAGTGCATCCGCCCGTTCGGCGATGCGGCTGACGAGCTCAGCGCCCACGCGCCGCCAGCCGACCGGCATACGACGTGCCGACCTCGATGTACTTGGCGTGCAGCGCCTCCCGCCGACCCTCATCGCCTTCCGCCTCGGCACGCGCCATGCCAAGCTTGATCTCGCGCAGGCGCTCCTCGAAACGCAGAACGACCGTCTGCTCGCCCGTCAGTTCGGCCTGGCGCCCAGCGAGCGACAAGAGTCGTGGCCGCCACAGCGGAGCGAGCCGCTGCAACTCGTCGTGCGTCGGCACGGCGGCATCGAACGCGTCGAGTGCGGCGGGGGCAAGCACACGCAACGCATCCGTCGAAAACGGCGCAAATGGGTCATCGGTAAGTGCAGTGGCGACTGCCGCCAAGACGACAGGTGAAGAGAAATCGAGCGGCGATCCGTCCGCACCAACTGTTGCCAGCCGGACGAGACCGGCCTCAAACGCAAACTCGCCAAGGTCGATGGATCCGGCTCCAGCAGGCAGAATGACGGTCTCACTCATTGCCGTGGAGTGTGGCACGGGTTGCAGTGTTCGTGCACCCCCAATACGGTTACACGTATGGAAGGCACCCTCGCAGACCAAGTTATGCAGCGCGTCTTCGGCATTTCGAAGCCGCTGATTGGTGTTGTTCACCTCCTCGCGCTGCCCGGTTCGCCTGCTTTCGACCGCACCGCGGGCATGCGTCCGATCGCCGAGGCGGCCAAGCACGACGCGCAGGTTTGCCAAGAGGCTGGGGTCGACGCAATCATCTTCTGTAACGAAGGCGACCTGCCGTATCGCGTTGAGGTGACGATGGAGCAGTCGACTGCAATGTCTGCCGTGATCGGCGAGATCACGCCCGAACTGTCGCTCCCGATCGGCGTCGACATGCTCTGGGATCCGTTCGCCACGCTCGCCGTCGGTCGATCAGTCGGAGCGCGCTTTGTCCGTGAGGTCTTTATCGGTGTCTACGAGAGCGACATGGGGCAGTTGCGACCCGACCCGGGCGCCGCCTTCTCCTACCGTCACTCGATCGGCGCCGACGACATTGCGGTCTTTACGAACCTGACGCCGGAATTTGCATCGCCGCTCGGCTCGCGCACCGTTGCCGACCGTGCACAAGGCGCCCAGTTTTTTGGCTGCGAAGCGGCCCTGATCTCGGGCCCGCGCGCAGGTTCGGCGTTTCGCTTCGCCGACCTCGAAGAGGCCAAGGCGGCCTGCCCCGATATGCCTGTACTCGCGAACACGGGGGTGCGTCACGATACCGCCGAGCGCATCCTCGAAACCGCCGATGGCATCATCGTCGGTACGGCCTTGAAGATCGACGGTAGGACACAAAATCGCGTCGATCCGGAGCGGGCCAAGCGCATGGTCGATCTGGCGCGTGTGGCACGCGAGCACCACCTCGAGCGCGTCGCCGAAGCGGGTGGCTGAACAGCACCGGTCTAGTAGCCGAGGCGCTGCGAAGATTTAGAAATGGAATATTGGACCAGCGTCGCCAACCAGCACAGTGAATACTGGCTCTCGCCAGCGAACCCTGTGATTCCACCTACGGCGACGTCCGCAGAGAGCATCGCCGACGCGTACTGGACGAGCCTGCAGCGGTCACTGGGTGGCATCGTCCAAGCCAAAGGTGAGGCACTTGGGCCGATCCGCCTCATAGTCGCCAAGACTGGCATCACGATCCTCACGTTCGCCGCCGCCGAGGTCGTAGAAGTAGAGGGGGGTATCGAGGTTGCCTTCCCAATCATTGGGGGCTTTGCCTGCTCGGCAGCGGCGGGACACCTCCGCATAATCGCTCGTATCGAAGGCGTCGGCGTCCACCTCGGTGTGATCGTCGACGGCTACCGTCCACGCTTCGAGCACCTCCACGCGAAAACGTTCCTGATTGCGGCTCCCTACACGCTGACACAGCACCTCGTGCACGGCTGGGTGACAAAACGCAGCCTCCAAGACATCGCCAGCGTGATCGATCCGATTCCCGTTGCCCCTCCGCCCCTCGACACGAAGGGCCGCCTGAACGGCCTGCAGGTCGGCGTGGTCGGAGCCTCGGGCTACGTTGGACGTCGCCTCGTACCGGAGTTGCGCGACCAAGGAGCACAGGTACGCGCCATCGTTCGTCGCGCCAATCCGGATCTTGAACAGGTCGCCGACATCGAGGTGACGCACGGGGATGCCCTCGATCGCGAATCGCTCGATCGCGCCTTCGTCGGTCTCGACGTCGTCTACTGGCTGGTGCATTCGATGAGTGCCGGAGGCGATTTTGCCGAACTCGATCGCGTGGCAGCGCGCAACGCCGCAGCTGCCGCCGCGCAGGCGGGTGTGAAACAGATCATCTACCTGAGTGGACTCGGAGATGACGACCCCGAGCTTTCTCATCACCTGCAGAGTCGACACGAAACCGGTCAGATCCTTGCAGAGGGAGACGTACCTGTCACCACCCTGCGCGCCGCCATGGTCGTAGGTCAGGAGAGCGCTTCGTTTCAAATGATGCGTGACCTCGTCCACCGGCTTCCAGCGATGGTCACACCAAGTTGGGTGACGACGCGTTCGCAACCGATTGCCTACGCCGATCTGCGCGACTACCTCGTCGGCGTCTGCGCACTGCCGGGGGCGTATGGTCGTTCTCTCGACGTTGGCGGCCCCGACATCCTCACGTTCCGGGAGATGATGGAGCGGGTCGCAGTGCTCGCGGGGCGTCGCAAACCGTTCATCGTGCCGGTACCCGTGCTGTCACCGACGCTTTCGTCGCGCTGGTGCGGACTCGTAACCGCTGTCGACACGAATATTGCGCGACCTCTCGTCGAGGGGCTGCGCAACGAGACGATCTGCCTTAACGACGATATCCTCCGCCTCGTGCCGAAGGAGCGCATGTCGTTCGATAACGCCGTTCGGCGTGCCCTGCAAGGTGTGCCGCAGCGCTACTAGTCCGGTCTACTCGAGCGGCCAGACGAGACAGCCGGCTTTGCGACGCAACGTGCGTGCGTGCAGGCGAAAGCGCAGACGGCCGTAGCGCTTGCGATCGGGGCCGAAGACGAGCAGACCAACCTCGCGCGACTTGGCGACGCCGATCGTCGCCGCTAATGGGCGTGGCGTGTTGTAGACGAGATGATAGGACTTTACGCCTGCCATCTCGGCCTCCTGGATGATCTCGGCGATCTGTTCACGCACCACCGGATTGCCCATCGTTCGCCGCGCCGCAGCATTCGCATTCGCGACCGGCAGCGTCACCCCAAGACAGATCAACAGATCTGCGCCAGCATCACCCGCCGACGAAATCGCCATCGTGATCGCCGCTGCATCGAAACCAATGTCGAGCGAGACCAGCATCACCGGCTTGCGCTTGCTGGGCTCCGTCACCACCACCTCATCCGGCGCGCGGCCGCGCACCGCTGTGGTCATTTGCGGTGCGGTGAAATCGTCGGAGTGTAAAGCGACGTTGCCTTCGCAATCATGCGCTTCTTCATAAACGGCATCAACAGCACGTACCAGAACACCGCCCCAATCGCAGCGCCCACAAGCAGGCCGGGTGTCGTATAGAGATAGAGGCCACCGAGACCGCACAACCCCACAAGCCCGATGCCAGCGCGCGAGAGGTAGCGAAACTGGCGTTGCGTCTTTGCCGCCACCGTCTCCAACATCTGCGCCTCCGAGGCTGTGTCGTACTTCAGCCCGCAGCCCTGACAATGGATCAAGGACCCTGCAGTGCCACGCGTTTCTACGCCGCACTCACATTTGATGACGATCGGAGGGGGAACCATTAAGACAGTGTGAACGCAACTCTAGGCAACGGCAAGTGGACGCGCTACGCTAAAGGAGAACCGGATGGAGAGCCGGACGTAATCGAAGGAGGAGACATGCCAGGAGCTGAGGTATCGCTCGATCAGATTGGTCTGGTCAAGACTATGCAGTGGTATGACGGATTCGTTATTGGACTCGCAGGGCCAGGATTCATTCTGGCGGGTATCGCTGGGTCCACACTCACACTCGGACCAGTCTGGGCGGCGACCATCTGGTTCTTGTCCGCACTCATTGGTGGACTTTCGGCGTACATCTACGCTGAGCCCGCGGCAATGTTCCCCGACAAGTCGGGTGGCCTGTCGATGTTCGCTAAGGAAGGTTGGCGCCAGCACTTCTCGCTCGCCGGCCCAATTGCGACCTTCGGCTACTGGTTCGCATGGTCGTCGGTGCTCGCCATCTACGGCGGTATTATCGGCACGCTGCTGCTTTCGCGGTTCAACCCCGACGCGCTCCTTTGGTCGACGCCGCTCCTGTTCATGGACGTCACCTATCCACGCCTGATCGGTGCTGCCTGCATCCTGGCGTGCTTTTTGTTCAACTACTTCGGCATGCGCCCCGCCGTCTGGTTCTCGTACGCAACCGGCGTCATGATGGTGCTCCCCGTTGCCGCCTTGGCGTTCATCCCGATCATCAAGGGACAGCTCAGCAACATTGATTTCGTCTGGAACACCGCCACGATCGATGCGAACGTCGAGTTCTACGGTGGCACGCCAGGTATGGGCCAGGCCATCATCCTTGGCATTGTTTGGTTCTGGGTGATCGCATGGTCCTCGTACTTCCCCGAGGCTCCCGCAACGTTCTCTCCTGAGTACCACGACACCAAGAACGACACCAAGAAGGCAGTCGCATCGACCGCCGTCATGGGCGGACTGCTCTCGCTGCTCTTGCCACTCACGGTCGTTGCCGCGATCGGCATGGACGCGATCGCCGCCGATCCGACGTACATCGCATTTCTCACGACAGCGCTCGACGTAACCGTTGGCACGTTCCTTGGCGCTGTCTTTACCGTGTTCCTCTGCGCTGGTCTCCTGCTCTCGATGAACACGGCAACGATGGACGGATCTCGCGCCTTGTATTCCATGGGGAAAGAAGGCCTCACGATCAGGTGGCTCGGCAAGCTCAATAAGCAGAACGTTCCTGGGCGCGCGATGGCCTTCGACATGCTGCTCAACCTGGTTCTCTTGTTCATGATGCCGTCGCTGCTGTTCACACTGCTCGCCGGCAACATTGGCTACGTGCTCGCACATATCCTGGCCCTCACAGGCTTCCTCCTCCTGCGACGTGACCGGCCTAACTGGCCCCGCCCGCTCAAGCTGGGTGGGTTCTGGATCGCGGCTGCATGGGTCTGCGCCGTCGTCAACGTGATCGGCACGATCTTCGGTGTGATCTACATGAAGTACACCGGCTATCTCGTCGATTGGACGAAGGCGGAGTCGGATCCAACGGGCTACGTCACGGGCTATTTCTGGCTCGCAATCGGCATCTTTGTTGGCACGATGGTTCTTGCCGTTGTGGGCTTTGTTGTTGGCCAGTATCAGGCTGGAAAGAAGTTCTCGTTCAAGGATCCCTCGGACGAGCAGCCTTCTGCGCATGCCTATGAACTGATGGGACCGTCTGCTCCTTCGGGCGACTAGTTCCTCGTAGTACTCGGGCCCTTGGGGTCGGCTTCGGCCGGCCTCGGGGGCCCTTTTTTGTGGACAAGCAGTTTTGTCGCGGCTGGATTCGAACCCCGCCGATTGGCTACGCTACCTACATATGATTGTTGAGGATCGAGGGGGAGTCATGACAACAGTGCATCCGGGCGCATTTATCGCGGGCGAGTGGCACGCAGGCGAGGGCGAGCTGATCGAGGTTCACAGCCCGTGGGACAACAGTCTCGTTGGCTCGGTCAATGCGGCCTCAAGTGCGCAGCTGGATGCCGCCGTTAAGGCTGCGGCCGATGCCTTCCCAGCATGGCGTCGCATGCCGCTGATGAAGCGCGTCGACATCTGTCGAAACGCCTTTGAGGTCTGCGAGCGCCGCAATCCAGAGATCGCCGAGATGATCACGCGCGAGACCGGCAAGACGATTCGCGAGGCGATCGAGGAGATGGAGGAGTTCACCGTCGATCACTTCCGGCGTGCCCCCGAGGACGTGATTCGCTACCGAGGGCAGGTCTTGCCTTCCACGCAGGAGCGCAATGGCTCCAAGCGGATCATGATCGTGCAAGAGCCGATCGGTGTCGTTGCAGCAGTCAGCCCCTGGAACTTCCCCGTCGATATCGCGGGCATTCCGATCGTCTACGGCCTGGCTCTCGGTTGCACGCTGGTCTGGAAGCCGTCGGAGATCGCACCGATCTGCGCCAACATGTTCGTCGAGGTGTTGCACGAGGCGGGCTTCCCGGCCGGCACGATCAACCTCGTGCACGGGCGTGGCGACATTGGTGGCGAGCTCGTGCGCCACGACTCGGTCGGCACGGTGGTCTTTACCGGGTCGGTCACGACGGGCGAGAAGGTTGCGCGTGACGCGGGCCTCAAGAACCGTGTGCTCGAGTTGGGTGGCAATGGTCCGCAAATCGTGCGTGCCGATGCCGATCTAGAGCACGCAGCCGACGCTGCGATCACGGGCTGCTTCTACCTGGCGGGCCAGTGCTGCACGGCCGCCGAGCGCATCCTCGTCCATCGCGACGTGCAGGATCGCTTCGTTGAGTTGCTCGTGGAGCGCACGAAAGCACTCAAGCTCGGTGACCCACTCGACATGGCAACGGATATGGGTCCACTGGCGACCGATACGAATCTCGTGCGTACGCAGGAGCACATCGCCGACGCGGTCGCCAAGGGTGCCACGGTTGTCTATGGTGGCGGCTCAGAGGGTCGTTTGCACGAGCCCACGGTCCTGATTGGCGTCACGAGTGACATGCGCATCGCTCAAGAAGAGACGTTTGGCCCTGTCTCCCCGATCATCATGTTCGACACCGATGACGAGGCAATCCGCATCGCTAACGAGACAGAGTTCGGCCTCACCGCCGCGGTCTTCACCGAAGACCTCCGCACGGCCTGGCGCTACGCCGAAGAGCTCTGCCACGGCACCGTCCACATCAACGAAACAACGAACTATTGGGATCAAATGGCGCCATTTGGTGGTGCCAAAAAGTCGGGTGCTGGTCGCGAATTGTCAACGCACATTTTGGACGCGATGAGTGAGACGAAACAGATTACGTGGGATGTGTTTTAGGACTTTCGCCATCAACTTTGCTTAGGGGTCCGACCCCAAAGCAAAGTTGATTACGCGTCGAGCTGCCGGAGTTCTTTAGGCGTGCAGGCCCAGAGCAAGCGTCCGCCACCGACGACGGTGCCTTTCCTGAAGCGCACGTGGGCGGCGCCACCCTTTTTGAACCAGCCGAGATCGTGGGCATCCTTCGGGCGTAAGAGCGCTTGGGCGAGGATGGTCATGTTTGGCTCGTGACCAATACAGGCGACAGTGATGTCGCTTGGCATGCGAGTCAGCACGACCAGCGCGTCAGTGACGGGGGCGTGGGCTGCGAGTTCGGTGCAGACATCGGGTTCGGGCCAGCCTGCCTCTTCGGCGAGGATGTCCGCAGTTTGCGAGGCTCGCACGTACGGGCTGGCAAGGACGATGTCGACTCGGTCGACGCGTTCGGTGATGCCGCATGCGGCGGGGGCGAAGCGCTCGCGTCCGTAGTCGGTCAGGGGTCGAAGAGCGTCCTCGGGCCAGCGGTCTAGGTCGCGCTTTTCGGCAATCGCATGACGGATGAGGATGACGTCCATCGTCGGCTGTTACCCCTCGAGACCGAGCGACGCGAGAGCGGCCAGGCACATCGCCTGGTCCTCCTCGCTGAGGGCACCGGAGATGCCCATCGCGCCGATCTGAACGCCGTCTTTGCGCACGGAGACGCCGCCGGCGAAAACGATCATGCGGCCACCGATAGTCTTCGCGAAGCCCCAGTCGCCCTTGCCCGGCATGCTCGGCTCTGCCATCTCACCCGTGCGGCAGTTCCATAGCGCGGAGGAGTAGGCCTTGTCGATAGCGATGAAGTACGCCCCGATCGGTGAGCCGTCCATGCGCGCAGTGGCGATCGGATTGCCGGCGCGATCGGCGACGACTATCGAGACGAGATGGCCCTGACGTTCGGCCTCACGTCGGGCTGCAGCAACGATCTGCAAGGCGAGATCGGTACCAATGTCGTGTCCTGCGATGAGTCCGTCCATGACGCCTCCTCAGGCTCAGCCGGCGCGAGATGGCCGGCTGAGGAGTGGACCCGGGCGGGATCGAACCGCCGACCTCCTGGGTGCGATCCAGGCGCGCTCCCAACTGCGCTACGGGCCCATGAGGAAGCAGAATACCCGAATTACGACGATCGGCGGCGCGGGCTGTCCTACCCGGAGAAGTCAACCTTGACGGGCTCACGATCGCTCGGCACGTCGAGTTCGAAGAGGTCGCGCGTCTCGAAGTTAAACGGACCGGCTACTAGGACACCGGGGAACTGCTGCATCTTTGTCAGGTACGTCTGCACATTGCCGTTATAGAGGCGTCGTGCTCCGGCAATCTGATCTTCGGTGTTCGACAACTCAGCTTGGAGTTGCGTAAAGGACTCGACGGCACGAAGCTGCGGGTACGCCTCGGCGATTGCGAACAGGCCACCAAGTGCCTGGCTCAGAAAGCCTTCTGCGACGCCGCTCTCACCTGGATTCTTTGCACTCATCGCAGCGGCACGCGCGTTGCTGACCTTCTCGAAGGCCTCGCTCTCGTGGCTCGCGTAGCCCTTGACGGTCTCGACAAGGTTCGGGATCAGGTCGTGTCGGCGCTTGAGCTGAACATCGATGCTGCTCCACGCCTCGTCGCAGCGGTTACGTGCCTGGACGAGACCGTTGTACGTGCCCGCAACGATCACTGCGAGAACGATGACGATGACGACGATAACGATGACAGCGATCACGAAGAATCTCCCTTAAAGACAGCAGACGTGCAAGTGATCTTTATTCTACTGTGCTTCTCATCCATTTGCTGGGTTTTCGGACACGTGGGAAAGAAATCATCGGCGCCTGCAACTCTGTAACGCCATCCTCCGAGGATGGCGAGTGGGCCTGGATGGCGCGTACCCGGTTCGTGCCGTCGCTAGTCGAGACGGCGCACCAATTCGAGCAGGCTGGCGACACCCATTGCGATTGGAGGCACGGCGATCCACTCGTCCTCTCGATGTGCGAAGTCGCCGCGCGTGATACCGATGCCAACTGCTGGGATCTGGCGTGCAAATGCCGCATTGGCGTCAGTCGAGGCGAAGATCTCATCGGCAGGCCCCAACCCGACGGCAGAGCGTGCCGCTCGAGCTGCTTCGAGCAGCGGATCGTTCGGGCGGTTTGCGCCACCGGGACGGTTGCCGACGAGCGTCACCTTGACGCTCACGTCACCGGGTAAAGCAGTTGTGAGCGCGCGCTCTACACGAATGCGTGCAGCATCGACAATGCGTGGATCGCCGTGCCGAATATCGATCACCATCGTCGCGGACTGGGCGATCGCATTGACGGTCGTGCCGCCCTCGATCACACCGATGTTGAACGCCGCGGGTGCAGCGGCGGCCAGTGCTCGCTCGCCCGCCCCAATCAGGGCATGAATGGCACTGCCGCGCCCGCGGTCGCTCCACGAATGGCCACCGGGACCGGAGAACTCTGCACGCAGGCGAATCGAGGCTACGCCACCGATCGCGAGGCAATCGATGCCATGTCCTTCGATGGCGATCAGCGCACGAATGGGCTCCGTGTCGAGCAACGCTGTGACGCCACTGAGATCGCCGAGTCCTTCCTCACCAACGGTCGCCGCAAACAGCACGGGACGGGACGGCGGCGTATGTGCCAACTCGCGCGCGACGTGCACCATGGCGGCGATGCCGAGCGCATTATCGCCAATGCCCGGACCCGTCAAGCGAACCCCATTGCGCACGATCGGGATCGTCGTAAGGTTCGGAAAGACGGTGTCAAGGTGAGCGACCAAGGCGAGTGCCGGCCCGTCGGCGCCGACACATGCGACGACATTGCCCGCCGCGTCAATCTGTGCCGCGAGGCCGGCCTCGGCCAGTAGGTCCTGCACGAGCGCAGCACGCAGCGACTCTGCAAAAGTAGGCGCGGGAACGGCACAGATCGCCGTCGCCTCGTCGACGATCCGGACTAGCGCGTTTTCGCTCAACGGAGCGCTTTTAGGCATCTAGGCAGAGTACTCCTCCTGTCACGATTCGTCGACAATCCCCGCACGCAAAACGTGCCCGGGATACACTGCGTAGCGTTGTTTGAACGAAAACCCGACCAGGGAGGTCTCCATGTCGGACGATCAGACGTTGTTCGCCTCAATCATCGAAGAACATCTTGTACTCAAGCGGAAGAATTCGACTCTTGAGCAGGATATGCCGCTCGAAGAGTTCATCCCCGCAGATCCGTTCGATAATCACGCGCTCTTCAAGACCGAAGACAGCGCGCGTATCGAAGAGGAAGAGACGGGCGAGCACCCAGCAGTGCGCCTCGATTGGGAGACGAACGCCACGGCTGATGCGACGGAAGAGACCGGTTGGTCCGACACGCAGGCCTCGGGTGAGTTCGACTGGGAGACGTAGGCTCGCCGCGGTGCTAGCGCGTCGTCGCCGATCACTGTTGAGCGCCGAGAAGGCCGCAGACAGTTCTGCCTACCACCTCGGCTGCTGCCAATGCGCCCTCGATGTGTCCAGCGTGGTCGGGGCCGGTTTCGGTGGAGGCCAACCAGATACGCTCGTGAATCGCGTCTCGATAGCGGGGGTCGGAATAGGTGTCGTACGCGCTGAGCTGTTCTACATGGGCGGGTGAGGTCCACCGCTCGGTTCGCCAGTCCTTCACGTGCAAGGCGAGAGGAGCACGTGCCTGTGGCCCGAACAGTGCCACCAGTTGCGCGATGATCGCGTTACGCTCGAGGGGCTCAGACGTGGGTATCGCGAAGCCGAAAATCGCGGCTGCTTGGTCGCCGGGGCCGCCAAGGTCGTGCAGTTCTCGCAGCGGACCGCTGTAGCTGATCGCAGAGCCCGCCAGACCGTCGCGCCGCCAGAACGGCGCCTCGTACTCTGCAACAACTTTCGTCGTTGTTCCCATCCAGATGGGTGTGCGCTTGGCCAGCCGCTCGAGTTCGATGGGCAGTGCTGGCTCGAAGACGATGTCCGTTACCGCGAGCGCGGGTGGTACGGCAACCACGACGCACCGTGCGTGCGTCGTGCCGCCCCGATGCGCGACCGCGACCTGCGCAGCGTCACCATCGCCGACGATGCGCAACCCATGGACAGGCTCCGCGAATCGAATCGAGGAGGAGAGGCTGGTTGCGAGCGCGAGCGGAAGGGACTGCGCACCATCTCGGAAGCGCAGTGCGGGCGCATCGATTGGATTGCCCTCGAGCCGCTGCACGCCCTCACCCGTCTGAAAAAGAGCGTCTCCTGCGATGTGCTGCGCATGTGTGGCGAGACCGAGGTTGTGGGCGAATTCGTACACGCGTGCCTCGTCGCCCCAAAACCAAGATGCACCGAGATCAACACCGTGGTGCCCGTCCTTGGAGGAGACGCTCAGTAGTCGCCCACCAACACGATCGCGTGCCTCCAGGACCAGCACGTCCAGTCCAGCGGCGGCGAAGCGGGTAGCGGCGGCGAGTCCGGTGATACCAGCACCAACGACGATCACGTCGTGCGCGTCGAGCATTATCCGCACTTCGCCTCTTGGATCGTGTTGCCACCGTCGACAACAAACGGCTGGCCCGTCACGTATGACGCCTCGTCACTGGCGAGGAATGCGACGACCGCGGCGACCTCATCGGGGCGTCCCGGACGACCAATCGGCGTGTGGTTTCCTGCGACGATCTCGTCGGGTAGTGCCGAGCCTGTATGGATCCAGCCGGGAGCCACAGAGTTACAGGTGATGCCGTTGCGTCCCTCTTCGAGTGCCGTGCTCCGCATCAGACCATCGACCCCGCTTTTAGCGGTGCCGTAGGCGCTACTGCCGTCAATTGCGACCATCGAGCCAGTGACGCTCGAGACCATCACGATCCGCCCGTACTGATTGCGCCGCATGTGGGGGATTGCCGCGCGCGTTACGTACACCGCTGTCATCAGCGTGATCTGCAACTGTCGCTCCCAGTGGTCGAGCGGCTGATCCGCTAGCGATGCTTCGTCAACCTGCACGCCGGTCTGGGTCATGCCAGCGTTGTTAACGAGGATATCGAGCCCGCCGAGGGTCGCGGTTGCGGTCTCAACGAGGGCTTTGGCGACCTCGGTCTGCGTGAGATCACCGACGATGCCCGTGGCGTCGAATCCGAGCGCGCGCAATTCGGTCGCGCGCTCGTGAATGCGCTCCGTGGTCGCGGCCAAGACGACCTGCGCACCTTGTTGTGCAAGGAGGCGGGCGGTGGCAAAGCCAATTCCATCGGCCGACCCGGCACCCGTCACGAGTGCAGTCCGGCCACTCAGGTCAAAGGCATGGGGCATCCGCGTACGGTAGCCGGTGCAGGGGAACAACAGCATTGCCAAGATCAGGCGACATACCCTCCGGCAGGGGTCGGGTAGTATCTCCGACGCGGTTCGGGTGCACGTTGCACCGAGTCGCCACCCTGGGGCCATAGCTCAGCTGGGAGAG
>SYIF01000033.1 GCA_005798855.1 Actinomycetota bacterium | reverse complement strand
TGCCGCAGCCAGAGGGGCCGAGCATCGAGAAAAACTCGCCCTCGACGATGCTGAGATCGATGTTGTTGACGACGACGTTATCTCCAAACGCCTTCGTCACTTCTTCGAGCACGATATGTCCGTCCAAGATTTTTCCCTCTCTCCCGTACCGCCGTATTGTGACTGCAATCGCGCATATTGCAAGTAAGTGGTTTCACCAAAAAGGTTCTCCTCAGCGTCGTATTGACGCAAATTGTTTGACTTTGCAGGGAAATCCCCCGACGCTACCCAGATGCCGAACTCGCGAATTAGTGTTGACCAAGTTGCCAGTGAGGTGTCGGCCGAGCGTCGTGCCGACCTCCTCGCTGCGACGACGCGGGTCATCGCGCGCCGTGGTTATGCCGGTACGCGCTTCCAAGATGTGGCCGAGGAGGCCGGGGTTGCGGTGGGCACCCTGCAGCACCACTTCGGTACGCGCAGCCGCATGTTGTCTGAGGCGCTCGTGCAGTGGATTGACGATATTGATCAGCAGGTCAAGATCCTCAAAACCGGTGAGGGTACGCCTTGGTCTCGGCTGGAGGGGCTTCTGACCTACACCAGTATTCGGATTGGTGAGCGCCACGATTCGTGGCGCATGTGGCTTGACTTCGCGGGTGCCGCCCTCAAGGATCGGGAGCTCCGCGGCACGACGTATCGGTCGATGTTGCATTGGCGCGAGCAGATTGCCGAGACGATTCGTGAGGGAGAGCGGTTGGGCGAATTTGCGCCGGCGCTCTCGCCCGAAGGTATTGCGGATGTGCTCTCAGGCGTGCTCGACGGGATGGCATTGCAAGTCTTCGCGATGGACAGCGACATCAGTGGTGCTGAGGTATGCGAGCGAGTGATCACCGTCGCCAAGCGTCTCTTGTTACCGACTCACACTTTGTCCTGAACTCGGTGTTGCGCGACACGGTGCGACACGCCCGTGGGATAGTGCCCAGATGACCGGTGTTTCCAAGAAGCGAACTTCGACTGCTGCGCTCTTGCGCGCGGCGATCGATGCGCGTCCAGAGACCGACACGCGTCCGTGGAGCGAGTTTGCCCACGAGTTCGCAGCGCAGAACGGGCTGGCGTCGGTTGGCAGCGTGCAGGTACAGATCAGTCGCATCTTGCGCGAACGTGGTGCCGTCGAGCCGCGACGTCCGCGTCCTCAGGGCGACCGAGTTCCACCACGGCTGAGCCCCCGAGTCGAGGCCTTGCTTGCGGCCTCCGGTGCCGGCTCGTTGGCCGGTGCTGCAGAGGTCGCACTGACGGGGACTGAGCCGCCGGCAGAGGCCGCTGTGCGCCTTGCTGCGGCAATTGTTGAGCGAGCACAGACCGACCCGGCGCTGGCAGCACGCTTGGCCATGGCTCGTCGCCAAATTGCCGAGGATCGCAAATGAAGACTCCGCAGATCGAACTCGCAGCTGTCGATGCCTTTGCTGACTATCTCGGCACGGTCTGGGGTGCGCGGCCACTCACAGCGGAGTCGGACCTCGATCCTGTCTTGCTGCGCGCATTGCGTGGCGATCGACTGCGCTTCGAACGCGAGGCCGAGAGTGGTGGCGACGACCCGGTCTGGCGCGAAGCGATCCGTCGTCGCTACGACCGTCCGATCCCGGAGGGCGAAGGAGCGGTTGCCGCGGCCCTTGCGGAGGGAGGATGGCGCGACCTGATCGCTGTCGACTTGGCGCGCGTCTGGGTTGAGGTATTGACGCTTGGCGTCTGGGCCGACGCCGTGCTCCGCGATCTTCCGCCTGGACCTGTCTTGTCGTGCGGCTGCAACGCGGGCTATCTCGAAGCGTGGCTGTCGTCGCGCCACCCCGACCGGCGCTTCGTTGGTCTCGATCTGGCGGAGGGCGCGATTAGCGCCGGGCGCACACGGCTCCCCGAGACCGGAGCAATTGATCTTGAACTGCGCTCCGGTGCCTACGCGGACCTAGGCACGACCGGGGAGACCTTCGCGGTGGTGCTCGTGTTGTCCGGGTTGCTCGAGCAGTTTCGGGCCGGTGACGACGAGACGATGGAGGGAATCGACCAGATCGCCGCTGCAGTTGCGCCCGGAGGCGCGCTCGTCCTCGTTGAGGCGCGAATGGCAGAGCGTGCTCAGGCCGCCGCGCTTGGGCTCTCGCGTAATCAGCTTGGCATCACAAACGCAGCGATTTTGGGGGGACGCGGATCTCGGCCTCTGCGTCATCTGGTGGAGCGTCAGCCGATGGGTGCATGGCGCGCGTTGACCGGGCTCGTGACGATCAAGGGCCACACGGGCGCGCTGTCGCTCGCCGACGCGTGTCGTCTTGCAGCAACTGCGTGGGACGAACCGTTTACGACCTTTGCGGAACAGCAGAGCGACTGGGTCGAGCGCAACCTTGCGCGCGCCTGGGACGCCGGCGTGGTGCCCGTCGTGCTTGATCGCAGCGTGTAGCGACCGGCGCCAGTTCGGTGCTCGTACGGTGAGACCGCCTGTGACGAATGGTCGATGATATTTTTTTCATGTGTTGACGTCGATTCACGCGCACCTACGCCAGCGGCGCCTGCTGGCACTCTGCCGTATTTACGTCTGAGTCCTCACCCCGCCCGTGCGCCTTCGTGCGCCTGCTCAAATCACTGGAAGTAATCTTTTACTCTCCCGTATTCGTTGTTTCATCCCGACCCTGATGATGTTTCTTCTGGCCCTGTCGATTGCGCTCGTGGCCGCACCAGCTGTCACGGCCGCGCCGAACGGTGGCGTCGCCGATCGGCGTGCGCAGGCCGAGGCGGCCCGGATGGAGATGGTTCGCCTTGGCGAGGAGTTGACGCCCGCGATTGAGCGCTACAACCAGGCCGTGGCGGAGCTCGAGCAGGTAGAGGAAGAGATCTCCTTCAACCAGCGCCAGATCGCTGTAACGAAGGGCAACCTGGGGGTCACGCAGGCAGAGCTCAGCCGCCGACTCGAGCAGTCGTATCGGCTGGGGAGCCCGGATCTCCTCACCTCGCTGCTCGCCCAGACCTCACTCTCCGAGGCCTACGCCGTCTCCGACCTCTTCGCGCGTGCCCAGAGCCAGTCAGCCGGTCTTGTGGAGGGCCTGCGTGCCGACCGCGCGGCGCTCTCGCGTCGCCAGAGCGCGCTCGAGGATGCGCAGGCGCGCGGGCGTCAACTCCGTGTCGAGCGCGCGGCGCAGCGACAGCTGATCGAGCAGGGCATCGCTCAGCAGCAGTCGCTCGTCGCCGGGCTCGAGGATGAGATCGCGGCCCTGATTGCCGAGGAGCAGGCGCGCCAAGCGCGCCTCCGCGACCAGGCGATTGCGGCGCTCGCAGCGCAGGAAGGCGCCCGCGCCGAGTCGGCTGGTCAAGACGAGGTGGCGATTGGTGGGTCCGTGGACGGAGGCACGAGTGACACGGAGACCACATCCGCGCCGATTGTTCTCCCACCGACCGACGGTTCGTTGGGCGCGCAGGCCGTCTCGGTCGCGATGCAGTACCTCGGTGTGCCGTACGTTTGGGGCGGTGCCTCGCCGGGCGGCTTCGACTGCTCGGGGTTGACCCAATACTCCTACGGAAAAGTCGGCGTCAGACTGACGCATTTCACGGGATCTCAGTGGAACGAGGGCGTTCGAGTGCCGGCTGAGCAGCTGCTGCCGGGCGACCTCGTCTTTTACCGAGCGGACCTCGGCCACATGGGCATGTACATCGGCGGTGGGCAGTACATTCACGCGCCGCAGACCGGCGATGTCGTAAAGATCTCATCGATGTCGACCCGCGACGACTACCAGGGCGCGGTTCGTCCGTACTAAACGCCGTCGGTTAGTCGACCCAGAGGCGAACGTCGCCCAGGCCATCGCTCGCAACCTCGGCCATCTGGCCTGGCTCGAGATGTTGGGCGGGGATGATCGCCCCGAGCAGGATCACGTCGCCGGCCTGCAGCTCGATGCCGTTGCGCTCACTGGCAGCAGACAGCCATGTCAGCGCGTTTAGTGGATCGCCGAGCACTTCGGTGGCGCCCATAAAGCCGTCGGTCTGGCCATCAACCTGGAGCTTGACGTCGCACTCTTTGATTGTCATTGGATCCATCGTCGTGTTCCACGGACCGAAGATGCTGCCGTATTGGAGGGTGCCGTCGGCAACGAGCGTAGGCAATCCGATCTCGTCGGGGCCACCACGCTTCTGCACGATCTCAATGGCGATCGCAATTGCCTCAATCGCGGCAGCCGCCTCCTGGCGCGAGACGGGGCCAGCCAGCGGCGAGCGAAGCCGTACGGCGAGCTCGGCTTCGACGCCGAGTCCCTTCCCTTCGGGGCTCTTCAGCTCTGCTTCGCCGACGTATGAGTGTTGGCCAAGGAGTCCCGCCAAGACGGGCTCGGTGGTACCCATCTTCGCCTGTGCCGCATCGTTGGTAAAGCCAACCTTCCAGCCAATGCGCGGTCCGCCACCCGCTGCACTAAGCAGCTCAAGGAAGGCGCGGTGGACAGCGTAGGCCTCGGCTAGATCGCGCGGCGCGATCTCTGGATCGAGCAGGGCAATACGGTTCTCTTGGCGCGCCGCAAGGAGACCTTGCGCGGCAGCAGCGATGCGGTCATTCATGGGGCGGAGCGTACCGCGTCTCAACGGTTCGACTATGGCAATTCCTGCCACGCGTCTCGTCCCTGGAGTGGGGACCCACAACGTTCGTTTACCGACGAATCTCAACCGACGTGGACTTAACCACCGCCGTCGCGGTATCGCCCGGCTTGAGGTCGAGCTCCTCGGCTGCCTCACGCGTGATGATCGAGACCATCCGGTAGGGGCCGCAGGACAGCTCGATCTTCGCCATCAGGCCATCTTTCTCAACGGCCACGACGGTACCTTCGAGCTGGTTGCGCGCGGAGACGCCCGTCTGGGGCGCTCGCTCGCGCAAGAGATCGCGCAGGCTATCGACATCGAGCGTGCGTTGGCCGCCTGCCGAACGCACGAAGGTCACACGCCCATCTTTCTCCCAGCGCCGCAACGTATCGACGCTCACGCCGAGGATGCTGGCTGCCGAACCAATGCGAATCTGCTCTCCCATGGGGCGAGGCTACCAGCCACTGGCGGTCGAGGATGGTGCGGCCGGACTCCAGAGTGGCGGCAGCTTGGCAACGAGGAGGACGCCGCCGCTGATCGCGAGCAGCAGGATGCTGACGGCGACCGCAGAGTTGAAATCGACGTCGAGCTGGGCGTACACGGCGAGGGGGAGCGTTTCGGTCAGGCTCGCGACGCTACCCGCAAACAGAAGCGTCGCACCAAACTCGCCGATGCCACGGGCGAAGGCCATCGCCCAGCCTGCCCGCAGCGCGTCGGCCGCGAGAGGGAGTGCGATGCGACGGAAGACGACGGCCTCCGACGCCCCGAGATCACGCGCAGCATCAAGTTGGTTGCGGTCAAGAGCAGCGAACCCAGCGATCGCGGCGCGCAGATAAAACGGCGCAGCCACGAACGTCACAGCGATCACGACAGCAGCCTGCGTAAATGGCAGGACAACGCCAAACTGGACCAGCGTCGAGCCGAGCAGCCCGAAGGCCCCAAAGGCAGTCAAGAGTGCGATCCCGGCAACGGCGGGAGGAAGTACGAGCGGCAGCTCAATCAGCGTCAATAGGAGCGGGCGGCCACGGAAGCGTCCGAGCGCCATCAGATAGGCCGCGGGTGTGCCGATCGTGAGGAACAGGATGTTCGCGATCAGACTGGTCTTCAGCGACACGAGCAGCGCCGACGTGACCGCGGTCTCTCGGAGCGAGGCGGGCAGTTCGCGCACGGGTACCTGAAGCAGCAGCGCTGCGATCGGAATCAGCAAGAAGAGGAGCGTGATCGCGAGTGCCAGCGTGAGCACACCCCTGAAGAGTCGGGTCTGCGCGTTCATGTCTTCGGTGGCAATCCAAAATGGGCGTTGGCGAGTGCTTGGCGCCCGTTGAGACTCAACAGACGAGCGATCACGGCTCGGGCGGCAGTCGTGTCGGCTCCCGGGCGAATCACCGCACAGGCCATGTAGCGAATCAGTGGCTGAGCGCTTTTGGGTACGGGGACTGGTCGCAGCCGCGAGCGATTCGCGTGCCAGTCGGTGGTGTAGACGAAGCCGGCAACAGCAGAGCCCAGAGCAATCACGCTGGTCAGGTCAGAGGCCTTTTGATAGCTGCTGACGGTGTTTTTTTGAAGGGCGCGTCCAAGACCGAGCTTGCCGAGCAGCGTGCGCGTGTAGATCCCCAGAGGGACGTGTTTATCGCCAACCGCGAGGCGGTAGCCACCAGGACGGTCGAGCTGTTGGACGCGGGTGATGCCAGCGGGATTTGAGATTGGGGTGACGAACGTCAACGTATTGAGTGCGAAGACGACCGGTGTCGTGCAGAGCCCCTTGCTGTGCAAACGCTCGGCGTAGAGCGGGGCTGCGGACAGGAAGACATCGGTCGGTGCGCCGTTCTCGATCTGGAAGGCGAGCGTGTCGGAGCCAGAGAACGAGTAGGTGCTGCCGGGCGCGATTGTTGGCACGACCTTGCTCAGCGATGACGCCGCATAGATCGTCGTGGCACGAGCGCTAGGCGCGAACGCGCTGCAGAGGGCGATGCTCGTGGCAAGCAGGGCTAGGGACGCGCGCATTATCCCCGCAGGGTCACGATTGTCAGCACGATCGCTGCAATCAGGAAGACGAAGCCGACGATGCGCATACGAGGCATCTCGCAACCATAGGTGCTTATGTATCTAGATACAACCTAGGTATGAGTGTGAAATAGTCTGGTTTAGGGTAGTTGGCATACTAAAGCCATGCAAATTGCTGCAGTGCGCGCGATTCCCGTCAACATCCCATTCGTCGCGCCCTACCGCTTCAGTTACGGCTCGATCGCGAGCCTGACGAAGACGATCGTTGAGGTCACGACCGACGATGGTCTCGTCGGGTGGGGGGAGGCTGCCGACGGCGACCGGAGTGCAGTCATCAACACGATTGCGCCGCGCCTGATCGGGATGGACCCGCTCGACCTCGACACGATTGAGCGGGCGATTGTGCCGGGCTACGCCTACTCGCCATGGGCAGACGTGCTGGGTGCAAAGCGTTCGTTCGGCGCAATCGAGCTGGCGCTGTGGGACATTCGCGGCAAGGCCGAAGGTAAGCCCCTCTACGAGCTGCTCGGTGGTGCGGTACGGACCGAAATTCCGCTGACGGAATACTTCTCGTACCGCTTCCCCGGCCCTAACCATCCGGGTGAGTCGACGCCGCTGGAGGTTGCGCGCGAGTGCGCTCGGCTCCTCGAAGAATTCAACGGAACGATCTTCGAAGGCAAAGTTGGCACCGTCGCCGTTGAGGACGAGCTCACGATGGTGCGCGAGATTCGTGCGGCCATCGGCGACCGTCCACTACGGCTCGACTGCAATGGTGGCTGGCTGGTGGAGACCGCGCGCGAGCTGATTCCACGCTTCGAGGAGTACGGCATCGATCAGTGGGAAGAACCAGTCGAGGGGTTTGAGGACCTCGCTGCTATTCGCGACGTGACCGACCGCCCGTTCTCGTCTCACGCGGCAAACCTCCCACTCGCCAAGGCGCTTGAGGTTCCGAATGTGATCGTCACGAACCTCAACGAGCTAGGTGGCGTTCGCCGCACCGTGGAATTCGTCGAGGCCTGTCGCGTGGCAGGCATCGGCTTTCGTTTTCACTCGGGCGAGACAGGCGTTGCGAGCACGGCCTACCTCCATGTCACGGCAGCACTCCAGCACATCGATGACGCGAGCCAGACCCTGTTTCGCTGGTCCGGCGACGATGTCATTGCTGGTGGGCCGCACGTTCCACGTAATGGTGTCGTTCCCGTCCCGACCGGCCCTGGCTTAGGTATCGAGATCGACCGAGAGGCGCTCGATCGCTGCCATCGCCGCTATCTCGCCGAGGGCGTGTTTCCGGGGGCTGATGGCGCCATGTATGGCCAAGACTTCACTCGTCGCTAGCGGCGCCTGACAGCCGTCCTCGTCGTCACAAGGCTGGGGCGGCAGGATTCGAACCTGCGATCGCGGGACCAAAACCCGCTGCCTTGCCACTTGGCCACGCCCCAGAGCAATTGCAGAGCGTAGCGGGGCAGCCTCAGACGAGGTGCGGCGAACCCAACGTCATACCGATTGCAGCAGTGGCCTCGACGACGATCGGTGCTGCCTCATCGAGCCGGTCCTCAAAACGGAAGCTCGGTGCCGAGACATTGATCACGCCGATCACCATGTCGTTGGCACCGCGGATGGGGGCTGCGACCGAGACGAGGCCCGGTTCGAACTCCTCGCGCACGATCGCGTAGCCGTCGCTGCGGGCGCGCTCAATTGCTGCCGCGTGGCTCGCGAGGCCGAGCTGATCGAGCTCGTCGGCGGGTAGGTCGACGACGAGTGCACGGCCAGCCGACGTGGTGGCGAGAGGTGTCAGTCCGCCGACGCGCCCCGGGGCGTGGATCGCCGAGATCGGGGACTCCGTCGCGAGTGTCAAGACCTGATCGCCGAGACGCACGGAGAGGTGCGCGCTCTCGCCGAACTCGGCGACGAGCGCGAGCAAGACGGGTCGAGCGGCTGTGATCAGAGGCGCATCGCCCGAGCGAGCGGCGAGGCTAAAGAGTCGCCAGCCGAGGCGGTAGGCGAGGGTGTCTGGATCGCGCGTGACAAACCCCTGCTCATCAAGTGTCGCCAGCGTGCGCGAGAGCTGGCTCTTGTCGGCGCCGATCAGTTCGGTCAGCTGTGCCACGCCGAGGCCAGCGCGCGCAGCCTCGGGCTCGGCCAGAGCGACCAGTACGTCGAGGCCGCGGCTGAGGGCTGCGGTGCCGGGGTTCACGAGCGCCCCGGCAGTGGCACGTCGTCGCCGAGTTCTTCCGCGCGCTTAGCGACGAACTCGATCAGAGATTCCTCGACGCCATCGGGCAGCGGCGGTTGTTCGTACTCTGCGAGTACTTCTTGCCAACGGTTGGACGAGCGCTGGGCATGATCCATCGAGCCGTTCTTGAGCCAGCGAGCATTGTTCTCCGTCGAGGCGATCGTGGGGCGCCAGAAGCAATCGCGGAAACGCTCGAGCGTATGCGCCGCGCCGAAGAAGTGGCCGCCATGACCGACCTCGACATGGGCGTCAAAGGCGAGACTCTCGGGCGTAATCTCGACCGGGCGAAACTGGTGGTGGAGCAAGTCGAGAATCTCGGTATCGGCGATGAATTTTTCGAAACTCGTGACGAGGCCACCCTCGAGCCAGCCCGCTGACTGCCAGCAGACGTTGGCGCCTGCGAGAAAGGCCGACAGCAGCGTATTCATCGCCTCGTAGCCCGCCTGATAATCCGGCAGCGGGCTGGAGGTGAGCGTGCCACCACCCGACCGCCAAGGCAGGTTGAGGTCGCGGGCGATCTGGCCCGATGCGTAGAGGCCGAAAGCGGATTCGGGACCACCAAAGGCAGGGGAGCCTGTCTTCATGTCCGTGCTGGACAGGAACGAGCCCATCACGCACGGCGTCCCCGGCCGGATCAGCTGCACGAGCGCAATGCCCGCCAAGCTCTCGAGCGTCTGTTGGACGAGGGCTGCCGGCACCGAGACAGGCGCCATCGCGCCCATCAGAAGAAACGGCGTGATGATGATCGCCTGGCCGGCAGCGCCGTAGTTGACGATGCCATCAAGCATGCGTGCGTCGAAGCGGAGTGGCGAATTGACGTTGCAGTTGGCGAACAGCACAGGGTCGTTGCCGTGCATCACCTCGCTACCAAAGACGAGCTCGGCCATCGCGAGACAATCGGCCGCAGCCTCACCACTCGAGGGCTCGCCAGCCCAAACGCGGTCGGTCAGTCGGATTGCCGAGAGCGCGCGCAGCAGGTGGCGCGAGTCGAGCGGCAGGTCGTTCGGCTCGAGGACGTTGCGCCCTGGAGTGTCGAGCGTGTCCGTCATCTGGACGAGTCGGAGTAGGTTGTTGAAATCGTCGTAGGTGCCCTCGCGTCGCTCATCGCCAATCCGCACGAAGGGTGGGCCCTGAGCGGCACAAAAGATCATCGAGTCGCCCCCGATGGCAAGGTCGCGCTCTGAGTTGCGAGCGCGCATCGAGAACGTCGCCGGCGCGAGCGCGGCCTTTGCGAGCAGAAAGTCGGGATCGAAGCGGACGGTGTCGCCGTCAACGGTCTGGCCGGCATCGCGAAACAACTGCAGTGCATGCTCGTTATCGAACTGGACTCCAACCTCTTGGCCGAGCCGCTCCCAGCCAGCATGGATCGTGGCGAGTGCGTCCTCCGAGAGTGGCTCGTAGCGGGGCATCGAGTTCGTCAGCACAGCAGCACATCCTTAACTTGCAACGGTAGTTGTAAGTTAGCGCTCGGTAGGGACGCGGTCAAGGGTGGTGGGGCGGG
>SYIF01000032.1 GCA_005798855.1 Actinomycetota bacterium | reverse complement strand
TCTGCCAGACGACGAGTGGGAAGTGATCGTCGAGCGTGCCGGAGATAACCTCGTCGGCAGCGGCGATCACCATGTCGGCAATATCCGGTGGCAACTGGCCAAGATCCTTGTTGGCGCGGGCGGCCGACTTCTTCAGCACACCGAGTGCGCGAATGATCGGACGGTCCCAGTGGTACGTGCCGATGCCGATCTGAAAGTTGTCGATCGAACGCTCGGTCTGAGCACCCCAATAGCGGTCGGTGGGCACGTTGACCTCGCCCATGCTGTCTGTCTCGACTCGATAGTCCGTCATGGCCTGCCTCGTTGTTCTGAACGTTGGTTCGGATCTGTGTTGGCACCGTAGCGCGATGCGCACCCGGGTTCGGCGGATCCCTCTGCAGGCAGGCGACGAGGCAGGCGGCTAGGTCCGTGACTAGGTGAGTGGGACAGCGTCGATGATCGTGCCGGCGGGGAGTTCGACGGTGCCAGTCGGGATCAGCGCCACCGCGTTTGCGCGAGCCGCCCGTGACAGTTGGTGGGAGGCCCCCGCCCCGAGTTGTTCGAGGACTCCAGCCCGCAGCAACATTGGAATGGCGCGCAGGCGTTCTGGCAGCGGGTTGATCGCGGTGGCGAGTTCGGCACGGACGGTGACGGGTTCTGGGTCGTCACCGAGCATTGCGCGGACGGCTGGAATGAGCAGCAGATGCAGACCGACGAGGCACGAAAGCGGGTTGCCAGGCAGGCCCGTGACGAGCGTGCCGTTGGGTGCGGAGCCACACCAGACCGGCTGCCCGGGCTGCGTGGCGATCCGCCAAAAGAGCTCGGTCACGCCGAGTTCGAGCAATGCGGGCTTGACGTGGTCGCGCGGGCCAACGGAGACGCCGCCTGTCGAGACGACGAGGTCGGCATCGGCAAGCGCGGCAGCAAAGGCCGAGCGGGTGGCGTCGGCCAGATCGGGAACGTTGTCGACGCGTACGATTTCGCAGCCCGCCGCGGCGAGCGTGGCGCAGACCAGCACCGAGTTGGACTCGTGGATCTGACCACGTTCGAGGGGCGATCCTGGCGGCACGAGCTCGTCGCCTGTTGTCAGGACGACGACGCGGGGTCGTCGAATGCAGGCCACGCTCGTCAGGCCGAGTCCGGCGACGGCCGACGTGGCGAGTGGTGTCAGCCGGGTGCCGGGGTGGAGGACGACGTCTCCAGCCTGCACATCGGCACCGACGTGTCGTACGAAGTCTCCGCTCGCAATGGGTGCGGTTGCGGTGACCAGATCGTCGACAACCTCGACGCGCTCGATCGGCACGACCGCATCGGCGCCAGCGGGTAGCACGCCGCCGGTAGCGATCGCTGCGGCCGTGCCAGCGATCAGCGGAGCGGGGTTGTCGCCCGCGAGAATGTGTGCAGAGATTGTCCAGGGCCCTGCAGAACCAGCCAGTACGGCATACCCATCCATCGCCGAATTGGCGTGGGCGGGAAGATTGTGTGGAGCGGTCACTGCCTGCCCAACAGTCCTGCCGGCGAGGTCCTTGAGCGCGACGGATTCCGTGTCCAACAGCCGCACAGACCTGATTACGCGGGTTCGCGCTTCGCCGACAGGCACGCGCTCGTGAGGGAGTTCAGTGGTCATCGTTCGGTGAACGTTACGAGTGTGGCTCGTTGGTCATGGTATACAGCGGTGGTGCTCGCGCCTAACCGCCCGACTGGAACACGATCATGACTGAACCGATTCCTGGACGCTACCGCCCTGTTGCGCCCCTGCCGACCATAGGCGGCGTGGAGCGCGAGCTTACGATTGACCAAGTCGCTGACCATCGCGTGGCGATGGCGCGCATCGCGGGTGGCGAGCAAGCCGCCGCGGTCGAGCGGACGCTTGAGGCCGTAAAGGCACTTCGGCACGCTAGTCTGGCTCCGGTGCTGGACGTCTTTCGGCTCGTTGACAACACGATCGTCCAGATTGAGGCTCAGGCCGACGGTCCGCTGCTGAGCAGTGGTGTGCTCTTGCCGCAAGCGAGTGCGCTGCTCGTGACCGCGGATATCGCAGATGCGTTGGCGACGTTGCATGCGGCTGGCCAGACCCACGGCGGTCTGGTTGCCGACGCCGTTGTGCTCGACGCCTCGGGCCGCCCCGTCGTGATGGGCGCTGGTCTGGCACGGGCCGTGGCAATCGCGACCGGAGCGCTCTCCCCGACGACCTCCAGCGATGTTCGTGCGTTGGGTGCCATGCTCTACCTGTTGGTGACGGGTCACGAGCCGACGCAGCCACCGGCCTCGCCCGCCAGCTTTGCGCCCGAGATTGCTCCCGCCTTGAACGGTCTGATGCTCGCGCTCTTGTCCGACGATCCTCACCGACCGCCACCGCCCGCTGCGCTGGTTGCGGAGCGCCTGCGTGTGCTGGCTGGTGTCGAGCTTCCACTCGACTTGATGCCAGCACCTGTGCTTGCGCCGCCGCTGCCAACGACGCCTCGGCGCGGAATCTCGGACGCAGCCTTGGCGGTGATCGTCGGGGCGATCGCCCTGGTGGCGGTCGTGCTTGCTGCTGCCGCGATCAATGGGGGAGACCTCTTCGCAAGTGACTCGCCGGCGGATACCGCGGACACCACGGGCATTCCGACGTTTACGCTGCCGCAGCCCGACGCGTTGATGCTGACCGTGACCGATGAGTCGCTGCCACTGCCGGGCGTCATCACGGACACCGTGCCCGTCGAGACGTTTGAGGTCTTTACGGACGTCACGGAGACGGTCGAGGTCTTCACCGACGTCACGGAGACAATTCCGGTCGACACGGGCGCGTTGACAGAGACCACGGTGAACGATTAGGTCTTGCTGCGGGACTGAGTAGGCGCCGTGGCAGCACGACCTCGCCTACCCTTCAAGCGTGTTCCCTGAGAGCCGACCACGCCGTAATCGCCGCACGCCTGGGCTCCGCGCCATGCTGCGCGAGACCGTGCTGACGCCTGCGCAGTTGATCTTGCCGCTGTTTGTGTTGCCCGGCGAGGGTCGTCGTGAGCCAATTGGTGCCTTGCCTGGCGTCGATCGCGTCACGCCCGACCTCGCAGCCGAGTTGGCAGTTGAGGCGGCGGCGCTCGATGTCAGCGGCGTGTTGCTATTCGGCCTGCCCGAGGAGAAGGATGCTGAGGGTACGTCTGCTTGGGATCCGAATGGTCCGACGCCGACGGCGGTGCGTGCGATTCGCTCGGCTGCGCCGGGACTCGTGATCGCCACCGACGTCTGCCTCTGCCAGTACACGAGCCATGGCCACTGCGGGCTCGTCGGTCCGAACGGTGAGATTCTCAATGATGCCTCGCTGCCGGCGCTTGCGCGCGCGGCCGTCGCTCACGCCCAAGCCGGTGCCGACCTCGTCGCGCCCTCCGACATGTTCGATGGACGCATTGGCGTCATCCGCGATGCGCTCGACGAGGAGGGCTTTGCCGAATCTGTCGGCATCTTGGCCTACTCCTCGAAGTTCTCCTCGGCCCTCTACGGGCCGTTCCGTGATGCCGCGCACTCGACTCCTTCAGCCGGCGATCGACGCTCGCACCAGCTCGATCCAGCTAACCGAATCGAGGCCGTCCGCGAGGGGCTGATCGACGAAGAAGAGGGTGCAGACATGTTGATGGTCAAGCCAGCAATTACCGCACTCGATGTGATCTCTGACCTCTCGGAGCAGAGCGATCTGCCCGTGCTTGCGTACCAAGTGTCGGGCGAGTACGCGATGTTGCGCCACGCCGCGGACGCTGGGGCTTTCGCGTTCGACGCGGCGATGCTCGAGTCGCTCGTGTCCATCCGCCGTGCTGGTGCTCGTGCGGTCATCACCTACAGCGCCGTGGATGTTGCTCGATGGCTGGCGTAGACACCTCGTCGCGGGTCGATCGTATCGTCGGCGCGGCTGCGCGCAGCAGCGAGGTCTGGGCGCGCTCGCTGATCGACCTGTCGGAACGCGACGGCGAAGATCTGTTTGGGCCGATTGCGGGCGAGGTTTTTGCCGACGGCGTAGAGACGATCTACGAGGGCTACCTCGTGCACCATGCCCCGCGCGGACGTGCATTTGCCGCACCTGACCGCGAGCAGGCACTCCTGCTTGGCGACTACCTCTATGCCACTGGGCTCGTGCAGGTCTGTGTCGCCGGCGACGTCGAGGCGATCGCTGCGCTTGCCGACCTCGTCTCCTTGGCCGCACATCTGCGGGCAGAGGGCGGCGTGATTGTCGACGCCGAGTTGTGGCTCGCCACGGCCCGCCACCTTGCGGGTCCGCGTGGTGACGCGTTGTTTGAGGCGCGCGAGGCTCTGCGCAGCGGCGACCCCACGATGCTTTGCGCACTGGTCTCCGACGCGGATGCGGTCAGTCCGCTGCTGGAGCACCGGCGCCTGATGGGGGATGCCTGATGAACGGTCCAAAGGATCTCCGCGACTGGATCGCAATGCTACGACGTGAGGGCGAACTCGTCGAGATCACTCAAGAGGTCGACTCGTATCTCGAAATCACAGAGATCGCCGATCGCGCGCTCAAGGGTGGCGGCCCGGCCTTGCTCTGCAGCAACGTCAAGGGTTCGAAAATCCCGCTCTTGATCAACCAGTTCGGCACGGAGCGACGCATGCTGCTGGCGCTCGGCCGAGACGAATTCGATTCGATTGGTGACGAGATTGCCGAGCTGCTCGACCTCAAGCCGCCGGAGGGACTCAAGGACAAGGTGCAGGCGCTCCGCCGTCTCAAAGGTGTTGCGGATGCGCGTCCCAAGGTCGTGCGCTCTGGTGCCTGCCAAGAGGTCGTCTGGCCCGAGCCGGATCTCGACCTCCTTCCGATCCAGTTCCAGTGGCCGAACGATGGTGGCCCCTACTTGACGCTTGCCAACGTGATTACGAAGGATCCCGTCACTGGCGGCCGCAACGTTGGCATGTATCGGCTCCAAAAGCACAGCAAGAATGAGCTCGGTCTGCATTGGCAAATGCACAAGGACGCCGCTGCCGATCATCGCGGAGGCGAGGGACGCATGGAAGTCGCGCTCGCGCTCGGAACCGATCCGATTACGACGTACTCGGGGTCGATGCCGCTGCCCAAGCACATCGACGAGTACATGATTGCTGGCTGGCTGCGAGATAAGCCGATCGATGTGGTCCAGTGCAAGACTGTCGACCTGCAGGTCCCCGCGAATGCGGAGATCATCATTGAGGGCTATTGCGTGCGGGGTGAGACGAAGCCCGAGGGTCCGTTTGGAGACCACACGGGCTACTACACGCCCGTCGATGATTTTCCGGTCATGCACGTGACGGCGATCACATCGCGCCGCAATCCGATCTATCCGTCGATCGTCGTTGGCCCGCCGCCGTGCGAGGACCTCTGGCTTGGCAAGGCGACCGAGCGAATTTTCCTGCCGGCCGTCCGCGTGACGCTCCCCGAGGTCGTCGATTACGACATTCCCTACGCCGGCACGTTTCATAACTGCGTGATCGTCTCGATTCAGAAGCGCTTCCCCGGGCATGCGCAAAAGGTGATGAGCGCAATCTGGGGTACCGGTCTATTGTCGTTGACGAAGGCCGTGATTGTGGTCGACGAATGGGTCGACGTCCACAACTACACCGAGGTCGTCTGGCAACTCGGCGCCAACGTCGATCCTGCCCACGACATTCTGATGTCTTACGGTCCAATTGATCAGCTCGACCATGCTGCTCGCATCAAGGCGCTCGGAGGCAAGATCGGCTTTGACGCAACGGCAGTGTGGGAGGGCGAGGGGTATGAGCGTGGCTGGCCTGAGGTCAATCGGATTCCCGCCGATGTGAAGGCGCAGGTCGATGCGCGGTGGGCTTCGTTTGGCATTGAGATGCCGGGGAGCGTCCGCTAGATGGCCACTCCGGTGACATCGCTGGGTATGCTCGCAGACGGACATTACGACCGAGCACACTGCCGGAGAAAATCGTGAGCGTGGAACGCACAGACGAAGAATGGCGCCAGTTGCTGACGCCGGAGCAGTACACTGTGCTTCGCCAGCAAGGAACCGAGCCGCCGTTTACCGGCGCCTACGTCGATGACCACGCACCGGGCGTCTACGCCTGTGCTGGTTGTGGGACAGAGCTCTTTCACTCGGACGACAAGTTCGATTCGGGCACCGGCTGGCCCAGCTTCACGCGCCCCGTGCTCGACGACAACGTGGGGTCGCGCGAAGACAACGCGCACGGCATGCGTCGCATCGAGGTCGTCTGCAAGAGCTGCGGCGGCCATCTTGGACACGTCTTCCCAGATGGTCCAGGGCCGACAGGAATGCGCTACTGCATCAATTCGTGCTCACTCCAGCACACCGAAACGAGTGCAAAATGATCGGCTTGGGGATTGTGCGTTTCGTGTCGATTTTGACAGCACAGGGGCACCACCCCCAAGATACCTATGTGTCTGGAGGTATTGCACGTGGCTAAGAACACTGTTAAAGCTGGGGCATCTTCGTATGGTGACCCGGCAGATCCGCGTGCGATCATTAGTCGCAGCAAGTTTTTGACAGGCGCAACCGTCGGCCTTGGTGGCCTGATTGGTGTTGCCATCGCTGTTCCCGTTGTGGGCTTCGTCCTCGGACCCTCCTTCGCCTCGGAGGACTGGTACTGGGCAAGTTTCGGTCCGGCCGACAATAAAGACTTCAAAGCGGGCACGTACGAGCCCGTCATCTTCGAGCGCGGCAAGCTCGGAGAGCTCGATCGTCGAGTCGCCTACGTGCGCCGCGATGGTGCCGAAGAGTTCACGATCATCTCGAACGTCTGCATGCACCTTGGCTGCCCGGTCCAGTTTAAGACCACGAACTTCGCCTGCCCGTGCCACGGCGGGCAGTACGACACCGAGGGCATCGTCACCGCCGGCCCGCCGGTGCGCCCGCTCAACCGCTTCGAGTACAAGGTTGAAGACGGCACGCTCTACGTCGGCCGCCCGTTTGCAACCCAAGATGTTGACGGCAAAGTCGTCATGACCGACACCTTCAAGCTACCCGGTGCGCCCGTTGGCGGGCTCCTCGGTTGGCTCTACCCAACGCCGGCCTGAGTCAGGAAATTACGATGTCCACATTACTTCCGCCACCAAAAGAAATCGCGATGTTGCCGGTCGACTGGGTCGAGGAGCGCTCTGGCGCGATCTCGTTCGGCAAGTACATGTTGTTCCGCAACGTTCCCAAGGACATCTCGTGGCTGCAGACGCTCGGCTCGGCACTCATCACCGTTTTCATCTTGCAAGCGACGACCGGAATCATTCTGGCGATGTACTACCAGCCGACTCCGGAAACCGCGTGGATGACGATCCAGTGGATCACCAACGAGGCCACGCTCGGTTGGCTCGTGCGCGGCATGCACAAGTGGGGTTCGTCCGTCATGGTGGTGCTGCTCTTCCTGCACATGGGACGCACGTTCCTCTTCGGTGCGTACAAGTACCCGCGCGAGATGACATGGATCACGGGCGCCATCATCTTCATCCTCGTGATGGGCATGTCGTTTACCGGCTACCTACTTGTGTTCGACGAGCGCGCCTACTGGGCCACGATCGTCGGCGTCAACATCAACGGCACGGCGCCGATCCTCGGACCGGCACTCTCGTACATCCTGATGGTGGGCCCAGAGATCGGTACCCACACGCTGTCGCGCTTCTACTCGTTGCACATGCTGGTGTTGCCAAGTGCTATTGGCGGCCTGATCTTCTTGCACATGCTGCTTGTCGTCCGGCTCGGTGTGACATCGCCGCCCTGGTCGCGCATGGAGCCAACGGAGCGTGACGTCTAATGCCACGTCTCACTGCACGCGAACGTCGCGAGGGGTATCAGCGCGAGTACGCCTTCCAACAGCGTCACGGTAAGCCGTTCTTCCCGCATGTCGTCTTCCATGACACGATCGTCAGTCTGATCGTCGTGGCCCTGATCATGGGGATTACGATTCTCTGGTACGCGCAGTTTGGGGCAATCCCAACCGATCCAATGGCCGAGCGCACCGGCGGTCTGCTCGGACCTGCCTACGAGGCGAAAGCAGATCCGGGTGTGCTGGGTTACCACCCGCAGCCTGACTGGTACTTTTTCTTTCTTTTCGAGCTGCTGCGTATTTTCAAGACGCCTGAGTTGCTGATCGTCGGCACGATCATCATCCCGACGATCTGGATGGTGCTATTGATCGGCTGGCCGTTCATCGACCGAAACCCCGATCGTCGGCTCTCGCGTCGGCCGATTGCGCTTTCGATCGGCGTGATGGTCCCGATCGTGTTGTTGACGTTGACGTTCTACGGGTCGAAGGTTCCGGCCGAGGGAGGTGCGGCGTCAACTGAGCCGGGGGCAGCAGCCTTTGCGGCCGGTGCCTGTTCGACGTGTCACGTGCTCGCTAACGCGGGCACTGCTGGCAACGTTGGGCCAGTGCTCGATGAGGCGAAGCCGGACTACGCGACGGCGCTAGCGCTGATCACAAATGGCCAAGGCTCCATGCCGGCCTTTAAGGCGACGTACACGGAAGACGAGATCTCGTGCCTCGCTGGATATGTCGCCACCTGGTCGGCTGCAGTTGGCACGACGCCAGGCCCGAATGCGGCCACCGCTAAGGACTATCCGGCCTCGTGCGAGAAGGCGGGCGGCTTGTTCGCCGGCAACGCCTCCAGTGCGGCCGGTCCGTAGCCTACGCGTAGACACGTTTTTGATGGTGGCGACGGCCGGGTGGCACCACCCGGCCGTCCGTCGTTTACGGGCGGCTAGCGCGGTCCGAGTGAGCGACGGTCAAAGCCCGGAGCATCCGCCCGGCGGCGGGTCACGAATCACCTAGCGGGGCACAACCCCGTACTGTCGTATCCTGCACGCAACGCCTGTTACTGACTATGCGAGTCTTCCTTGGAATCACCGGCGCCTCTGGCGCACCGTATGCCGCCCGCGTACTCGCGGGGTTGGCGGCCGCGGGGGCCGAAATCGGTGTCTGCGCCTCCAAAGCGGCGGGTGAGGTGATCGCGTGGGAGGTATATCGCGATCGTTCGATCCCGGGCCCTGAGGCGATCCAACGCCTACTGACCGAGTACGGCGGCGGCCAAGCCACGCTCTACGATGAGGAGGACTGGTTCTCTCCCTATGCCTCGGGTTCTGCCAAGGTCGATGCCTACGTGGTCTGCCCCTGCTCGATGGCGACGTGCGGCACGATCGCCTCCACGAGCCAAGCCAACCTTATTCACCGTGCTGCCGGAGTGGCGCTGAAGGAGCGGCGCAAGCTGATCCTCGTACCACGCGAGTCGCCGCTCTCGCTTTTGCACCTGCGAACCCTGACGGCGCTGGCCGAGGCCGGCGCGATCATCGCCCCCGCCATGCCAGTCTTCTATACGCACCCGGATACGTTGAACGACGCGATCGATTTCGTCGCGGGTCGCGTGCTCGACCTCTGTGGCATCGACAACGAACTCTTGCCGCGCTGGGGCTCTGACGCATGAGCGATGACAATCTCCCCGTCAAATACAGCGCCGAAGCGGGCACGCTGCCTCCCGAGCGCGTGCAGGCGATGTTCGATCGGATCGCCCGTCCCTACGATGCGATGAATCGCGTTATGACGGGTGGGCTGGACGTCCGCTGGCGTCGCCTCGCAGCCGAGGCGACCGAGGTTGGCGCGGGTGCCAGCGTGCTCGATTGTTGCTGTGGCACAGCCGATCTGACGCTCGAGCTCGCTAAGCGCGTCGGCCCGAGTGGTGAAGTGGTTGGGCTCGATTTTGCAGACCGCATGCTGGATCGTGGTCGTCTCAAGATTGCCAAGCACGGCGTCGACCAGGCCACGCTAATCCACGGGGATGCGCTGGACCTGCCCTTCGAAGACGACCGCTTCGCAGCCGCGACGGTGGCCTTTGGCATCCGCAATGTCGCCGACCTTGGGCTCGGCTTTCGCGAGCTCGTTCGCGTCGTCCGACCGGGTGGCAAGGTTGTCTGCCTCGAGATCACCACGCCCGAGTCTGGTGTCGTCTCGAAGTTCCATTCGCTCTGGTTTGATCGCCTCGTTCCCGGTGTGGGGCGGCTCGTCGACAAGGGGAACGCGGCCTACACCTATCTGCCTGCGTCGGTCAAGCGCTTTCCGGGGACCACGAGCCTGGCGCACGTGATGTACGAGGCTGGCCTCGAAGACGTGCGCTTTCGTACCCTCGGCGGTGGCATCGTGGCGCTCCACGTCGGCACGGTTCGACGGAGCGCCGCATGAGCACGATCACCTACGCCAACCTCTTGGCCCTACCGGGGATCAGCGACTACCTCAAGAGAGTCGAGCAGCGCCTGGTTGACGATGTCGCGTGGGTTGGCGGCTCGACGGCAGCGACGGCCGCCGAGACGCTGGCGGCCGGTGGTAAGCGCCTACGCCCATTGCTGGTCCTGCTCTCGTCTCCCGCCGCGGGGCAGTCCGCCGAGAACCTGATCCGGGCTGGCAGCGCTGTTGAGCTCGTACACATGGCCACGCTTGTGCACGACGACGTGCTCGACCACGCCTCGCTGCGTCGTGGGCGTCCGACCGTGTGGGCGCAGCACGGCGATCTGATCGCGGGTGCGACGGGCGATTTTCTGTTTGCGCGAGCGTTTGCGGTGCTCGCCGAGACCGACGACATCGACAGCCTCGTCTTGTTGGCCCAGGCCGCACTCGGCCTGTCGGAAGGCGAGGCTCTGCAGATGCTGCAGACGCGCCGTCCCGAGACGACGCCGGAGCAGTATTTCGATCGCTGCACGCTCAAGACAGGACGTCTGTTCGCGGCAGCCTGCGGGCTTGGTGGTCGCCTCGGCGGTCTTGGCGATGCCGATGCCAAGGCGCTTGCCGAGTATGGGCGCCTGCTCGGGCTCGCCTTCCAAGTTGCCGATGACATCCTCGACTGTGACGGGCTCTCCACCGCGACCGGCAAGGTGCTCGGCACGGACCTGATCGGTGGTACGGCAACGCTGCCACTACTTTACGCCGCGCGCGCCGACGCCGAAATTGCCGAGGCGTTGCGTCGCGAGCCAGAGCCAGCAGCAGTGCATCCTCTCTTGGCTCGCGTCGGAGAACTGGGCGCGCTCGAAGAGGCGCGCGACACGGCCCGTGAGCTCGTTCGGACGGCCGAAGAGGCTCTTGATTTGATCACCGGCGACCTCGACACGACGCCCTTGCGGATGGTCGTCCGTGGTGTTGTCGACCGCGATACATAGAACACCACCGACGGGAATCTGACTTGGCCACCATCACGCGCACTACGGAACTTCAGGAGATTCGCGAGAAGGTTGTCGCGGGCGAACGCCTCGATTTGGACGACGGCATCACGCTGCTCGAGTCGCACGACGTGCTCGAGCTTGGCGCCCTCGCCGACCTCGCACGCCGTCAGCGCGGCGGCACCGACGAGGTCTTCTTCGTCAACAACCTGTACCTCAACTACACGACGATTTGCCGGGTCAAGTGCAAGTTCTGTGCCTTCGCTCGCACGTCGAAGCAGGCCGACGCGGTCATGTGGGACATCGACGACCTCGTCGCGCACGCCCAAGAGGTACGTTCGACGCAGGACTTCACCGAGATCCACATGGTCGGTGGCGAGAATCCCCACCTCGATTTCCAGTACTACGTCGACATCACCGCGGCCCTCAAGAAGGGCCTTCCGGGCGTCGACCTCAAGCTCTTTACGGCCTCCGAGATTCATCACATGACGCGCACCTCCGACCTCAACCACGAGGAGGTGCTGCGCGCACTGATCGACGCGGGTCTCGACACGCTGCCTGGTGGTGGCGCCGAGGTCTTCTCGCCGCGGGTGCGCAAGATCATCGCGCCGGGCAAGGAGCCGGGTGCACAGTGGCTCGAGACGCATCGCATCGCGCACAACCTGGGTCTCAAGACGCATTGCACGATGCTGTACAACCACGTTGAGACGTACGAGGAGCGCATCGAGCACCTGCTGTCGCTGCGCGATTTGCAGGACGAGACGGGGGGTTTCATGGCCTTCATCCCGCTGCCGTTCCACCCGCAGAACACGGTCTTCGAGCGTCGTGGTTGGAAGTTCTCGACCGGCCAGGACGATCTCAAGATGATCGCTGTCTCGCGCCTGATGCTCGACAACATCGAGCACGTCAAGGCGTACTGGATCATGATCTCCACGCCGCTCGCCCAGGTTGGCCTCTCCTTCGGAGCGAATGACATTCAGGGCACCGTCGTCGAGGAGAAGATCGCCCACGCCGCCGGTGCTGTGACGCCGACGGAGGAGAAGGTTGCCGACCTCGTCCGTGTCATTCAGGAGGCCGGCAAGGTTCCCGTTCAGCGCGACACGTTCTACAACGAGTTGCGGCGGTGGGATCGGTGAACCCCCTGCGCGTCGGCCGGGTAGATTTCATTAATACCTTCCCGCTGGCGTGGTCGCTCGAGCATCGACTCGAGCCTGGCACGATCGAGGAGACGCTTGCCGTGCCGACGGGACTCAACGCGCTGCTTGCCGCGGGCGAGCTGGATGTCGCCAACGTCTCCAGCATCGCCTACGCGCACAACGCGGCTGACTGGATTTTGTTGCCGTCGATTTGTATCGCCTCTGAGGGCGAGGTCGACTCGGTCAACCTCGTCACGGATGTCCCGCTGCCAGCGATCTCCTCGATTGCCGTGACTGCCAAGAGCGCCGCGTCGGTTGCGCTGGTGCGAGTGTTGTTTCCGAACGTCGAGATTCGCGCCGAGGGCCGGCCGGCGGACGCGACGCTCTTGATCGGCGACGAGGCTCTGCGTTCAGGCATCGACGACCCGACGCCACACCACGATCTCGGCGAGCTCTGGCTTGAGCGCACCGGGCTACCGATGGTGTTCGCCGTCTGGGCTGCACGCAGGACCGTTGCAGTCGATCGCCTACTCGCCCTCGATCACGCGCTCGCGTCTGCCGTTGCGGATGCCTCGGAGCACGCCGCGTTGGTCGCCGAGGCTGCTGCCGAGCGCTACAACTTTCCCGCCGGCTACCTCGCCCGCTACTTCGAGCACCTCCATTACGGCTTTAGCGACCGCAAGCGCGAGGGATTGCAGCGATACTTCGCCCTAGCCGCAGAAGCGGGCATCATCGATTCGGTTCCCACGCTCGAGTTCGCGGGAGCAACGCAAGGAGCAAGAGGCTAATGGCCGTCGTCGATTCCACTCGCACCGTCACCGAGGTTCTTGATCGTGTGCTCGCGGGCGAGCGGTTGTCCGATGCTGATGCCTTGACGTTGATGCAGTCGCGCGACCTGGTTTCGATCGGTGCGGCGGCGAACGAGATCCGCAATCGCAAGGCGAATCCGGGTGAGGTCACGTACATCGTCGACCGCAACATCAACTACACGAACGTCTGCGTGACCGACTGCAACTTCTGCGCCTTCTACCGTAAGCCCGGCGACACGCGCGAAGGCTACGTACTTCCAAAGCGCATCATTTTCGCGAAGATCGAAGAGACGATCACAGTTGGTGGGACCGGCTGTTTGATGCAGGGTGGCCACAATCCCGAGCTATCGATCGAGTGGTACGAGGACCTGTTCCGCGACATCAAAGAGCGCTATCCGAAGTTCCACATGCACGCCCTGTCGCCGCCCGAGGTGACGTACATCGCGCGCCGCGCTGATCTCTCCCTCGCCGACACGATCTCGCGCCTGCGCGATGCTGGTCTCGATTCGATCCCGGGCGGTGGTGGCGAGGTTCTCGTCGATCGCGTGCGCAAGATCCTTGCTCCGAAGAAGACGAAGAGTGACGAGTGGCTAGAAGTTATGCGCCAGGCGCACCGCCAGGGCATGACGACGTCCGCCACGATGATGTACGGCCACGTCGAGACGCTCGAGGAGCGCGTCGAGCACTTCCGACGCATCCGCGAACTGCAGGACGAGGTTCCCGGCTTCCGCGCCTTCATCTCGTGGACGTTCCAGCCCGATAACACCGAGCTCGGCAAGACCGTCAACCAGACGCCAACCTCGTTTGAGTACCTCTTGGTCCAGGCCGTCTCGCGCCTCTACTTCGATAACATTCCTCACATCCAGTCGTCTTGGGTGACGCAGGGCATGAAGATCGGCCAGATTGCCCTGCATTTCGGCGCCGACGATCTCGGCTCCGTGATGCTCGAAGAGAACGTCGTCTCGCGTGCTGGTACGACGTACCGCGCAACGAGCGAGGACTTCTGCCGCATCATTCGTAACGCGGGCTACAAGCCGATCCAGCGCGACACGTACTACCGGGTCGTCAACGACGATCCCGAGGCGTCGTTGCGCGAGGCGGACACCACATCCGCGCGGTTGTGATGTCCGCCTGCGGGCTATTGGCTGTCCTAGTAGTTGCCGCTGCTCCTTAGGCGGACATCACAACCGCGCGGATGTGGTGTCCGCCTCACGCACCAGCCAGACCCGGTGTAGAATCGCGCCGCCGAGGATCGCCAATCCGATCAGAGCGAGGTATGGCTGAACTGGTGCGAACCAGGCCATTGCACCGGTCGTTCCCAGCGCGAGCACGACGACGTGGTTACACGTTGGGCACCCGATCGCGAGATAACTGAGCGTGCCACCGACGTAGCCGGTGCGTGTCGCGGGTCGACAGCTGGAGGGGCGGGGGAGCGCGATCAGCACGCCGGCCAACACGGCAGTCAGCAGTGCGACGGGCAAGGCCCAGACCGTCGCCTCGATTTGACGGCCAAAGATCGGGTTGGGGATCAAGTCCGTTGGGGCCGCGATGACGAGCAGCGTAAAGATGCCGACTCCGACCGACAAGGCGAGGCGCCGTGCGTTCATCGCTGGCGGTCTTCGATGCGCAGAAAGGGCGCACTCTGGTTCAACGACAGGCTGACCTTGCCAGCCACGAGGTGAATCAGATCGTCGCCGAGCAACTCTTTGCGCCAGCCCTGACCAAGCGGCAACGTCGAGAGGTCCTCATCCGCCACGACCGCCTCGAGGAACCGATCAAGATCGGCACGATTGGCAACGAGTTCGGGTGCGAGGTCGGCGTCGATACAGCGAATCCGAGCCATCGGCACGGCCAGCGTGGCGACTGCCTCGACCTGCTTGGCGATGCGCTGAGGGACGGAACGTTCGGCGGGTGGCGGTGTGCGCGTCAGACCATTTGCGACCGCAGCCAATAGCTCGGCGGTATCGCGCTCGCCAAGGCTCTTGCCCATCCCGCGGATCTGCTGCAGGTCGTTGGCCGAGCGTGGCATCGCGCGTGCGACCTCAACAACGGTTGGGTCCTTCATCACCCAGCCAGCCGGCTGGTCGCGACGGCGAGCCGAGATCTCGCGCCACGCAGCGACGTCCACCAGCACAGCCTGTGCCTGCGGCGACAGGCGTCCGCGACGCTGCACCTTGCGCCAGGCGCGTTCGGGGTCGCCACCGGCACTATCGACGGAGCAAAAGCGGCGGGTAATGTCGGCAGCAGCCCACTCGGATCGACCTCGCTCGGCAAGCGATGTGCGCAGCGCAGCCACGAGCGGCGCGAGGTAGCGGACGTCGTCGGCGCCATAAAGCATCTGCGTCTCTTTGAGCGGCCGGCGGCTCCAATCGGAGAACGTCTCGTTGTGGTCGAGGCGCACCTTTAAGACGGCCTCGAGCAGGCGATCGAGGCTGGCGCTGGCTGTGAGTCCCACGAAGCCCGCGGCAATCTGCGTATCGAACACGTTGGCGGGAAGCGTGCCGAAGTGCAGTCCAAACGCAATCAAATCGGCGGAAGGAGCGTGCATCAACTTCTCGACCGCTGGGTCGGCGATAAGTTCGCCGAGCGGCTCGAGCGGTGCACCGGCGAGCGGGTCAATCAGCCAAATCTCGTCACCAACGCCGACCTGCACGAGGCACAGTTGGGGCGCGTATGTCTTCTCCCAGAGGAACTCCGTATCGAGCGTGCAGGTGCCCGCGTTGCGCGCCGCAGCGGTGACCTCGTCGACGCCAGTGGCATCCGTAACCATGCGTGGCATCTCCGGCACGCGTACAGCCTACCGCCCCATCCCGGCGAGGACGGTATCCTGCCGCACATGGGTGTTCCATTGATGGATCTGCGCGGCCAATGGGAGCCGCTGCACGACCGCATTTCGGCTGCTGTCGATGAGGTGATTCGCAGTGGCGTCTTTATCCTTGGTCCCAACGTCAAGGCCTTCGAGGCCGAAACTGCTGCAGATATTGGTGTTGCGCACGCGGTTGGTGTTGCCAACGGCACCGATGCCTTGATCCTCGCCTTGCGTGCCTACGACATTGGCGCTGGCGATGAGGTGATCTGCCCGGCCTATACCTTCTTCTCGACTCCCGAATCGATCGGCGCCGTGGGGGCAACGCCGGTCTTCGCTGATATCGATGCCGACACGTATCAGCTCGACCCGGCCGCTGTTGAGGCTGCTGTCACCCCGCGTACGCGGGCGATCATGGCCGTCCATCTGTTTGGCCATCCCGCACCGATGGCGGAGTTGCGAGTAATCTCGGATCGTCACGACCTGATCCTGATCGAAGACGCGGCGCAGTCCTACGGAGCATCGCTCAACGGCGTTCGCTGCGGTGCAATCGGCGACATCGCGACGTTCTCGTTCTTCCCGACCAAGAACCTCGGTGGTTTTGGCGACGGCGGTCTCATCACCACGAACGACACCGAGATTGCCGAGCGCATCCGCGAGTTGCGCTTCCACGGTTCGAAAGACAAGCGTACGTTTACGCAGATCGGGATGAACTCCCGACTCGACGAGCTACAGGCTGCGATCTTGCGGGTCCTACTCCCCGAGTTGACTGGCTGGAATGACCTGCGTCGGGCCGCAGCGGCGCGCTATGACGAGCTAGGCCTTGGTCGCTTCGTCGAGCTGCCGGGCACAGCGCCCGGTGCCGACCCGATCTATCACCTCTACGTCACCCGTTGTCAGGATCGCGGGACAGTGCAGGCTGCCTTGAAGGCGGCAGACGTCGGCAACGTCGTCTACTACGACACGCCGCATCACCTCCAGCCGGTCTTCGCCGACCTTGGCTACGCGGTCGGAAGCCTGCCCGAGACCGAGCGTGCTGCCCGCGAGTGCCTCGCGCTACCGATGTACCCGACGCTGCCCCCGGCCGATCAGGCGACCCTTGTCGGTGCGCTCGAGGCCGCGCTGGTACCGATCGCGTAAGGCGCGATGCGCGTTTGGATCGACCTCACCAACGCGCCACACGTCCCGGTGCTGGCGCCGATGGTGCGCGTGCTGGAAGCACGCGGCGCGACGGTCGAGCTGACGGCCCGCCCGTATGGGCAGACGGCCGAGCTGGCCGCCATGCATGGCCTCAAGGTCGAGGAGATTGGCAGTCATGGCGGGCGCTCGCGGATCGGGAAGGGTCGTGCTGCTGCCGGGCGCGTGCATGTCCTGCGGCGCTGGGCGAAGAGCCGCAACTTTGACGTCGGGCTGGCGCACGGTTCGACGGATCAGCCTGTCGTCGCGCGCCTCTTGGGCTTTCCCACAGTCACGATGTTCGATTACGAGGGTGCGCGTGTGCAGCATGGCGTCAACTGTCGGCTTGCCTCGCGCGTACTGATCCCCGACGCGATCCCCGTCGAGGCGATCACCGCGCACGGCGCGCGCGCCTCACAGGTCGTGCGCTTTCCGGGACTCAAGGAGGAGTACGCGCTGTGGGGCTTCCAAGCCGATCCGTCGGTGCGCGAAAGCCTTGGCGTCCGAACCGATGCCCTGCTGGCGATCATGCGGCCGCCGCCCGAGCTCGCCTTGTATCACCGCAGGGATAATCCGCTCTTCGATCAGGTGCTCGAGACGCTCTCGGCAGACCCTCGTGTCGACCAAGTGGTCTTGCCGCGCACCGCAGAGCAGGGCGCGGCGGTCCGTGCACACAACGTGCCGCGCGTGATCGTGCCCGAGCACGCCGTCGATGCGCGCAGCCTTGTCGCGACGGCCGACCTCGTCGTCTCGGCGGGAGGCACGATGAATCGCGAGGCTGTCGTGCTCGGCACGCCCGTCTGGACGACGTTCGCTGGCACGCTCGGTGCTGTCGATCGGGTCCTGATCGCCGACGGTCGACTCCAGCAGCTGACGCGCGTGGAGGACCTCGTGATTGCTCCCCGCGTGCCAACCGCCGCCCCGACGCTGCGCGATCCCGCCCTGCTGGTGGATCTGGCGCTCAACGGCCTCGTCTAACCCAGCGGGATCAAGTCAGGCTTGGAATTGGCCCGAGGACATGACAAGTGCGCACTTGTCATGTCCGCCCCCGTTATCGAACCGTCGCCTAGGACATGCAGGGGAACCGCTACGCACCTATAATGATTGCTGATATGCGTTTCCCTTCCTGGCATCGGCTCGGTCATCTAGCGGCTGATGCTGCTGTTGCCGCGGCGGCATGGTGGCTCGCATTCCAGCTGCGTTTCGACGTGGTGCCGATCTGGGCCAACACGCTGTTTTGGGCGACACTGCCGTGGGTTGTGGTGCTGACGGTCGCCGTCTTCGTTCTCAATGGACTCTACACGCGGTGGTGGCGCTACGTCTCGCTCCGCGACGTTCGCCTGTTGCTGCGCGCCTCCCTGATTGCTGTCGTCGTCGTCGCGCTCTACGCCAACCTGTTCCCACCCGTTGCGGCAACGCCGCCGCGTGGCGTCCTCGTGATCTACTTCCTGCTGCTGCTGCTCGGCACGGTTGGCGTCCGTGCGATTGCCCGCACGATTCTTGAGGGTCGTGGCACGTTGTTCCCACGCGGCCGCGAGGTGTTGGTCGTCGGCGCTGGCGATGCGGGCTCCGTGATCGTGCGCGAGATGCTTGCGAACCGCTCGCTCCGAATGACTCCAATTCGCCTCTGCGACGACGATCCACGCAAGCAGGGCATGCGCCTCCACGGCGTCAAGGTGGATGGCACGACGCACGATCTTGCTGCGATTTTGAAGGCCTCGCCACCCGACGAGGTCGTGATCGCCATGCCGGGTGCCGACGGTACTGCACGTCAACGCGTTGTCGACGCCTGTCGCCGCGCGGGGGTGCCCGTCAAGACGCTGCCAGGGCTCTACGACCTGCTAGACGGCGACCCGAACCTGTTGCGGCGTCTGCGTGAGGTCCGCGTCGAAGACATCCTCGGCCGCCAGCCGGTCAACCTTGATCTTGCCTCGATGGGTGGGTACTTGGCTGGTCAGTCCGTTGTGGTAACGGGCGCGGGTGGCTCGATTGGGTCAGAGCTCGTGCGGCAGATCAGCCGCCTCTCGCCTGCGAGACTGACGCTGATCGACCATGCCGAGGACAACCTCTTCGAGATTGATCAGTGGCTGCGCGAGCACGAGATCGCCAACGTCGTCTCGTGCGTGGCCGACGTCAAAGACTCGGACCGCATGCGCAAGATCCTTGCCGAGGCTAAGCCGAGCGTGATCTTCCACGCAGCTGCCTACAAGCACGTGCCACTTATGGAGGCCAATCCATTCAGCGCGCTGCGCAACAACGTCATTGCCACGCGCGCACTTGCCGAGATCGCCGCCCATGCGGGTGTCGAGCGCTTCGTGCTCGTCTCGACCGACAAGGCGGTCATCTCCGAGACCGCGATGGGGGCCTCGAAGGCGCTCTGCGAATACGTCGTTGAGGCCGAGGCACAGCAGCATCCCGACACGCGCTTTATGGCCGTCCGCTTCGGCAATGTGCTCGGCTCGTCTGGCTCCGTGATTCCGACCTTCCGTCGTCAGATCGACGAGGGCGGCCCCGTCACCGTCACCGACCCCGAGATGACTCGCTTCTTTATGACCATCCCCGAAGCCGTCCAGCTGATCGTCCAGGCCGGCGGTGTCGGACAGTCAGGCGACGTCTTCGTACTCGACATGGGCGACCCGGTCAAGATTTGGGATCTTGCCCACGACATGATTCGCCTGATGGGTCGCGAGCCCGGCAAGGACATTGAGGTCGTCGTGATTGGTCGCCGTCCGGGCGAGCAATTGCACGAGCGCCTGTTCTCGGACGACGAGTCCGTCGAGCGTACGCATCACGACAAACTGATGCGCGCACGCCGTGGTCGCATCGAGGCGGCGTGGTTGAGCAAGCGTCTCGATGCGATCGAGCTGGCCTTGGATCGAGGCGCAGATGAGGAGGCTTTGCAACTCTATTTTGATGCCGCCCAGTCGCCGTTGCGCGAGAGTATTGCTGGACCAAGGGTCGAGCGGTAAGCATGGATACGAAACAGCTCGCAGCCCTTGTTGCCGTCGTTGATCGTTCGAGTTTTTCGCAGGCCGCCGAGCAGCTCGGCGTCACCCAGCCAGCCGTGTCCTTGGCTATTCGTTCGCTTGAGAAGCGCCTGGGGTGTCAGCTGATCGATCGCTCGGGTCGCGTGGTCGAGCCGACGGAGGCCGGCAATGTCGCCTATCGCCATGCCCAGCGTATTCTCGGGGCCGAGCGTGATCTCTTTCGTAGCCTGGAAGACGAGGGCGACGAGCTGACGGGCCACTTGGTGGTCGGTGCATCGACGGGGCCGGGCGAGCGGATTTTGCCTGCGCTGCTCGGCGCGTTCCATAAGGAGAACCCTGACGTAATCGTCTCGTTGCGTGTTGACGACACCGAGACGATTGTCGATCGCATCCTTGATCGCCAACTCGAGTTCGGCATCGTTGGTGCTGAGCGTCCGCATCGTTCGCTGGTGTTTGAGCCCTTCTTGCGCGACGAGGTCGTGCTGGTCGTGCCGACGGACCATCCGTTTGCCGGTCAAGAGATCGAGATGCGCGACCTGCTCGATGTCCAACTGGTTGTCCAGCAGGAGGGTGCGGGCGTCCGCACCGTCGTCGAGCGCGAGCTTCGCGCGGCTGGCGTGCGGGTGCGCGATCTCAATATCGTTGCCGAGTTGGGTCTGCAAGAGTCGGCGAAGTCTGCCGTCGAGGCCGGGCTTGGTGTGACGTTCCTTTCGCGGCTGGCCGTCGAGCGCGAGCTCGAAGAGAAGCAGCTTGCCACTGCGACGGTTAAGGGGCTCGAGCCCGGGCGCCTGTTCTATGCGGTCCGCAGTGCGTCGCGGCCGCCGGGACGGCTCGTCACGTCGTTCCTACAGTTCTCGCGTCTCTCGCTCGGCGATCAGGCGGTCTTCCCGGACGAGGCGCGCGAGCGCCCTGTGCGCGGCGGCCGCGTCGGCTGACCGATGCCGTCGATCATTGCCTTTGATGCCGATGTGATCGGCCGCCAGCGCACGGGTGACGAGACTGTCGCGACGGGATTGCTGACGGCGCTTGCTGCGCGGACCGACCTCGACTTCCAGGTGCTCGCCTATGTCCGCGACGTCGCCAAGGTGCCAGCGGGGATCACCGACTCCGGTGTCGTCCGTCCTGTTGCTGTTGACATCGGTTCGAACTATCGGCGTGTCGCGCTCAGCCTACCAGCGCGCCTTCGAGCCGACCGACCCGCTCTTTACCACGGCAACTACGTCTTGCCACCGAGTCTCCCGTGCCCGGGAATCGTCACAGTTCACGACTCGTCGTATCGATTCGCCTCTGAGTTGATGCCCAAAGCCGATGCGCTGGCCTTTGGGCGCATCGTGCCGTGGTCGATGAGGCGTGCTGCCCGGGTCGTGACGGTCTCTGAGCACGCACGTCTCGATGTGCTCAAGTCGCAGCCATTGCTTGACCCCGCGAAGGTGATTGCGATTCCCAATGGGGTGTCAACGGTCTACGCCCCGGACCCAACGGCAGCCGATCGCGTGCGTGCTGCTCACGGCTTGGAGCCAGGCTACGTGCTGTTTATTGGCGCGCTGCAACCACGTAAGAATCTGCTGCGCCTGCTCGAGGCCTACACCCGCGTGCGTGAAACGAGGGGTACGATGCCACCGCTCGTGCTTGTCGGCAACATGAAGCAAGACCACGATGAGCTGGCTGAATGCATTACCAAGCTCGGACTCACGGATGCGGTACATCGGGTTGGCTACGTGGAGGGCGAGGCTGCGCTGCGAGATCTCTACGTCGCGGCTGGCGTCTTTGCCTTCCCGTCGCTCTACGAGGGTTTTGGCCTGCCGATTGCGGAGGCGATGGCGTGCGGTACGCCCGTGCTTGCGGCCGGTGCAACTGCGTTGCCCGAGGTGGCGGGCGGCGCGGCGGTGTTGGTTGACCCACTGTCTGTGTCGGCGATTGCCAATGGTCTAGCGACGCTGCTCGACGACGAGAGCGTGCGGGAGCGTTGTCGTACAGCAGGTCTCGTGCGGGCAGCCGAGTTGACGTGGACGGCTGCAGCCGATCGCCTCGTCTCCGTCTGGCGGGAGGTTCTTGCCGAATCGCCACAGCGCCAGCGTGCCGTTCGTTCTGTGGCCGCAGGTGCGCCCGCGAGTGTCGTGGCAGCAGTAACTTCGACCGGTCAGGCCGACGATCTACCCGACGCGATCGCGGGCCTGCGCCAGCAAGGGATGGGTGATGCACTGACGATCGTGGTTGTCGCGAACCGCCCGGGCGATGGCACCGCCGAACTGATCCGCGCCGACTATCCCGGCTGCGTGCTGGTCGAGCAGCCCGACACGCGTTCCTACGCCGAGAATCAGGCTGTCGCGTTTGCCGCCGCTCCGGGCGACTACCTGGCGATCGTCAACCCCGACGCAATCGCGCAACTCGAATGTCTGCCACGGCTTGTGCGCTTTATGGAGGAGCATCCGCGCTGCGGCCTCGTCGCGCCGACGCTACGCAATCTCGATGGCTCGTACCAGGAGGCGGCCCGCAACTTTCCCAAGCCGATCGGGTCGATCATTCGTCGAACACCGCTGCGGAAGCTGCTGCCACCGTCGCGCTTTGCGGCCGACCACTATCTCGGCGAGCCCTACTCGGCGCGCCAGGTCGACTGGTCGCTTGGCGCCTTCCTGCTGGTCCGCCGCGAAGCGTGGGACGACGTCGGTGGCTTCGACGAGGCGTTCGCGCCGCTCTACGTCGAGGAGATCGAGTTGCAGTGGCGCCTGTGGCAGCGTGGCTGGGAGATCTGGCAGGAGCCCGCCGCCGAAGTCGTGCATGCGCACCAGGCCGCCAGCGACAGCGCGTTCTTCGACAGGCGCACCGTCTGGCATTTGCGCAACGTCGGTCGCTTCGTCCGTCGTCACCCAACGGTCCTCGCGGGCCAGTCGCCGGGTCTCGCGCCCTCCAATACACCGAGGTAGCGACATTCTGGGCCCGGGCCCAAAATGTCGTCCGCGCGCAGCCAATTGGCACTCCAAAACTCCGTTGGACAAAATGGGCCCGGGCCTACCATGTCCGAAACCGCCAACAAACCCGCGTGGTTGCGTGTGACAGTGGTGTGTTGCAAATCGCAGAATCGTCACGTTGCGCGATTGGTGTGTCAGAGGAGCGAGTGGTCGCGACATTCTGGGCCCGGGCCCAAAGTGTCGCTAGTGCAGGCTGTTGTACAGAGCGACGTAGCGTTCTGCCGCTGCCGACCACGTTGCCGCCTTCGCATGGGCGTGGCCGAGGGGGATTAGACGGTCGCGGTCGACGATGGCCTCGTCGATGGCGGCGGCGAGTGCACGTATATCGAGCGGGTCAAACAGGATTGCGGCATCACCAGCGGTCTCGGGGAGCGCGCCGACCTTGGCGGCGGCAACGGGTGCGCCCGCGGCGAATGCCTCCAGCACCGGGAGACCAGATCCCTCGTGCAACGACGGGACGACGACGGCGGCCGCATGTTGATAGAGACTCCGCAGCGTGCGATCGTCGACGCGACCGAGGCGGTGCAGCCACGGAACGGTTGGGAACTCGTCTGCACCCCAGCCGTCGGCACCGACCAACACGAGCTGCTCGGGCGCGCCGGCAGTCTGGCGACGCTGCATCGCTTGGACGAGGCGGGCCAGGTTCTTGCGCGGCTCGGGAGTGCCTACGGCAAGCACGTACGGGGCAGCAACATCTGGAGCCTCAGCAGGCACGGACCAGAACTCCTCGACGCCGTTCGGGATCACGTGGACGCGATCACTCAACGCTGGCGCAAAGGCAGCCAGATCGGCAGCCGTGTCGTCCGAGACGGCAACGATTGCGTCGGCGGCAGTCAACACCCGTCGCAGCGTGCGTTGCGAGTAGTGCCGATTCCAGCCACTCAATGTCTCGGGATAGCGCACGACGGCGAGGTCATGGACGGTGATGATCGTTGGCGGCGAACCGGGGGAGAGCGGACCGCGGGGAAGCGGCAGGTGGAGGACGTCGGCGCCTCGCGCGGCCGCCTCGCGCCGGACACCGTGCGGGTACCACTCCAGATCGAGGCGGAGCGCGAGCGCTCGCCGTGCGGCACTCCCACTCTTGGGTGGCGTACCAAGTCCGAGTCGGATCACATCGACGTCAGTTCGCGCGTCGAGGGCGTCTCCGAGCTGCACGATCGTGCGCGCCACACCGGCCGAGCCGAGCCGCGTCGCCGAGACATCAAGCGCAACCCGCAGCGGGCGCGCCGGCGTGCTCATCCGCGCGTCTGGCCGGTGCCAATGACGACGTACTTCGTCGTCGTCAGGGCCTCAAGACCGATCGGGCCTCGCACGTGCAGGCGCGCCGTCGAGTTGCCGACCTCGGCACCCATCCCGTACTCGCCACCGTCGGTAAAGCGCGTCGAGGCGTTGACGTAGACGCAGGCAGAGTCCACGCCGTCGGTAAAGGCGTGGGAGGCCTCGAGCGAGTCGGTCACGATCGCCTCGGAGTGGCCGGTCGAGTGGAGGTCAATATGGTCGAGGGCGGCGTCGAGGTCGTCGACGACGCGGACGGCGAGAATCAGGTCGAGGTACTCGGCATCCCAGTCTGCGTCGGTCGCGGCATTGATCTCGAAGTCGATCGCGGCGCGCGTGCGCTCGTCGCCGCGTAGCTCGACGCCCGCATCGCGCAGCGTGGAGAGGACAGGCTGGAGCAGATCCGTGCGGTCGGCGTGCACGAGCAGCGTCTCGGCCGCATTACAGACACCCGGCCGCTGCACCTTGGCATTCATGGTTATCGAAACGGCCATCTCGGCATCGGCGTCACGGTCGAGGTAGACATGGCAAATACCACCAGCGGCGGCCAGCACGGGGATGCGGCTCTTCTCGAGCAGGAAGTCCTTAAGGGCCTCACCACCACGTGGCACGACGATGTCGGCAGTGCTGGCATCGCTGACGAGCTCGCCAAGGTCGTCACGCGATCCCTCGATCGAGATCACAACGTCGGCCGGCAGTCCGACAGCAACGAGTCCGGCGCGAACGGTGTCACCCAGTACCGCATTGCTTCTCCCTGCTGCGGCCGAGCCGCGCAGGAGCGCCACGTTGCCCGACTTGATACACAGCGCAGCAACGTCGACGGTCACGTTCGGACGCGATTCGTAGACCACGAGGACGCGCCCGATCGGGACGCAGACCTTGCTCAGTTCGAGTCCATTATGCAGGCGACGATCCTCAATGACGCGCCCAACGGGGTCGGGTAGCGCTGCGATGTCGCGCACCGACTGGGCCAACGCTGCCAGGCGTTCGTCGTTGAGTGTCAGACGGTCTACGAGAGAGGCTGCGGTATTCGAGGCTACGGCTGCTGCGACATCTTCACTGTTGGCGGCCAGAATCGCCGCGGCATTCTGCTCCAACTCCGTGGCGATCGCCTGCAGGGCCGCATCGCGTAGGTCGGTGTCGGCGCTTCGAAGCGCACGCGCAGCAGCACTGCCGCGGCTGCTGATGTCGGTGGTAGCACTCATGCGCGGAGGATACCGCCTGTGAGGGAGAACTAGGCTGGTTGGATCAGCACGAGGCGGTCGCGATGCACGGCGGGGTCTGCGCCCCGCTTGCCGACATGGCGCTTGAGTTCGTCGCTGCCCATCTCGGCGACACCACGCGCAAAGATCGCGCCGTTCACATCGACGAGCTCGACGCCATCGCCCGCAGCAAAGCGGCCACTCAGGCTTCGAATGCCAACGGGCAGCAGCGAGGCCCCATCCGACTCCAATGCCTTGCGGGCGCCGGAATCGACTTCGATGCGTCCTGCTGTCGTCAGGCCGTGGAGCAGCCAGAGCTTGTAGGCCGACGGTGCATCGGCGCGGGCCGGGAAGCGCGTGCCAATCGACTCGCCTGCCACGGCCGCGGCGATTGCGCCGCTGCGGCCACCATTGGCGATCACGCAGGCTGCGCCGCCTGCACGCGCGAGCTCTGCTGCCGCGACCTTCGAGCGCATGCCACCGCTGCCCCAGGCCGAGCCGTCAGAGGTCGTTTCGATGGCGGCCAGCGCGGCTTGGTCGGGTACCTCGCGGACGAGCGCGGCATCCGGATGCTTCGGGTCCCGGGTGTAGAGCCCTTCTTGGTCGGTCAGCAGCACCAGCAGGCGCGCACCGAGCAGCACGGCGACCTGTGCGGCCAGCGCGTCGTTATCGCCGAAGGTGATCTCTTGCGTGGCTGTTGAGTCGTTCTCGTTGACGATCGGGGTGACACCCCAGGCAAGCAGCGTTTCGATCGTATGCCGCGCGTTGAGATACGACTCGCGGCGTTCGAAGTCCCCAGCCGCCAACAGCACCTGACCGGTCGCACGAGCTGAGCGCCCAAGTGCGCGCTGCCAGGCCTGCTGCAACACGGCTTGGCCAACGGCGGCCGCGGCTTGCAGTTCGGCGACCGTCGTCGGCCGCTCGGCACGATTGAGCGCCCCGATGCCGAGTGCGATGGCGCCGGACGAGACGATGCACAGCGGAGTGCCCTGCGCAACCTGGCTGATCTCATCGGCAATCCGGTCGAGTCGGCTGCGACGCAAGCGCCCATCGGCGTCGACCAGCGTCGAACTACCGAGCTTGATGACGACGGGACGGCGGGGCATACCGGGATCGTACGGCAGAGCGAACCCGAGGCGATCAACTTTGCTTTGGGGTCAGAGCCTTATGCAAAGTTCGCAACTTTGCATAAGGCTCTGACCCCAAAGCAAAGTTGATCCCGGTCGGAGCTACGTAGCGCTACCGCAGCGGCCGATCACGACCCGCGAGCTGACGGACGGTGTCCGCATCGTCGCCGTGCACGATCAGCTCGAAGATCGGCTTCTCGCTCTTGAGCGTCTGTCTCGTCGTCAAGCGGCCGACGATGATGCCCATGCGCTGACAGAACGTCAGCAGGCGATCGCGGTCGGCGCAGAGCAGACGCCAAACTTCTTCTTGCAGGTGACGATCAAAATCGGGGCACATTCCAACCTCGCCCGTCAGGGCTACGTCGACCGCTGCCCGGTACATCGCTGCTGCGTCATCGATCTCGGTCATGCGGCTCCAATCGCGTCGGATAGTCGTTCAAGGATCTGATCGACGTCTGTGCTGGTGATATTCAAAGGTGGTGCAAGTAGGACTGTCTCGAGCACGCTACTGCCAAGGGCGGTCGGGCATGGGTAGATCATTAGTTGCCGGTCGCGTGCGGCAGCCGTGACGCGCGCAGCTGCGCCAGCACGGGGAGCGAGGCTCTCTGGGTCTTCCACAAACTCGATGCCATGCAAGAGGCCCATGCCGCGAACGTCGCCGATATGGGGCGTCGTGGCAGCGATCGCTTCGAGGCCACTTCGGAGGCACTGGCCCATCAGGCGCGCGTTCTCAAGCAGTCCCTCATCGCGGATCACACGAATCATTTCGGCACCTACCGCGCAGCCCAGCGGATAGCCCGAGAACGTGTGCCCGACAGGAAATCCGTCGGGCGATGCCATCAGGACGTTGGCAACGTCGCCGGCTACGAGCATGCCGGAGAACGGCACCACACCGCTCGTCACGCCCTTGGCGAATGTGATCACGTCAGGGGAAACGCCCCATTGCTCGACACCGAACCACGTCCCGGTGCGACCAAAGCCGGTGATCGTCTCGTCGCAAATCATCAAGAGGCCGTGACGCGTGCAGAGCTCGCGGACCCGCTCAAGGTACCCGTCTGGGGGTGTCACGGCTGCCCCGCTCGCACCCGTGATAGGTTCGAGAAAGACGCCAGCGATCTTGTCTGCCCCACGTGCCGCGATCGCCTCCTCAAGCTGTTTGATCGCGAATTCGACCTCGTCGGCGGGCGTGCGCCGCGCGCGGATATCGGCATTTGGCGTCTGAGCGACCGCGTTCTTGGTCAACAACGCCTCGAACGAATCGCGACGGCTCGTGCCCGACAGCCCGAGAGCGGCGATCGTCGAGCCATGGTAAGACGGATAGCGCGAGATGAACTCCGTCTTTGCGGGCTGGCCAAGCAACTGCCAGTAAAGCAGGGCAAGGTGGATGGCCGACTCGACGGATTCGGAGCCGGACGAGTTGAAGAACGACCAGGTGCGTGGCATCGGTGAGATCTCTCGGAGCAGGTCTGCGAGCTCGAGCATCGGCTCGTTCGAGAATGCATAACGGTAGGTAAAGGTCACTTCGTCGGCCTGGCGCTTGAGTGCCTCGATCAGGCGCGGGTGGCAATGGCCAAGGCTCATCACCATCGCGCCACCACAGGCGTCGATAAACTCGCGCCCATCCGCTGTCCAGATGCGACAACCCTCAGCCCGCACGGCGACCGGGAGTTGGCGCCCCGGAGTGGCAGTCAGAGAGAAGTCCGTGGTCGAAGCCATCGTGCTCAAAGTGTGCCGCATGTCGGCTAATGCACCACCGACACGCTCGGGTCAAGGCATTATGCGTAGGTGGGAATGGAGATTCGACACGTCCGTGGGGCTGTGCTGCTCGGTGCCATCGTGGTGGCCTCGGTTGCTGCGGCGTGCGGTAGCTCGGGCGGCGCGACGACGACGGCCGGCACGACGGTAGATCCGCTCACGATTTCCGTACCACCATCGACGGTCGATGCGAGCCTGCCTGCCGAGCCCAGCATTTTTAGCATCGCAGGACGCCCATCGCTGACGCTCGCCATGGTGCGCGTTGCTGGCATACACGGCTTACTCGGGGAACAGGGCCTGAGTACACGGCTGACCGATGCGTCTTCCTTTGCGGACCTCCAGAGCTCGTTGGAATCCGGCGCTGTCGATGCAGCAGTGGTCTCGTCCGACGATGCCGTCAGGCTCGAGTCTGCCGGGCTACCAATTTGGATTGTGCTGCTGCTCACGGCTGGTACGTCTAGTCAGGCGATCATGGGCCGAGACGACTTAGAGGGGATTACGAGTTTGGCGGGGCAGCAGGTTGCGGTATTGCCAGAGTCGGAAGGCGAGTTGCTCCTGCAGGGCGCGCTTGTCGACCAGCAGGTACCACCCGACGCTGTGCAAGTGGTTGCTGCTGAGGAGTTGGATCCCGGCGCACCACTCGTGCGTGGTGACGTCGCGGCCGCCGCCATGACCGGCGAGCAGGCAGCGGTTGCGCTTGCTGCCGATCCGACGCTTCAGACGCTTTACACGGCCGGTGATTATCCAGGGTTGATCTCGCACGTACTGGTCGTGCGCCAGGCTGTTGCCGACGAGCGGCCAGGCCAGATTCTCGCCTTCATTCGTGGCTGGCAGGAGTTCTACGCCTTCGATCGCTATCGACAAGACGTGGTCATCGCAGATGTGGCAAGGCTGACGAAGCAGGATCCGACGGCTGTGGCGCTCAGCTTCTCGGGCCTCAGCAGCTACGACCTTGCAGCAAACGCCGTCGAGCTCTTGCCGGGCGGCGAGTACTTTGATCGGACGATCGGGGCGATTGTGGCAGCCGCGCTCGTCGCTGGTTGGATCGACGATTCGATCGATGGGCAGGCGCTCGTCGATGGCTCATTTGTGCAAGCGGTTGCGAGTGCGCGATGATATCTAGATGAGCCCCCCACCGAACGTGTTGCTCGATGGTTCCCCTCTGACGCGTCTGCAGATCGTGGCGGTAGCGACAGGCAAAGCGGATGTCGAACTCGGTGAGCGTGCGCGAGTGCGCATCGATGCCGCTGCAGAAATGATTGACCGCGTCGCGGGCGAAGGCAATGCTGTCTATGGCGTCACGACGGGGTTCGGCTCGCTCGAGTCGGTCCGCATTCCTGACGACCAGTTGTCGGAGTTGCAGGTCAACATTGTTCGCAGCCACGCCGTTGGCGTTGGTGAGCCGCTGCCGAGCGAGGTCACGCGCGGCATGATGGTCCTCTTGGCCGCCTCGCTGTCGCGAGGCCACTCTGGTGTGCGAGTCGAGCTCATCGAATCGCTGATTGCGTTGCTCAATCGCAATGTCACTCCAGTGTTGCCATCACGCGGCTCGGTTGGGGCGAGTGGCGATCTCGCACCGCTTGCGCACCTAGCGCTCGTGCTGATTAGTGAGGGGGAGGCGATTTCGGCGAGTGGAGTTCGCCTGCCTGGAGCAGATGCGCTGGCCGCGATTGGCGTTGCTCCAATTACGCTCGGCCCGAAAGAGGGGCTGGCGCTGC
>SYIF01000031.1 GCA_005798855.1 Actinomycetota bacterium | reverse complement strand
TATTTTGCCCGTAACCAGGAACGATTAGAGTTAACGACGTGTCTCATTCCGACTTGAGCCGCTTTAAATCATCAATTCCTGCGAGTGCTGCCGAATTGTTAAGTGTGCTCAGGGCCTGAAAGAGTAATCCGTGTTGAACTGGTTCTACTTTTACGCAGAGGCGACCATCGCCCACACGGACTCGCACCTACGCCGCCCGTAGACTCACACCATGCAGCCCGCCGACCTTCTGATCGACAATCTCGCGAGCCTCGCCACCGTCGATGCGAATGGAAAGTTCTGCGTCGTTCACAACGCGGCAATCGCAATTTGTGCGGGCCATATCGAAGCCGTTGGTCCACGCGACCAGGTTCACGCCGCCGTCACACTCGCCGCTGACGCCGAAGTTATCGACGCCACAGGGCAGAGCGCTGTCCCGGGCCTCGTCGACTGCCACACACACGTTGTCTACGGCGGCAAACGCATCCACGAGTTCGATCTGCGCGCCCAAGGCGCCAGCTACGAACGCATCGCCGCCGAGGGCGGCGGCATCAAGGCGAGCGTGCGCCTGACACGCGAGGCAACCGAGGACGACCTGGTCGCCAGCGCCACCAAGCGGCTCAAGACGATGCGGCGCCTCGGCACCACCACCGTCGAGATCAAGTCAGGCTACGGCCTCAGTGCCGAGCACGAACTTCGCATGCTGCGCGTCGCCAAGGTCGCCGGCAAGCAGGCTGACTTGCGCGTGCTGACAACCTGTCTCGCGCTCCACTCCACGCCACCCGAGGCCGAATCGCCCGATGCCTACGTGGACTACGCGATCGCTGAGATCCTGCCCGCCTGCGCCGAATTTGCCGACGCAGCCGACGTCTTTCTCGAGCGCGGCGTCTTTGGCGTCGACCAGTCGCGACGCTTCCTCCTCGCGGCACGCGAGCACGGACTCCGCCTCCGCCTCCACGCCGACCAGTTCTCCGAGCTGGGCGCAATCCCACTGGCGATCGAGCTCGGCGCTACCTCCGTTGATCATCTGGAGGCGACTGGCCCCGAGGGGATCGAACAGCTAGCCGCATCGAACGTGATCGCCGTGGGCCTGCCCGTCGCCGCGCTGACCCTCAAGTGCCCGATGCCCCCACTCCGCGCCTTGATCGACGCTGGTGCTCGCGTGGCACTCGCGACCGACGCCAACCCCGGCTCGGCACCGTGCCTCTCGCTCCCAACCACGATGCACCTCGCCTGTAGTCAGCTGGGGCTTTCGTGCGCCGAGGCGCTACAGGCCGCGACGGCCGGCGGTGCCGCTGTACTCGGCCTCGACGACGAGGCCGGTCGTCTCGCTGTTGGTTTCAAAGCCGATGTCGTCCTGATCGACAATCCGGACTGGCGCGCACTAATCGCTCAGCTTGGCGCCGAACCTGCCCGCGTCATTCGCGCGTAGACCTACAGGTCGACAGTGACGCCGAGCGAGTCGCGCGCCACGAGCTCGGCATAGCGTCCACCTTGAGCGATCAGTTCGACGTGTGTGCCGCGCTCGACGATTGCGCCATGGTCGAGCACGAGAATCTGGTCGGCGTCGCGCACTGTCGAGAGGCGATGGGCGATCGTGATCGTCGTACGACCCTCAGCTAACGCGTCGAGCGCCTCCTGGACCTGGCGTTCCGTATCGACATCGAGTGCGCTCGTGGCCTCGTCCAAGACGAGAATCGGTGGGTTGCGTAGGACGGTGCGGGCAATCGCAATGCGCTGCTTCTCGCCGCCCGAGAAGCGATAACCGCGCTCACCGACAACCGTCTCGTAACCCTCCGGTAGACCCGCGATGTGATCGTGAATGCGCGCCGCTCGACAGGCATCCTCGATCTCCTGATCGGTCGCTTCCGGGCGCGCAAAGCGGAGGTTTTCACGCACCGACGCGTGGAAGAGATACGTCTCTTGGCTCACCACGCCAATCAAATCCGAGAGCGACGCAAACGCGACATCCTTGACGTCGGCACCATCGATCCGAACGGCGCCGCGGTCGGCGTCATAGAGACGCGCGACGAGATAACCGAGCGTCGTCTTGCCCGAGCCCGTTTCCCCCACCAAAGCAGTACGCGTGCCTGGTGCTGCGAGGAAGGTCGCGCCACTAATCGTCCACGCCCCTTCCGGCTCGTAGCGGAACCAGACGTCGTCGAACGAGACCTCGCCACGCACATCCTCGCGACGCAACTCTTGCGAACCAGAATGCTCATCGATATCAACCTTGAGATCGAGGTACTCGAAAATGCGATCGAACAGGGCCAACGATGCCTGCACGTCGATCCCAACCGACAGCAGTGCACCAACGGGGAAAAAGATGCGCGTCTGGATCGTTGCGAACGCGACCAGCGTACCGACACTGACCGCGCCAAACCCATTAGCAATCGACCAGCCACCGGCCCAATAAACCAGCGCCGGCAAAATCGCAAACGAGGCGCTGATCGTCGCCATCACCCAACGCCCCGCCATGCGCTGGCGCACCTCCAGGTCCGCGAGCTCGCGCGACTCCTCGCGGAAACGCTCCGCAAGCTCGGGACCGCGACCCATCGTCTTGCCAAGCAGGACGCCCGAGACGCTCAACGACTCTTGCACGAGCGACGAAATGTCTGCCAGCGTCTTCTGACGCTCGGTCGTCAACTTGCGACGCTCCACACCGACGCGGCGCGTCAACAGGACGAAAAACGGTACGAGGATGACCGACAGAATCGCCAGGCGCCAATCGAGCAGAAACATCGCGACGACCGCCGCCAACACCGTCGTGACGTTTGAGACCACGGACGTCGCTGTGGAGGTGACGACGTCGTCGACGCCACCAATGTCGTTCGAGATCCGTGACTGCACCTCACCGGTGCGCGTGCGGGTGAAAAACGCGAGCGATTGGCGCTGCAGGTGCTCGTAGACGTCGGCCCGCAAATCGTGCATGACCTCTTGGCCGACGCGGTTCGACAGGTACGTCTGAGCGACGCCAAGAATGCCTACGATGATCGCGACCACGATCATGCCACCCGCCAGCCAGGCCAACAGCGTCGTGTTGTTGGTCGGGATTGCGTTGTCGATCACATCGCGCAGCAGGAACGCCGGCACCATGCCAAGGGTGCTGGACACCACGATCAGGCCAAGTACCAGCGTCAGCCGCGATTTCTCAGGTCCGAACAGGCGGAAGACGCGACGCACATTTGCGCGGCGAACCTTCGGGTCCTCCGGCCGCTTCGGCTTATCGCCGACATCGAACGTTCCGTGTCTTCCGCGTGCGCTCACAATAAGAGGAACGGTAAACCCCGTCGAGATATGCCGCGACACAAGCCACTACCCGTACCATTCGCGAAGCACAAGGCATGCAATCGCCCACCATGATCACCGGCAAGGACTCCCGGCAAGGACTCCTAGTCTTCCCCTGATGGCCTGCGAAGATCCACATTGCGAGCACGATCACGACGAGGTGACTAGTGGCCTCGGCGCCACGCGGCACGGTGGCACGCCGGCACCGGCCGAGCATGTCCACGGGCCCGACTGCGACCACGACCACGGTCGTGACCACGACCACGGTCGTGACCACGAACCGTCGGATTTGGACGTGGCCGAAGCCGAGCGCCTTGCTGACGAGCTTGCGGACGCGACGGCGCGCATGGCCAGCGAACTCGGCTGGGCGATCGCACCGTTTAGGGAGCGTGCGGAGTACCTGCTCGCGGGCGCCCCGGTCGCGGTGGTGTTCGAGCGCGCCTGCGACATTCAGTCAAGCCCGAAGCACCGCTCTGGACAATTGGCGCCAGAGCTCCTGCCTTTCCTCGTCGATGCCACGCTCCGCACCCGCGAGCGACTGACCTACGCGGAGGACGAGGACAACTCGTACTTGATTGCACTCGTGCTGGCTAGTTTCTATGCCGTCGAGTCCTCACGCTCCGGCGCACTCGGTCTTGGCCCAGAGACGCGCCGCAGCCTGCCTACAGTCGAGCTACTGCGCGACGACGACGCGACGGCCGACATTCGCGGCGTGCCCGGCACATCGATGTTGCGCGTGATCGTGCCGGTCGAAAGCGAGTCTGGCGTCGCAACGACGACCGCCGTCCAGTTCGTCTGGCGCACCTAAGCCGCAATCCAGGGCGACTCGCGTCCCTCGGAGGACATGACAAGTGCGCACTTGTCATGTCCGCAATCCAGGGCGGCTCGTGGTGCTAGGAGGACATCACAAATCGGGGTTTGTCATGTCCCCTTCACACGCGTCATGCCGCGTCTGCTCAGCTGCGTACCAACGCCCGCGATTGGCAACTACACGTCGCGTTCGGCGACGAGATCCGAGAAGACGCGAAACGAGCCATCGGCGCCCGTCGAATGCACATCAACCTTGTCGATCTTCTCGTAGACACCAACGCCTGCTGTCGTCATCTGTAAGCGACCGAGGAACCCCGTCTTGTGACCAACGTGCAGCGGTTGGGTGAACACCAGAGCGCCCTCGGAGACTTCGAAGTCCGCGCCCTCAGCCAGTTGCTTGCCATTGACGAACACCATCAGCGAACCATCGGCGCCGTTTGGCAACAGAACGCGACGGCCGGTGGGAACGTCATCACTCACACCGGCATCGTAAGCCGTTTCCCGCGCCGTGGTTCCAAGTACGATGAAAGAGTGACGCTGTCCACTGTTGATCTGCACTCGCATTCGACGTCATCGGACGGTGGCCATGCTCCACGCTACGTCGTTGAGCTTGCTGCGCAGCGGGGAGTCGAAGTGTTGGCCCTGACCGATCACGACACGCTGCAAGGAATCGTCGAGGCTCAGGCAACGGGTGTCGAGCACGGTGTCCACGTTGTGGCAGGCATCGAATTGTCGGCAAAGTACCGTGCGGGCCAATGTCATCTGTTGGCCTGGCTCCCGAGCCCTGTGCCAGAGGCGTTCCGTGCCTGGACCCGATCGCGCGAGGTCGACCGTGAGCGCCGTGCCGAAGAGATGGTGCGACGCCTTAACGAGCAGGGCTTCACGATCGCCTGGGACGACGTGCGGGCGCGGGCTGCTGGCAATCTCGGGCGGCCACATGTAGCCGACACGTTGATCGCCGCGGGCCACTGCACGGATCGCAGCGATGCCTTCGAGCGCCTAATCGGTCGAGGCTGCCTCGCCTACGTGGAGAGTGGCAAGATCGCGCCCGAGGCTGCCGTC
>SYIF01000030.1 GCA_005798855.1 Actinomycetota bacterium | reverse complement strand
GCGCTTTCCAGAAATGGTGCTTCGAGCTGCTCCGATCGCGGGCACGGCGCAGAACACCCCTCACGATTTTCTCTATACCCAGAACCTGATCGACGCGATCACGCACGATCCCGGTTGGAACAACGGGGCCTATGCCAGCCCCTATGAGGTTGTCAGCGGCCTCCGTCTCCATGGGCGCTTCGCAGCCGTGTTGGGATGGTCGACGGAATGGTTCAAACAGGAACACTGGCGTCGCACGGGCGACTTTGCGACGCTCGAAGATTTTCAACGCGAATTTACCGAGGGCTACCACGAGCCGCTCGACCCCAACTCGCTGCTCTCGATGGCGTGGAAGTGGCAGCGCTCAGACGTTGCGCGCAACACGGATGGCGACCTGCAGGCTGCACTTGGGCGCATCACCGCGACCGTGTTTGCGATGCCGATCAGTGAGGACATGTTCTTTCCGCCACGCGATGTGGCCTACGAGATCGCGATGGTGCCGCACGGCGAGCTGCGTGTGATCGAATCGATCGATGGGCACATGGGGTTGATGGCAACCGATCCGGGCTACCTGCCTCAGGTCGAGGCGAACCTGCGCGAGTTGCTCGCGATCGATCGGTAGAGTGAGCGAGGCGGTAGGCTAATCGGATCGCGCGCGCACTTCTGTTGATCGGTCCGGTTGGCTCTGGCAAGACCACGACGTTGCACGAGATCAAGGCGATCCTCACTCAAACCGGGACCTCGAATGCGATCGTCGATCTCGACTGGTTAGCGTGGGCGGCGCCTGCGCAGTCCTCGACGGCAACCGCCCACGACCTGCTGGTCGCCAACCTTGCCGCTTCTGGCAGACATTTCATGCCGCGGGTATCGAACACATCGCGTTGTCGCGCATGCTCAACGATCCTGCGGAAATCGCTGCGGTGCTCGGAGCGCTCCACGGTTGTGAGACAATCGCGGTCGAACTATTAGTCGATCCGAGCGTGCTTGAGCAGCGGATTCGCCTGCGTGACAGTGGTGTTCGGTTGGTGGAGCACCTTGCGTTCCTCGACGCGTATGACGCGGAGGGGGCGGAGGCGCGAGCCGATGCTGTCATCGACGTAGATGACCAGTCTCCCGCGCAGGTGGCGCGAGAAGTACTGGGCGTCGCCGGCTGGTAGCTAGCGACGCCCGTGTCGTTCTCGGTGCCTTCTAGTCCTCGACGATCGTGACCGTCATGGTGATCGGCTCGCTCGGCATGTCGCGACCATCGCGGTCGACAGCGGAGATCGCGTCAGCAATGTCGAGACCTTCGATGACGTTGCCAAAGACGGTGTGCTTGCCCTTCAACCAGTTGCAGTCGGGCGCCGTCACGATGAAGAACTGCGAGCCGTTGGTGTTCGGCCCAGCGTTCGCCATCGCGAGCTTGCCGCGGTCGACGTCGTGGGAGTTCTGCTCGTCCTCGAACTTGTAGCCCGGGCCACCCGTGCCTGTGCCGTCGGGGCAGCCGCCCTGGATCATGAAGTCGGGGATGACGCGGTGGAAGATCAGGCCGTCGTAAAAGCCGTCACCGGCGAGATTGGTGAAGTTCTCCACGGTCTTGGGGGCATCATCGGCGTAGAGCTCGATGACGATGGTTCCCATGCTGGTCTCCATATTGGCGCGAGTTGCCACTGCGGGCCTTTCGTTCGAAGGTGAGGTGGCAGCGTAGTGGGGTCGAGGCGACAGAGGAGCAGACAACCGGTAACACTTTGGTGACATGTTTCGCTACGCCTCTCAGCTCGCCCACGACGTCGACGCCGACACGGCCGTCAACCAGGCCGCCGATCAGATCGAGGCGGTGCTCGATGGGAGCGAACCAACGTTGGTCGTGGTGCTTGCTTCGGATCATTTTCGCGATGAGGCCGACGCCGTGCGTCGCGCTGTGATTGGTCGTTTCCCGAAGGCTGAAGTGGCGGGAGCGGTGATTCCTGGTGGGGTGATTGGCGTCGGCGAGGAGACCGAGCAGGACGCGGCAGTTAGCCTCTGGGCCGGCGTGCTTCCACGCAATCAGATCGAAGTGATCGAGCTGGAAGATGCCAACGATTTGCCGGCTGGAGCTGATGTGGTCGTGATCTTTGCCGATCCGTTTACGGCACCAGCCGAGCGCTTTCTCGAGACAGCGGATGTGCGTGGCATCAGTCTGGTGGGTGGTTTTACCGGCGGTAGCTCCCCCGGTGCTGCCCGCCTGATTACCTCAGAGCGCATCCTCACGGACGGTGCAATTGGGATCCGTATCGATGTGCCAGGAGTCGCCACGATCGTCTCGCAGGGTGCTCGACCAATCGGGGGCGATCTCGTCGTCACGGCCGCGGAGGGCAACGTTGTGCTGGAGCTGGCGAGCAAGCCTGCGGTCGAACAACTCCATGCCGTCTTGGGCGCGCTCGATCCGGAAGATCTCCATCTCGCCCGTGTGGGGTTGATGGCAGGAATCGTGATTGACGAGAACCGACCCGACTATGACGTCGGTGATTTTTTGGTCAGGGCCCTGCTCGGTATTGAGGCCGAGAGTGGTGGCCTTGCGATCGCAGCAGAGCCGCGCGTGGGGCAGACCTTTCGATTTCATGTGCGCGATGGCGCCGGTGCCGACGCAGATCTCCGGCGGGTGATTGGCCTTGCCAACCCGAATGTCGGTGCTGCCTTGATCTTTGCGTGCACGGGCAGGGGGCGCCACATGTTCGAACAGCAACACCACGATGCGGGCGTCGTCGCCGAGCTCCTTAACGTGCCGCTTGCGGGTGGTTTTTGCCAAGGCGAGCTGGGGCCAATTGCCGGCACAAATCATGTCCATGCCTTCACGGCGACGATGGTGACGTTTCCGCTCTAGCGCCGCGGCTGGATACGTCGGCGGGTCGTGTAGACTGTTAACCAAGGTGATTCACGGTACTCGTTGAAGAATACCTCCACTTGGGGTAAAATTAGCGCCACGGTGGTAGAAATACCCCACCTCAGTCCACCGTCTCGTTGATAAAGTTCTTATTCTATGCGCCCATCGAAGCAAGCTACAAGAGCGCTGCCAATGTTTCTCGAGTCGGTGCGCGTCGCCGATCGGGCACTCTTGGACGTTGCTCGAACCCATCGGCTCCGTCCCATGGAGGCGTACCTGCTGCTGATCTTGCTTGACGAAGAGGGAGCAGTCAGCACAGCTCGAATTGCTGCGCGAATCGCGGCATCGACGAGTCAGGCGAAACAGCTGGCTCTGGCGCTCCAATTGCGCGGTCTGATTACACGGCGTGATCGCACCGGGTGGACAGAATTGACGAGCGAAGGTCGCCAAGAGGCGAGCGAGCTTTCCGCCGAGGTCGTCGAGGTGCTGCAGCAGCGCCTGAGTCCGCTGGGTGCACCCAAAGCCTTTGGGGCCGTGATCGCCTAAGCGGTAAGGGCTGCGCGTGCCGCCGCCTCGAGTTCGCTCTGGGTGACTGCGCCCTCGAACTTCGCGGTGATGACGCCCTGCGCGTTGACAACAAAGACCCATGGCTCGGTTGGTAGCGCCCAGGCCAGCACCCACGGAGCGGTTCCTTTGGCGGGGTTGAGGTCGGTGAAGATCTCAGCGTGGACGAACGCCATCTCGGTTCCCTGCAGATCACGCTGGACGTTCTTGACGATGTCGACGATGGGTCCGCAAATGCGGCTCGTGCAGAACCGTGGAGTGGCGAAGGCCACGACGAAGGGGCGTTGTGCGGCCAAGAGATCCGGGATCGAATCACTAAGCAGAGTCGTGTCGAGCGGCTGGGCCGTACTGATCTTGGTGCCATCTCCGCCGACATCCTTGAGCGTCGGTGTGCGTGCAGTCGGGGCAGTCGCACCAATGGCTGGCGTGGCCTCCTTGGGCAAGACACTGAACTGATTCGAAGCCGCAACGGTCTTGCCCGCAACCTTCATCGTGACAACGGCCGTCCACGCTCCCGCTGCCGGAAGCGGCACCTCGACGGCAACCATGATCGAGTCCGCATCGGCCCGATCGAAGGTGACGCCCTCGCCCTTCAGCGAGAGCTGCTTGACCGGATAGGGACCGAGCGCAGCCGACGTTGCCGAGGCGCCGAGGTAGAGCTCGGCCGTGCCGTCGTCGGGCTTGAGGATCTTGCCGTCTTTCTGAAAGACCTGAAAGGGAATTCGAATTGTCTTGCCCGTGGGAAAGTCCGTGCCACCGAGCACGATCAGATTCGATGTCACGACCGTCGAGGCGTCTGGTGTGCCAGCGATGCTGGCTAGCGTCGGGCCGGCCGTCGACGACGCAGGCTGCTGGGAGCCGCCACAGGCGACCAGCACGACCGCACAGGCGATCAGGAGCAGAGTGGAGCGAACGGCGACTCGGGACACGCCTCGCAGCGTACCCCGAGTCGCGTCGCTCTTAAACCTCTTGAGCCTTCTTACGGGCCTGGGACACAAATGGCATCATCGAGCGAAGCTCGGAGCCAACCGCTTCCAGCTGGCTCTCGGCGGCCCGCATGCGAAGCATGCGCATCGTCGTGCCGCCCGTCTGCTTCTCGACAATGAACTCGCGGGCAAACTCGCCGCGCTGAATCTCGCCGAGGATCTCGCGCATCGCAGCCCTGCTCTCGGGACCAATCACGCGGGGGCCGCGCGTCAGGTCGCCGTACTCGGCCGTGTCGGAGATGGAGTAACGCATCCAGTCCATGCCGCCTTCGTAGAGCAGGTCGACGATCAACTTGAGCTCGTGGAGCACTTCGAAGTAGGCGATCTCGGGGGCGTAGCCCGCCTCGACCAGCGTCTCGAAGCCAGCCTCGATCAATGCAGTTGCGCCACCGCAGAGGACG
>SYIF01000029.1 GCA_005798855.1 Actinomycetota bacterium | reverse complement strand
TTGGTTTGAATGGCCAGAAGCCGCGTCCGCTCGAAGAAGTCGGGCAGGCGTTTGGCGTGACGCGCGCGCGTATTCGCCATATCGAGAACAACACCTTGAAGCGCCTCGAGTCGATGCCTGAGGCTCAGGCACTGCGCAACTGCACGGCGTAAATCGCAATCCTAACCCACCTGCCGTCTCGTCGAAGGTGGCAGGTGGGTTAGGATTCTGCCCGGTCCTATGGGACCTCTGGGAGTGTGCCCGAGTGGTTAAAGGGGACGGGCTGTAAACCCGTTGGCTCTGCCTACGTTGGTTCGAATCCAATCGCTCCCATCGAACGTGGATCGATTCGTCATCCGCTAGAGAACGAGATAGCCCAGCTGCTCACGGCCGGTGTGATGGCACGTCAACCGTTGACGGGTTTAGGCGAGAGTATTCGCGTCACCGCGGTGCGCGAGCCGGGCGGTTTCCCGTCGGCATCATCGTCGATCCGAATGTTTCCGCGGCCGAGCCTACGTTTTTCGGATCGCCTGGCGCGTAATGCGTAACAGGGTGGTGTCGAGGCAGGAATCGCAGACTTTGTGACGCATTTGTGTGCAATAGTGCGTGTGCGTCTTTGGACGCTGCGCTCGTCCCCCATGGAAGGCTCGGCATGTTCTTCTCGCACCACAACACGCAGCTTCGCTACAACGCTCGGATCAACGACACGCGACGTCTGCGCTCGGAGAATGGCCTGCTTGGCCGTGTCGCTCGTTCGTTCCGCAAGCGCTAACTCGACGTACGATCACGCGCTGTTCGCGTGACACGTCGCCCAGATCGAGGTCGGCTTGCGGAAGACCAGCCCATGCGGCTGGCTCGGTCGCACTGCGTCTGCTTGTAGTTCGGGCAGTCGTCGGGCGAGACCGGTGATCGCCTCGCGTGCCTCGAGGCGCGCCAGATGCATGCCGAGGCATACGTGCGGTCCTGTGGCGAACGTCGTATGCAATTTTGCGTTGGCACGGCGCGGGTCGAACCGGTCGGGTTCGGCAAACAGCGCCTCGTCGCGATTGGCGGACGCCATCGATAGGATCACCAGATCGCCGCTTGGGATGGCGACGCCGGCTAGTTCAAGATTGGCTGTCGCGTACCGGTCAAGCACTGCTGCGGCTGGCTCCATGCGAAGCGACTCCTCGATCGCGTTGTTCAGCAGGACCGAATCGGAGGCGACCTCGAGGAACACACCGGTTGAGAGGAGGTGGTGGAGGAGGTTCGCGATCATTCCTTCTGTCGTCTCAATGCCGCCGAACAGGAGCACGGCGGCGTTCGACGTCAGTTCGTCGCGCGACAGAGCCGAGGCGTCGCCGAGCGCGGCGGCCAAGAGGGATGACTCACCCTCGGCAGCATCGAGCGCAATATTCAGCGCGCCGGCGAATTCGGCGTACGCGTCGAGGCCATCTTGGGGTATGTCGGCGCCAGCGCTCAGCTGCTGTACGGCGTCGACGATGCATGTGTACCAGCCGAGGATGTCCTCTGTAGCGGCGATATCGAGGCCGAGGGCGTGGATCATCATGCGCGCTGCGAGCGGTCCGGCCAACTGAGTGCGCAGCTCGACGTCGCCGGCGAACGTGTCGATCAGGCGGTCGACCTCGAGAGCGGCCTCGTGGGTGAAGCGCTCGCGGATTGCATCGAGGCGAAAGGGGCGGGCGAAGGGCGCACGGTGCCGAGCGTGCTCGGCGCCGTCCGTCGAAAGCATGCTAGGTCCCGTAATCTGGCCGGTCGTAAAGCGCGGGTCGTCGACCGTCAGGCCGACGTCATCGCGCATCGCCGCGAGGTTCGCTTCGCGCGTCGTAATCATCCATCCGCTGAGCGCCGGGACCCAGACAACCGGCCCCACGGTGCGCAGTTGCCTGAGCGTGGGGTGGGGGTCGCGTTCGAGATCTTCGACGGTCACCCAGTCCGCCGATGGCACCCGCGTGTTCATGCGGGCAGCGTAGCCCTACTTAGGTCTGTTGCGCGAGCAGGGCTTCGATCGCGCGTGTCATCTCGGGCGTGCCCGGCTCGACGTTCGAGTCCCAGCGGACGACGGGCACACCGGCACGATTGAGGAGGTACTTGGTGAAGTTCCAACCGGGTGGTGCGCCGACCTCGCCGGGCTCCTTGGCCAAGGCCGCAAAGAGCGGGTTGGCATCCGGTCCTATGACTGATGTGCGAGCGAAGAGCGGAAACGTGACGCCGTAGTTCGTGGAGCAAAAAGTCTTGACTGCACCGTCGTTTGCGAGTTCTTGTCGAAAATCGTTCGAGGGAAAACCGAGGACCACGAAGCCTTTGGAGGCGTACTCGTTGTAGAGCGCTTCAAGGCCTTCGTACTGCGGGGTATAGCCACAGCGCGAGGCGGTGTTGACGACGAGCACGACCTTGCCCATATACGACGAGAGCGCCTGCTGTGCGCCGTCGATGTCCTGCACTGAGCCAAGCAGCACAAGCGTGGCTCCAGCAGGTGGCTCCGGGGCGGTGACCGGAGCTGCGTCGCCGACAGAGGCAGAGCGCGTGCCTGAACCACCGCAGCCAGCGACAATGAGTGCAATGAGAATGAGAGCAAGTGGGAGGCTGCGGCGCATGTTCAGTGTTTCGCCAAACTTGCCGCCGCGGCCGTCCCGCGAGACAGCTCCTAAATTCGAAGCGCAATCAGACGGCACAGCCCCTCGCGGTTCTCCCACTTCGTAGGCAGGTACTCGTTCGTGTAATACGCGGATGGTTCAGCGACTGTGTCGAGCTGGCCGATGCCCTTGAGCGCGTCTCCAAGCTGCATCCACTTCTCATCGCTCTGCGTCAGCAGGGAGCCATCGTTGTTTTTCTTGAACGTGAAGGTCTTCGTCCACCCGATCACGTTGTACTCGTGCGAGTAGCCGTTGTCGGAATGCGCCTTCTCGTACAGCGTTGCGGCCTCGTCGGGATTCGCTCCGGCCCACTCAGTTGCCTGTGCGATCGCGGCCAGGAAGCCCTTGGCGGCAGCAGGATTCTTGGCGAGCCAATCCTTGTTGCCGGCGTAGACCCAGACCGGCGTGTTGGGAGCGCCATTGTCGCGAGCAAGGATCCATTCCGGGTCCTTGCCCGTCTTGTCCCTGACGCCAGGGATCAGGAAGTTCGTGGTGTTGGTGGCGATGTCGACCTTGCCGTTGAGTAGCAGTGGCAGGTCCCAATCGACGATGACCTGCTCAACCTCCTTGTCTGTCAATCCGGCAACCTTGAGCACGAATGGCAGCATCGCATTCGTCCACGAATCGCCATAGGTCGAGATCTTCTTGCCCTTGAGGGTGTCAAGACCGATCGTCACGCCGGGCTTCGTAAAAAGGCCCCAGTTGTTGCCTGTCGTGGAGTTGCCAATCGAGATGACGGGCAGGCTGCTCTTAACGGCAAATGCCATGTCGGATGTGGTGATCAGACCGAGGTTGCAGTCGCCATTCGCGAGAATCTTCGTGGCCGATGCTGGATCGGGTGGGAAGATCACCTCGACGTCGACGCCGTTGGCGGCGATCTTGAGGCCGGAGTACAGCGGGCTGGCGGTGGCAGAGAGGCGAATCTTGAAAAACACACGCGAACGCGTGCCGCCCATCACATGCGCCAGTTTGATTAGGTCATCGTCGACGTTCGCGAGGCCGTGGAGCATACTGACGGCGACGGGGAAGAACACGATCCAGGCGACAATTACGATCTTTGGCCAGATGCCAAAGTCGAGCAGAATCACCAGCGGTGCCGCAATCGCGATGATCGGCACAGCCTGCGAGGTGATCAGCACCGGGTAGACGAGCCCCTGGACGATCCGTGTCTGGACCATCGCGACGGCGAGCACGAAGCCCAGCACCGCTCTGAGTACGAAGCCGTACACCGTCTCGCGAATCGTCTCAATTGCGAGCGGCCAGAGGATCGACCAGTTGTCACGCAAGGCACCAAGTGCTTCGCCCGGCGACGGTGCGACGAACGGCTCGACGTTGAAGATACGGATGATCAGGTCCCAGACGAGGAAGACGAGCAGGATTAAAACGACCGGGATCAGGAAGATGCGCGCAGGAGTCCGCCAGTTCATACTGCTGCCGTCCCATGCAAGAGGTCGAGGATCTGACGCTTAATGGCGATAAAGTCGGGCTCGGTCATCTGTTGAAGCGTGCGGGGACGGGGCAGATTGACGACGAGTTCCGACACGGTTCGTCCCGGCCACGGGCTCATCACGAGAATCCGGTCGGAGAGGAAGATCGACTCGTCGACGTCGTGCGTGACGAACAACACGGTGCGTTGCATCTCGGCCCAGACTTCGAGGAGCTACTGCTGCATCTCGAGTCGCGTCTGCGAGTCGAGGGCCCCAAACGGCTCGTCGAGGAGTAAAAGGTCGTGGTTGGTGGCGAGCGTGCGCATCAGTGCGATGCGCTGGCGCATGCCACCCGAGAGTGCGTGTGGGTAGTGGTCGAGAAAGTCACCAAGCCCGTAGCGCCTTGCGAAGTCGATGGCCTGCGCTCGATCAGCCTTGGTGACACCGCGCGTCAGGGCCGCGCCGAGCGTGACGTTGTCCACGACGCTACGCCACGGCACCAGCAGATCTTCTTGCAGCATGTAGCCGACGTGGCCGCTCTGGCCCGTCACGTCGACATCGTCGATCTCGATGCGATCGTCGTCGGGTCGCAGCAGGCCAGAGACGAGGTTGAAGAGTGTCGATTTACCGCAGCCAGATGGTCCGACGGGCGAGACGAATTCGCCCGGCTGCATCGACAGTGTCGACGGGGAGAGGGCGGTACGCCCCTCGAACGTCTTGTGTGCGTCCTCGACCCAGAGCTTGGGTGTCGACGGTCATTGCTCGCCAGCGTTCAGAGGGCGGGCGCTGGGAGTGGGGCGGCACGAAAGGCCGCCCCACTCTGCGACGACTAAAAGTCGACGCGTACCCAGTTCGACTTGATCTTGCGATTCTCGGAGTGATCGTTCTCGGAGAACACCGCGAAGACGCGATACGTCGTGCCGGCTTTCAGCATTTTCTTGTCTGTCCACGACGTCAGGCCCGAGCCAGTCCAGCCGATGTACTTGGCCGACTTGGCACCGTCCGCTTTGGCGTAAATGTGTGCATGACCCGTGCCGCTAACATTTTTGCTTCCCGCGTAAGGGACCTTCTTGTAGACGAAGCCTTTGGGCTCAATCGTGAACATCATCTGTCCGGTCGACGGCTTCGTCTTATCGATGGTCAGAATCATCGCCATGGCGTCATCCCCACTTTGGGCGGTGGCGAGTGGGGCACCGACGGCGAGTCCGGCAAAAGCGAGGGCGAAAATGGTTTTGATCTGCACTGGTCAGCTCCTTTGGTAGAAAATAGTATACTGTTGATTCGCATGAACGCTGTCTGTGGCTGATAGTCAGCGTCTGATTGTCGACTCGACATCGGCGCCGGCATCGCGCAAGAGAGCCGAATACGGGCAGGTCTGGTCGGCGGCGTCCATCGCCGCGCGTAGTGCATCGCGCGAGAGGCCACCAACATCAGCAGCAACGATCAGTGAAGATTGGGTAATCCGAAATCCTTCGCCGGGAACGTCGGTGAGGCTAATCCGGCAGTGCACATCGAGTCGCCCCGGTGGCACCTCGGCGTTGGTTAGGATCGATGCCAACGCCATTGCGTAGCACCCAGCGTGGGCTGCGGCGAGCAACTCCTCGGGGCTCGTCTCGTCGCCCGGTTGTCCAATCCGAGTGGGCAGCGACACTGCGAGCCCATTGAAGGCAAGGCTCGAGGCCGACGACAGGCGACCCGCTCCCTGCGCAAGTGAGCCTTCCCAGACACACGTTGCCTCGCGTTCGATCGCTGTCATGGCGCTCAGCATACGCTGTTACGGCGTCAATGCAGGTGGCGGACGGCGGTGACAACGAGGTGTACTCGTCAAAGAGTTTCGGTGCGTTAGAACCCCTAGTCCGTCTGGATGATTAGTTCGGCGCGATCGCGGGTCTGCTCGCGTGCGAACATGGTGTCTTCCTGTGCGGCCCAGCGTTCCCAGTACGGCGCGAACATGTCGCCGTCGCGGGCGATCGCCCGACGGCGGCGTACTGTCGCGTTGGCCTCGAGCCAGACGAGCAGGCTCAGGTGGGGGGCGGCAGCGGCTGCTCCTGAACCGACGCCTTCGACGATTACGATCGGCGTGGGGGTGATGGCTACCGGCTCGCCTTCACACGACTGCTCCCAATCCCACGGTCGCACCGAGCCGTCCTCGCCGCGGGCAAAGAGCTCGAGCACATCGCACACGAGTCGAACGGCGGCCTCGTCGAGCCCATCCCAACCGGGGTAGATCGATTCCATCTGGACGAGCGTTGCGTCGAGCTCGCCCGCCAGGCCCCGCCCGAGCGTTGTCTTACCGCTCCCGGCAGCACCGTCGATTGCCACCACGATGTGGCTCCCACAGCGAGGCTTGAGCTTGCGGATGTGTCCGGCGAGGGTGGCGGCGTCCATCAGGGTTTCGGCAGGTAGTCGTTCGTATAGAACGTGGACCAATCCGGGCGGGTCGCGACGGGCTTGCCGTCGGCGTCCGTCAGCAACTGGTTGTCGTAGAGATAGTCGCCAAAAGTCGTCCACATGGCGGGGTCGACGATACCCACCTGTCCGGCGGCGTCGGTCAGGTAGCCGTCGCCTGCCAGCATCGCCATGCTCTGCTCGACGATTGCGGGGTTCTTGAGCGTCTGAGGGTTCGCGGCGAGCAACAGTTTGGCGGCATCTTGTGGATTCTCGGCTGCGTAGGCGTAGCCCTTCGTGGTGGCCGCGAGAAAGCGCTTGGCAACATCGGGATTGGCTGTCAGCCGGGCATTCGACGAGATGATTGCCGACGAATAGTTGGCCGGATAGCCGTAGTCCTCGGGGTTGAAGTACTTCATTGGCCTGCCGTTGACCTCGGCCTCGACGCCCTCCCACGTATTGGCCGCGATCGTAAAGTCGGCGCTGCCGTTGTAGACCGCCTCGTAGGCGCTCGTGTTGAGCACGATCTTTTTGACCTTGCCTGTACCCCCATCGGCTTGGATGACGGTGGCAACCTCCGAGTTTTCGCCCGGCGTGCCAAAGCCCGCGTAGGTCTTGCCGTCGAGGTCTTTTGGCGACTTGATCGACGGGTCGTCGGCGCGGTAGGCCAGCTGGTACTGCTGCTTGGAAATATTGGCGAAGACCTGTACGACGTCGAGGTCGGAGGCGCGGGCGAACGCGATGCCGTTCGCATACGAGAAGCCAAAGTTGGCAATGCCCTTTGAAACTAGCGTCTCCGGTGCGGTCTCGGCGTAGGGGAGCAGCTTGACTGTCAGTCCAGCAGCCTCGTAGTAGCCGAGCGCTTCGGCGACGTAGATGCCGACGTGGTTCGTGTTTGGCGTCCAGTCGAGTGCGACCGTCACCTCGGCTGGTGCAGGCGTCGTGCTGGTTGTGGTGGTGGTGCTCGTGGAGCCGCCACACGCGGCAACGAGCAGCGCGAGTACTGTTGTCGCAACCAGCGCGATCATCATTGTTCGTCGTGGTGCACGCGCGTTCTTCACTTCAACAACTCCCTCACTGCCGATGACACGATGCCGCTCTCGAAACTGATTCAAAGACCGCATCGGCCTGAGCTGCACGATACCGATCTTTCGCAGCCGGGTTGTGGACGGCGGAGCCACCGATGAGTCGAGCCCGCGGGATACTCGAACGCGTCTGGCCGCCGTTGGTTGTGCTCGCCCTTGGAGTCGTGGCCTGGGAGTTCTACTCGCGCCTGAGTGGAATCGGCAACGCTGTTTTGCCACCGCCATCGAGGGTTGTGCAGTCGGGTTGGGCCGACCACGCGTCTCTGTGGGACAACACGCTGCCGACGCTGCGCGAGGTCCTGATCGGCTTCGCGGTATCGCTCGTCTTTGCCTTCGTCGTCTCGGTCGCCATCGATGCCTCTGGTATCGCCCGCAGGTCGCTGATGCCAGTATTGATCGGCAGCCAAACGATTCCGCTGATCGTCCTCGCGCCGCTCGTGGTGATCTGGTTTGGCTTTGGCTTGACGCCAAAAATCTTGCTGGTCGCGCTCGTGACGTTCTTTCCGATTGTGGTTGGGCTCGTCGAGGGATATGCGTCGAGCGATCGCGATGCGATCACGCTGTTGCGCACGATGGGTGCCCGCTGGCCGACGACGTTTCGGCTCGTGCGGCTGCCGGCGGCGCTGCCCGGCTTCTTCACCGGCCTACGGATTGCGATCACGTACGCAGTGGTTGCGGCGATCTTCGCCGAGTACGCGGGTGCGGAATTTGGCTTGGGCGTCTACATGCAGGGCGCAAAGGCGTCATTTAGGACCGACCTTGTGTTGGCTGCAGTTGTCGTCTCGGCGCTGCTGACACTGGTCTTGTTTGCAGCGACGTATGTCGTGCAGGCCCTCGTGATCCCCTGGTACGCCGAGTCGAAGCGGGTGCCGCAATGATCGAGGTGCGCAACTTGCAGAAATCGTACGGCGCTCTCGACGTGCTCGCGGGTGTCTCGCTGCATGTCGAGCAGGGCGAGTTCGTCTCGATCCTCGGCCCATCGGGCTGTGGTAAGTCGACGCTCTTTTCGATCTTGACGGGCATCGAGCCGGCCGACGGTGGCGAGATCTTGATCGACGGTGCGCCGCCAACCGAGCCGCGTCCGTGTGCCTGGATGCCACAGTCCGACGCGCTCTTCCCGTGGCGAACCGTCGAGCAGAACATCGCGCTCGGCTTCGAGGTTGCAGGCGGGCATGGTCGGCGCGAGGCCAGCGAGCGCGCCCGCGCGCTACTGCCAACCTTTGGTCTCGAGGGCTTCGGAGACACGCGCCCATATCACCTGTCGGGCGGCATGCGTCAGCGTGCGGCACTCGCTCGCACCGTCGCTCAGGGCCGAGACACGCTGCTGCTCGACGAGCCGTTTGGTGCCCTCGACGCCTTGACGCGCACAGACCTCCAACTCTGGCTCGGCGACATCTGGGCGCGTGAGCGCTGGACCGTTGTCCTGATCACCCACGACGTGCGCGAGGCCGTCCTCCTGTCGGACCGCATCTACGTCCTCGGTCCACGACCGGGCACCGTAGTCGGCGAGTTCGAGGTGTCGTTGCCGCGTCCGCGCGGCATTGCCACGCTCGGCTCGCCCGCTGCCGCCGAACTCGAAGTCGAGTTGCTGCAGGCGCTCCGGGTCGGTCAGGACGCGACGCTCTAACACACTACGTGTGGCGTTAAACGCTGTCGCGCACGAGCGGCGTGGTGGAGCAATGGATGCCACCACCGTTGAGGTGCACCTTGTCGAACGGTAGGACCTCCCACGTCACACCGCGCGCTTCAAGTGCGGCAAGCGTGCGGTCCGATGCGCCTTTGGGAATCAACAGCTCGCCAGGTGCGACAGCGAGGCCATTGACGACCCAGCCGTCATCCAGCGGCGTGATCTCGACGGTGTGGATGCCGAGTTCTTTGAGCGTCTGCAAAAACGTGTAGGGCAGCCCCATCGGATTGACCAGCGCGAGGTCCTTGTCGATCATCAAAAAGTTCGCATCGATGTGAATGTCGTAGCCGGTCAACTCGACGACGTGGAGCGTGACGCCTTGGCTGGCCAACACCTCGCCCACCTGCCGCGCGCCTTCGGCGTTGACGCGCACGCCAATGCCGATCGCGCAGTTCGTCTCATTCAGCCACGCGAACGAGCCGCCTTCCATCACGCCCGCGCCCGAGATGGTGCGCAGGATCGGCACGCCGAGCTTGGCGAGCGTCTGGGTCGTCACGAGCTCTTCGCCGCGGCGAATGCGTGTACCCATACGGTTGACGATCGCGCCACCCTTGACCATCTGCAGGGGGTCGCGCGTGTAGACCGCCTTCAGCATGCGATCGCCCACGCCCTCCTGGTGGATCACCTCGACACCACGTCGCTCCAGTGCGGCCACGAGTCCGTCATGTTGGGCCTGCATGACGGGGATGTTGGGCGGGTCTTCGCTTTGGAAGTACCAGTGCTCGGCGAGGTCGCCGTACGAGCCAATCGCGTCGATGCGCTTGCTGGGATCGACGATATTCATCTCGACACCGGGCCGGTGCATGAGGATCGAACGAATCTTGCCAACATCGTTGTTGACGCCCCAGGTCCGGCCCCAGGTCGCAGTTTGCTCGGCCGCATCCTCGAAGGTGGGCTCACCGCCAATGGCGAACATCTTGACGGTCTCGTTGTAGACCCACATCGGGTCGAGTGGCTCGCTCATTCGTGTTCCTCCGGCCTGCTGGGGTCTCGCCGTGCGTCTGACAAGCGTACCGCGCAAGAGACCCTCATTGCGCGTTATGCTGCGCAGCGCGTCTTCGACGTATTGCCCTCTTAGCTCAGTGGTAGAGCACCTCCATGGTAAGGAGGGGGTCCGCGGTTCAATCCCGCGAGAGGGCTCTCATGGATCGCGCCGGGATTGCGATGCGCAGAGGGGGGAGTCGGTGGGTGGACCAGCGGGGGAACCGGCGATCCTGAATCTGTGGGAGGCCGACGTGCTCGGATTCGCGGCCGCGTTGGAAGCCGGGCGTGTGACCGCAACCGAGCTCGCCCATCGCTGCCTGACGCGCATCGCCGCCTACGACCGCCAGGGCACGCGGCTCAATGCCGTGCCCCAGTTGAATCCCGAAGTGCTTACCGAGGCGCGCGCCGCCGATGAGCGTCGCCTACGTGGTGAGAGGATCGGCCGGCTGGACGGCCTACCGTACCTCGTCAAGGCCAGTTACGCCGTCGTCGGGCAGCCGGTGACGAGTGGCTCGCCTGCATTCTGCGACCTGATCGCCCGCGAGGACGCCTTTGCTGTAGAGCGGCTGCGCGCTGCTGGGGCGGTTCTGATCGGCATCACTAATATGCCCCCAATGGCCGCCGGCGGCATGCAGCGTGGTCTGTTTGGTCGCGCCGAAAGTCCGTATAACGCCGCCTTTTTAGCGGCGCCGTTCGCCTCGGGCTCATCGAATGGTTCGGGCAGCGGCCTGGCCGCAGGCTTCGGCGTCTTTGCGCTTGGTGAAGAGACATGGTCCTCCGGTCGTGGTCCCGCGACGAACAACGGTCTAATCGCTTATACGCCGTCGCGGGGAGTGATCTCGATTCGCGGCAACTGGCCTCTGATACCGACGATGGACACGGTCGTTCCGTATGCGCGCACGGTGCGTGACATGCTCGAACTCCTCGACCTGCTCGTCGTCGATGACCCATCGACCCGGGGTGACCTTTGGCGCACGCAGACCGTTGTGACAATCCCGCCAGCTTCACAGCTACGCCCGCCCAACTACCGCGCGCTTGCCGATCCCGATGCCCTGCGTGGCAAGCGGGTCGGCGTGCCGCGCATGTATATCGGCTGTGATGAGGGGAAGACGGCGCCGATCGAGACCCGCGCTTCTGTCCTCGATCTTTGGGGGTTGGCCGCCGCCGACATCGTCGCGCTCGGTGCGGAAGTCATCGAGGTCGGCTTTCCGCTCGTCGAGAATTACGAGTGCGACCGACCGGGTGCCGAGTCGATGTTTGATCGAGGCCTCGTCCCCGAGTCGTTCCGCGCCGCAGAGGGTGAGTTGGTCCTGCAGTCGTGGCACGACTTCCTTGTCGCCAATGATGACCCCTCGCTCCACAGCCTCGGCGACGTCGATGGCGACGAGATTTTCCCGAGGCCCCTCGCCGAGTTGTCCGACCGCTACGAGGGAATACCCGACTGGACTACGTTCCCGGCGATGGTCCGCGAGCACGGCGTGCGCCCGATCGAAGCAATCGTTGGCCTTGCCGAGGGGCTCGTCGGGCTGGAGGAGACGCGGCGCGTCGACCTAGAGCAGTGGATGGACGCCGAGGGTCTCGATTGCCTCGTCTTTCCGGCGGTCGCCGACGTCGGGCCGGCCGACTGTGACATTAATCCGGTCTCGGCCGATCTCGCCTGGCGAAATGGCACCTGGGTGGCGAACGGAAACCAGGCAATCCGGCATTGTGGCGTGCCGACCGTGACGGTACCGATGGGCCTGATGGTCGACACGGGCATGCCGGTCGGTCTTACCTTCGTCGGGCGAGGCTATGACGATGCCGCGCTGCTCGCCTATGGCTTCGCCTTCGAGCAGGTCCGTCCCCGGCGTGTGCCGCCGCCACGAACACCCGCGCTACCCGGTGACCACATGGCTCTGCGTGAGGAGGCGTTCGGCGGCGAGACTCCACGCCTCGATCTCAAGGCAACCTGCAGTCCCATACAAGCAGACGGGACCCTCCGCATCGACGTACGTGGCACTGCCGATGGTGTAGCTGCACTTGAAGTCGCGGTCGACGGCACACCACTCGTGCTTGCGCGCGACGGGAGCGACTTCGCCGCGTCGACGGTTGTGCCATTCGACGCGCACTACGTCCTCCATAGTCCGTGGCGGCCACCGTACGGTTCGATGGTCACTGCGCTGGCCACGGGAGAGGGCGGGGCCACTGCCGCTGCGTACTGCATTGTGGGCAGTCGCTAAGCACAGGCGTATGGGGGCTACCCAGTCTTCGTGCCCGCTGGTGTGCGCTCTGAGAGACGAAGATCAATCGTGCATCGCAGTGAGAAGTTGAGCTCAAGACTCGACGTACATCGAGGCGGGCGGCTGGCCGAGGGTGGCGTGTGCAGCTCCGCGAGCAGTGCGTACTGCGCCTTCCGTTTAGCCCGCCGACCAATGATCGGAGCCACGGTGCCGGACCGCGGTTCAATCCCGCGAGAGGGCTCTGGGTCTAAGCCAAAGGTCGGGGCACGGCGTGCGATGATTCCTGGATGTCTTCTTCCGCTGTGCCAATTCCCTCCACCACAGTGAGCCGCTTACGGCGCGCCAACATTGGTGCTGGTGTGTTCCATCTCGCCCAGATGATCCTGATCCTGGTGTTGGCGAACGACTTCACACTGCCGGTCACGGCGAGTTACTTGGAGGGGCCTCCAGGCTCGGCAATGACCGATCCGGTCGTCTTGTGGGACGTACGAATCGCGTGGGGTGTGGCGCTCTTCTTCGGGCTGTCCGCGTTGTTTCACTTCCTCGTCGCCACGCCGTGGTTCTTCCCACGCTACGAGGCTGGGCTGCGCGCCGGACACAACTACTTCCGCTGGGTCGAGTACTCGATCAGTTCGTCCGTGATGATCGTGCTGATCGCGCAGATCCTCGGCATCATGGACTTCGCCGCCCTGATCGCGCTGTTCGGCGTCAACGCATCGATGATCCTGTTCGGCTGGCTGCAGGAGAAGTACGAGCAGCCCGGCGGCGGCATGTTGCCATTCACCTTCGGCTGCATCGCCGGCATCGTGCCGTGGCTCGTCTTCTTGATCCTGATCCTCAACCCCGGGTCGACCTCGACAAACGAGGTGCCCGGCTTCGTCTACGGCATCCTCGTCAGCCTCTTCGTCCTCTTCAATTGCTTTGCCGTTGTGCAGCTGCTCCAGTACCGGCAGGTTGGCAAGTGGTCGAACTACCTGCGGGGCGAGTGGGCGTACATCATCCTCAGCCTCGTCGCCAAGTCTGCGCTCGCCTGGCAAATCTTTAGCGGCACGCTGATCCCGCCTCAGTAGGGTTTGGGCGCCCTCTCCGAGAGTTAGCGCTCGCGGACACTGACGACGACCTGATCGGTCGCGTCGTGGACGCCACGCTGCAGCGCCTTCGGTACGACGCGCCGTTCCGTCTGCTTGGGACCAATGGTCAGCGTCAGCTCGAGGCCAAGCGCATCGCAGAGACGGGTCATCGTTTCGAGCGAGGGATTGTGCTCGCCGTCCTCGATGCGTGCGACCTGTGGCTGGGTCATGCCGACCAGCTTGCCGAGGGCGGCCTGTGTGAGCGCATGATCGCTGCGGTACTTGAGGACTGCGATGCCGATGGTTCGTGCGAGGACGCTGCCGTACCAGAGCTTTCGATACGTCGTATCCGCGGCAAGCAGAATATCGTCCAATTGCGAGAGTGGAACATCAGCGGTGCGGCGGCCCATAGTGTGCATAAAGATAGCAGTCATGTGATGTTTTCCTTGTCGTCGCGCGTTGCTCGAATGGTCGCGATTTCGACAGCGCGACGAAACCCCCGCGGGTTAGATTGCGCCTCGGGTGCGAGGGCAAGCAGATAGAGGCCTTGGCTGTCGTGCCGGTAGAGCACGCGGTAGCGGCTGCGTCCGCGCCGTGGGCGTAACTCGCGCAAGCCGATTACCGCCTTTGTGCGGACTGCGCTTGACCAGGGGTGGCCGAGCTGGTCAAACTCGATTGCAAGGATTTCAAACGAGTGGCGGATTGCCACCTCCTCGCGCGGGTGGCTGCACGCCAGACGTGTCAACTCGTCGACCAGAGCAGGGTGGAGGCGGAGCTGGCGATCCGGGGCATTGTGGGTCACGCAGGCACGTTCAATGATCCGAGTGATCGCTGCTGGCGCACTGACTCGCGACAGGCGCGTGGTATCGGCCCAAGGTACGTGCGTCACGCAACGACTCCGCTTCGAGTGTGTCGAACGACTCCCCACTGCGCGCACGGCCGCGACGACCCGCTCAGGCGTGTAGCATCGACTCACGAACCGGTGGGGGATATGCGATGACGTTTGTTGAGGAATGCAAAGCGGCGGCAGGACCAGTCTGGGAGCGGTGGATGCACCATCCGTGGACAGAGGAATTGTTCGCTGGCACGCTGTCGGATGAGCAGTTTCGTTATTGGTTAATTCAGGACTTGCCGTACCTCGGCCAGCACATCACCACGCCGATGTATCCGAAGGTCCCACCGACGAGTCCCTTCATTGGCCTCTGTCGTGAGTATGCAGTGCGTGCACAGACGACACGTGTCGAACTAGAGACGATGGGCGACGTCGGCGATTTTGCAAAGACGCGATGGGCCGCCCGACCGATGCGTGAGGGTGCGATCAACTTCTGGATCCGTACGGCCCACGAGGGCAGCTTCGGCGACATGTGCGCGGCTCTCTACGTCTGTTACTCGTTCGCCGACACATTCGGTGGCCGCCTCAAGCGCGAGCAGCCAAAGGGTCTCCCGGCGCTGCAACAGGCCTGGGTAGAGCAATGGATTGATCCGTATTTCGAGCGCCTCTTCGAATGCATCCGCGATGGCCTCAACGAGGCGGGCGAGCACGCGACTGAGTTTCAGCGCGAGCAGATGCGTTGGCTCTTCCTCCGCGGCACGCAGTGGCAGATCGGTACCTTCGATGTGTCGATGACCATGTCTGACCCGTGGCCGGGCGAGGGCGAGGAGTGCGGTGTGATGGCCGATGCTCCGTGGCTCGAACGCTGAGTCGTCGCACTTGCCGACGAGTAGACGAGCGCAACGGCACACTGGTGTGGCGTCCAACATCTGCAACGTCCACTGCGATAGCATCCCGCCATGGACGCATTGATTCTTGGTGGGGGAGGCATGCTCGGCCGCAAGCTGGCCGAGTCGTACGCGGCTGATCAGGAGGCGACCCTCAGTCGACTCTCGCTCGTAGATGCGTTTATTGAGCCAGCCCCACCCGTGGGTGCTGGCTTTGCTGTCGATTGCAGCGTGGCGGACATCACCGACCCGGCTGTCACGCAACGCCTCGTTGCCGAACGGCCCGACGTGATCTTTCACCTCGCAGCGAT
>SYIF01000028.1 GCA_005798855.1 Actinomycetota bacterium | reverse complement strand
TATTTTGCCCGTAACCAGGAACGATTAGAGTTAACGACGTGTCTCATTCCGACTTGAGCCGCTTTAAATCATCAATTCCTGCGAGTGCTGCCGAATTGTTAAGTGTGCTCAGGGCCTGAAAGAGTAATCCGTGTTGAACTGCCGCGATCACTCCTGCGGCGGTGAGAGCGAGAAGGAGGCAGATGCGCAGGAGAAATGTCATCGGCAAAGTCTACTCGCGGGTCACGGATACCCACAGCCGGCGAGCACCAGCCGTGTCTGTTCCCGAACCACCGAAGGCCGCCTCGCAGACTGCGACGCGGCCTTCAGAGAACCCAGGCTGGGGGACAGGGATTCGAACCCCGATTAACCGGACCAGAACCGGTCGTCCTGCCGTTAGACGATCCCCCAACAGCGCGGCGAAGCCTAGCAATCTCTCGAGGGAAAGCTCCCCACGTCGTAGTCTATGCACATGCCCGCGTCGCCTGGAGAGTCGTTCGAGCTCGCGGCGTTGCACGTCCAGTGGTACGGCGTCTGCGTCTTGCTGGGCTTTTTCGTGTGGGTGCTCGCGACGTCGCTCTTGTGGCGACGCGGTGGTGGTGACGCCATCGAGGCGGCTTGGGCCTGCTTGTTGGCGGCGCCCGTGGCGTTCATTGGCGCGCGGCTCTATCACGTGATCACCGAATACGACGTTTACCGTGGCGACCCGACGGGGGCCTTCGACGTGACGAACGGCGGGCTTGGGATCTACGGCGCGATTGCGGGCGGCGTCTTGGCGATCGTCGTCTATGCCAATGCGCGTGGCTGGCCGATCGCAACCTTCCTCGATTGCGCCATCATCGGCGTGCCACTCGCGCAAGCATTTGGGCGCTTCGGGAACTACTTCAATCAGGAGTTGATTGGCGCTCCGACGGATCTGCCCTGGGGACTCAATGTCGACCTTGCTTATCGACCACTCGGATATCAGGGGTACGAGACGTTTCAACCCGCGTTTCTCTATGAGTCGGTGCTCTGCATCGGCATCTTCGTCGCGCTCGGCTTCCTCTGGGGGCCGTTGCATCTGCGATGTCGCGCCGGCTGCATGGTTGGGGCGTATCTCATCCTCTATGGGTTCGTCCGCTTCTTCATCGAGTTGCTCCGGATCGAGCCGGCGTTGGAGATCGGCCCTTTCCGCCTCAACGAGGTGATCTCCTTGCTGGTGCTGCTGACCGGACTCCTGATTCTCGTCATGCTCGATCGTCGCCGCCCGGTTCGGATCTAGACACAGCAGCGCAAAACCGCGCGCTTCTCGTGTGCAGTGTGCGTGCTACCTTCAGAATATGGATACAGGCAAGCAACTCGCGCAGCACACGTGGAAGTCGAGCTACGTGCCTGCCCGAAATCCGATCATCAAACCCGGCGAGGCAATCACGCTTGACGAATTGCTCGACCGCATTCCGCAAGCCGATGAGAACCTCATGCGAGATGTTGACGCCGCTCAGCGTGGGGACGACGCCTCGCAGTGAATGCGCTTGTCGATACCTCGGTGTTCGTGGGGGTTGAGCGACGAGGTGTTTCGCTTGACGGCCTTGAACACGCAGGAGTGTCGGCAGTGACGATTGGCGAGCTCGGGCTTGGCGTCGAGATGGCATCCGAAGCGAAGAAGCGAAGCCTACGTGCCGCCACCTTGGCCGTGGCTGAGAATCGCTTCGACGTTGTGGGGTTTGATCAGGCAACCGCCACCGAGTGCTCGCGCCTGATGGGCGATGCGCGGCGTCGAGGACGGAGACCGTCTGTGCAAGGCACGATCATTGCCGCAACTGCTGTCCATAACTGCGTGCCGTTGATTACCCAGGACGTCGGCTTCCTCGCCTTCCCTGAGCTCGACGTGATCCTCGTCTAACGACCCTGCCTGTCCATCCGCGGCGCGCACAATCAACTATGTGGCGGCGACCCATGGAGGACATGACAACCGCGCGGATGTGGTGTCCTCCCCTTGTGGCGGCCAAATCAATTCAGCGCCGGTGATAGGGGGAGGACACCACATCCGCGCGGTTGTCATGTCCTCCATGGATTGAGAGTGGCCCAGGCTGGCGCCTGGTGGGCAGGCCGCGGACTAGGAACGCTCGATCGTGCGGCGCGTGAGGCGGCTGATCAGCCACAAGGCGACGATCACGAGCAGCGAGAGCGCGAAGATCCGCGGGATCAAGCCAATGCTGGAGGGGATCAGCCAGTGGCCGGCCAAGACGACGGCGACGACGATTACGATCAGCACGCCGCGGGCGAGCCAGACCGGCAGCTGGCGCGTCATTGCGCGACCGCCTCGGCCCAGTCGCCATAGAGGCCGCGGTAGCGGCCATCGATCGCCAGCAGCTGCTCGTGCGAGCCAGCCTCGACGACCATGCCGTGCTCGAGGACGACGATCAGGTCTGCGCTGCGGATGGTGGACAGGCGGTGAGCGACGACGAACGCCGTGCGATCGGTGAGCAGGCGCTGCAGCGCGTCTTCGATATGGGCCTCGGTTTGAATGTCGACGCTCGAGGTGGCCTCATCGAGGATCAAGAGGCGCGGATCGACGAGCAACGCGCGGGCGAAAGCGATCAGCTGGCGCTGACCAATCGAGAGTCGACTGCCGCGCTCCTGCACGCGCTCGTCGTAGCCGTCCGGCAGCTCGTTGATAAAGCGTTCGGCACCCACCTCGCGAGCGGCCTGCTCGACGTCAGCACGAGAGGCGTCGGGGCGCCCGAAGGCGATGTTCTCGTGGATCGTGCCGTTAAACAAGAAGCCCTCTTGCGGCACGATCGCGATCTGCTCTCGCAACGACCCGACCGTCACCGAGCGCAGATCGTGCCCGTCGATCAAGATGCGACCGCCCTGCGGGTCGTAGAACCGGGCCAGCAGCTTGATGATCGTCGACTTACCGGCACCCGTATGGCCAACGAGGGCAACCGTTTGGCCAGCGAGCACGTCGAGCTCGAGTCCGTCGATCACGGGACGCTCGGGGTTGTAGCCAAACCGCACATCCTCGAACTTTACGGCTCCGGTCAGCGCGGGCAGAGGCAGCGCATCAGGGGCATCGACGAGGGTGGGGGCGTCGTCCATCACGTCGAAGATCTTGTCGAGCGCGGCCGTGCCCGCGAGGAACGTGTTGTAGACCTGGCTCAACTGCTGGACGGGATCGAAGAACGAGGCGAGGTAGCCGATAAAGGCAACCAGCACACCGATCTCGATCGATCGCTCGACGTACAGATAGCCGCCATAGCCAAACACGATGCACGTCGCCACTGAGGCGAGAAATTCGACGGTGGGGAAGTACCAGCCGCTCGACGTGACGGTCGTCTTGTTGGCATCGCGATAGGACTGGTTCAGCTCGGCGAGCGCTGCACGGCTGCGCGCCTCGCCGCGATAGGCCTGGATCACGCGGATGCCGTTTAGGTTCTCCTGCAGCGCGGCCGTCACGAGTGCGAGTCGCGAACGCATCAGGCGGTACGCACGGGCGCTCTGGCCACGGAAGAAGTACGTCAAGAGGGCCATCAGCGGAAACACGAGGATCGTCGCGAGCGCGAGGCGGAAGTCCAGAAGCAGCAGGATCGTACCGGCGACGGCCAGGGTCAGCACGTTGCGCACCGTCGAGGTCAGACCATCCGTCACGAGTTGCTGCAGCGCCTCGACGTCGTTCGTCAGACGCGAGATCAAGACGCCAGTCCGTTGCCGCTCGAAGTAGCTCATTGAGAGGCATTGCATGTGTGCGAAAAGGTCGCCACGCAGGTCGGTCAGGATGCGCTCGCCCACCCAGCCCGTCAGGTACGTCTCGGCGCGCGATAGGCCAATGCCGACGATGCCGACCAACACCACGCTGCCGGCAATGAAGGCGAGCAGACGGGTGTCGCCAGGGATGATCGCCGAGTCGATCGCAGCCTTCATCAAGAGCGGCAGCGCGAGTGTGCAGGCCAGCACGCCAAACATCGCGGTAATCGCGCCAATCAGACGCCAGCGGTAGGGACCCGCATACGTGCCAAGTCGCGCCAGCCGTTGCAAACCCTGCTTGCGTAGGCCCTTGCCCGAGACCACAGCGCCGCCGATACCGATGGGGCCACGACTCACGAGCCCTCCTCCTGGTCGACACCAACGGGAATGATCACGTGGTCGCCGTCGGCATCGACGAAGCGCCGATCGACGAGGCCATGGTCGTGGATCTCGCGGTAGACGTCGTTCGTGCCAATCAACTCGTCGTGCGTGCCATCGGCGGTGATGCGACCGTCGTCGATCACGATGATGCGATCGGCGAGGGCGATGGTGGAGAGGCGATGGGCGATGATCAGCGTCGTTCGGCCTTGCATGACCTCTTCGAGCGCGCGGCGAATGCGGCTCTCCGTTGACGCATCGACGGAGGCCGTGGCGTCGTCGAGAATCAGGATGCGCGGATCGAGCAGCAG
>SYIF01000027.1 GCA_005798855.1 Actinomycetota bacterium | reverse complement strand
GATCTCGAAGCGCTTCTTCTCGCCGCCAGAGAACCCGTCGTTGAGCGAACGCGAGGCCATCGACTTGTCGATCTCAAGCAACTCCATCGCCTCTTGGATCTGCTTACGAAACTCGGGGATGCGGACCGGGTTGTCAACACCGTCAGGACCACCCTTGCGGTGCGCGTTAACAGCCATGCGAATGAAGTTCGCAACCGTCACGCCCGGCACAGCAAAGGGATACTGGAAGGAGAGGAACAACCCAGCGCGCGAGCGCTCATCGGCCGCCAGCTCGAGCAGGTTCTGGCCCTCGAACAGGACTTCGCCCTCAGTCACCTCGTAGCCGGGATGCCCCATCAGCACGTGGCTGAGTGTCGACTTACCCGAGCCATTCGGACCCATGATGGCGTGGATTTCACCCTTCGACATCTGCAGATCGATCCCCTTCAGGAGTTCAGTATCAGTTCCGGTGATATTGGCGTGCAGGTTGCGAATAACAAGATCGGGCACGGATGCTCCTGGGGAATGGTTCGTTCGGACGAGGCGCGAGAGTGCCGTCTAGGCCTTCACTCTTCGCTCGCTGTAGAGACACAGACTAGCGCTATCAGGGTAGACGAATGAGGGTACCCAAATATTCCCCATTTCGCGGGTATTAATCACGCAAACGGCCTCACGATGCGACGAAGGGGCCGACCCTTTTGCCGCATGCCACGGCCAGCCACAAAAACCACAACGCCCTAGTGGGATGCGACGAACGGGTCTGGCCCCTTCGTCGCATCCGGCTTGGCGTTAGGCCGAGGGCTGATCCTCAGTCGACTCGGTCGCGGTCTCTGCAACCTCGGCAGCCGGAGCGGCCTCGGTGATTGCGGGTGCCACAGGAGCCACGGACGAGCCGGTGTTTTCCCAGACCGCGTTCATTCCGCTCTGCATGTAGGCGATCCACGCAGGCGAAAAGAAGAAATAGAGCAAGATGGAAATCCAGCCGTTAATCGGCGTTTGACCCGTCATTGCCTGCACCGCCGTGATGCGCTTATGGGTCGAGAAGAAGCTCATCACGGCCGGCACGATGATCAGTGCTCCGAGCGACACGGCCAGCAAGGACTTGCCGGGGCTCGTGCCCAACTCGTCAGTGCCACGGGCGCGACCGTAGTCGGCCAACTCGCGGTTGACGCGGTACCACCAGATCCAGAGATAAAACGGAACCAGACTCAGAAACGCAACGCCAATGACGTTACAAATCTTGGCGTTCGAGTTAGACTCGGGAATTGCGATTTCTTGAGCCATTTCGGACCTCCTTGTTCAAATTGCCTCAAAAGAGTAGGCGATCTTGAGGCCCCTGCAGCACGAATGCGGGGCTAGCCCCCAGATCGATACCCGCTCGTGCTTACGGGCCTCGAAGAGCGGCTGAGGCTACTTGGCTCCTGGCGCACCGTCGCGGAGATAGGAAACCAGTGCTGAGTCGGTTAGCCACTCGACCGGTGCGTGGTCATCCGTCAACGGATCCGACGTGGGCGCGATGCGTACCTCGTTGCGCCCAACCTGCGCACAAATCGTGGTCAGGGGCGCAGACGCCGCAGCAAGGCGCGCAACCGCGCCTTCGGCTGTCCCGCCGTCTCGATACCCCGTCACGATCGTGTTGAAGTCGTTGACCTGCGACTGCACAACAACGGGAAAGGCCGTTGCCATGGTCTGCGCGATGCGGTCCAACGCCTCGCTGTGCCCCGGTGGCGAGCCCACATTGATCGTCACTGCCCCGTCAGGGTTAAGCCGATTGCGAACGAGCTCGAAGAACTCCCTCGTGACGAGATGAAAGGGGATGTACGGCTGGTGGTACGCGTCAACAATGATCCCGTCAAAGCGATCGTCTGATGCCTCGAGCCAGGGGCGTGCATCCGCCTCGTGCACCGTCAACCGCGCCTCACCCATGCCAAGAAAGCGATACCCCACCTCGGTCACCGTCGGATCGATCTCAACACCATCGACGCGCCAGGTCGGCCAGAAACGCGCGTACTGCACCGCGGTTGTCCCACCCGCATTGCCAAGTACCGCTAAGCGGCCGTCGCGCGGTCGGCCGATTGCTGCCGGCAAACAGGCTGCACGATCCCAGTACCCGCCCACCAGCCCCGAGGGCCCAACCTTGATGGAGTGCGTTGCCCAACCCTCGTTGAGACGCAAGACGCGCTCGCCCTGCTCGTCATCGACGACCTGCACGAACTGGTAGGCAGACTCGCCCTCCCAGATAGTCTGGTCGCCCGGGGCCGCCTTGACGCCCTGCTCGGGGATCAGCAGCAGCAGCGCAATCGCAGCCGGCACAATCAGCGTGGCCCGTGGCAGCAAGGGCAGCGCGGCAGCGGCCAGAATCAGGGCAAAGACCAGCAGCGTTCGACGCGTCCCGATCCACGGCACCAGGACGAGCACCGAGACGAATGTCCCGAGAAGCGAGCCGACTGTGGATAGTGCATAAAGACGCCCCGAGATACGACCAGCCTCTTCGACCGTCGTCACCGACAGGCGAATTGCCCACGGCGCCACGGCACCAAGTGCCGTAATCGGCACGGCAAAAGCGAGCAGGACCGCCACGAACGAGCCAATCAGGACACCGGCCGAAATCTCTGCAAAGGCCTCGTTGGCGAGCGTCAGTAGCGGACGGGTAGCGAATGGCAGCACCGCCACCGAAGCCGCCGCAACTAGCACGACGCTGCCCAACACTCGCGGCGTCGGCCACCGATCAGCAATCCGCCCACCCAGCCAATAGCCCACCGAGAGGTACAGCAGGGTGAGTCCAATCACGTTGGCCCAGACCAGCGTTGAGGTGCCGAAGAACGGTGCCAACAGACGGGCCGCAGTCAGCTCCACGCCTAGCGACGAGAAGCCCGCGGCGAAGACCAAAAGGTAGATGCGAGCCGTGCGCACCGGCACACGGTACCCGCATCTTTTCATCCTGTGTTCCTGCGCCTTAACAGAGACGCAACACAAATCCCCAACAACACTTCATAAACCACCGATACAACGTGTCCCATGAACGAGAACTGGACTCCCACCAATTACCCAACTACCCCTCCGCCCGCTGCCGAAAATCAGAAGCAGCGCGGCTCGCGGCTCGTCGTTCCCGTGCTGATCGCCTCGTTGCTCTCGGCTGGCTTGGCTGCCGGCGGCACAGCGCTCGTCATCAATCAGGATGGCGGTGGCTCGACCACGATCGTTCGCCAGGTTGCAAACCCGGCGAACAGCAGCGATTCCAGTACCGCCATGCCGGTTGCCTCGACGGGCGGCATGACGATCGAGCAGATGTATAAGCAGTACGGCAACGGTGTCGTCCGCGTCGAGCACGCGGATGGCCTCGGCTCCGGCTTCGTGATCGATAGCGAGGGCCACATCCTGACCAATGCCCACGTCGTGGATGGCGCACAGGGCAACATCACCGTCTCGTTCTCGAATAACGAGAAGGTCGTCGCCAAGGTCGTCGGCGTTGACAACGCGACGGATGTTGCGGTCCTCAAGGTCGACGTGCCAAGCTCGGCCTTGACGGTGATTCCACTCGGCGACTCAGACGCCCAGCAGGTTGGCAGTGAGGTCGTGGCGATCGGCAACCCGTTCGGCCAGGACCGCACCGTCACGAGCGGCATCATCTCGGCGGTCGCGCGTTCGATCCAGGCTCCCAACGGCTTCAGCATCAACGGCGCGATTCAGACCGACGCTGCCATCAACCACGGCAACTCGGGAGGTCCGCTGCTCGACATGTCCGGGCAGGTGATCGGTATCAACTCGCAGATCAATACGGGCGGCCAGGCTAACGCTGGCAGCGTCGGCATCGGCTTTGCCGTTCCGATCAACCTCGTCAAGCAGGTCACCGCGGACATCATGGCGACCGGCAAGGCCCAGCACGCCTGGCTCGGCGTTCAGCTCTCGGATGTCGACCCAACGCTTGCCTCGCAGACCAAGATCGGCTCCGACTATGGCGCGATGATCGCGAGTGTGACAACCGGTTCTCCGGCTGCCAAGGCTGGCCTCACGGGTGCGACGGGTGAGACCACGATTGGGGGACGGTCGTACGCCGTCGGTGGAGATGTGATCGTTGAGGCGAACGGCGCGAAGATCGAAGGCGTCAAGGATCTTCAGGCCGCCGTGTCGTCGCTCAAGCCGGGCGATAAGCTCGAGCTCGTGATCAAGACCAGCACCGGCGACACCAAGACCATCACGGTCATCCTCGGCGATCAGCCGCAGGACCCAACCGCGCTCGCCGGCTAAGCCCACTTCTCCTTAGCCGTCGACTGATTGGCGGGGTCGAGCCTCCTCCGGGCTCGGCTCCGCCAACTCTCGTTGTGGGCACAGTGGTGCCGGACCCAGTGCCACGCGTGCGGAACGCAAGCCGCACACAAGGCCGCCCCAGCGCCATCAACTATCGCCCTGGTTCCTTGGAGGGCATGACACGTGCGCACGTGTCATTTCCTGCACACAAGGCCGCCCCAGCGCCATCAACTACCGCCCTGGATGGCATGTGACGAGCCCTTGTCAATAGAGGGCGCTGCCTCGGGAGCGTGTCTGAGCCACGCCACGCATTGGCAGAGATCCGACCTAGCGCTCGTGCCCGCAGGTACCGCGGTTAGCGTTTGTCGGCGATTTGGGCGAGCAGCGCGACGATCGTGCCAACAACCACCCAGAGCACCGCACCGACAACCGCGGCCGCAACACCAATCGCGATCGTGTAGGCGGTGCCGCCAATCAGACCCACGGTCATCGCGATTGCTGCGTGGAGCACTGCCATGGCGTAGGCGGCGACGGTGGCGCGGGGAGCCTGGCCGGCTGCGCGGGAAAATCGTTCGGGAATCGTATCCATCCCGTGCATCCTACCCGGCGGCGCCATCGACAGGGGTAGAGTCTCGGTGAAGACGTGATATTGCCCTTATTCGCCGAAAGCCTCCTATGCGTGTCCTGATGATCGTCAACCCCGTCGCCAGCCGGATCAACTCGGCCGTCGAGCGAACCGCTCAACGCGAGCTTGAGGATTCCGTCACGGTCGAAGTCGTCCGGACGACGCGTCCCCTCGAGGCCGCCGAACTTGCGCACAAGGGTGTCGATGAAGGCTTTGAGGCGATCATCGTGCTTGGTGGCGACGGGACCGCCAACGAGGTGCTCAACGGTATTGGTGCCGAGGTGCCGATTGGGCTCCTCCCCGGCGGCGGCACGAGCGTGATGGCGCGCAACCTCGGGCTGCCACCCTCGATCCCTGCGGCGGCTCGTCGGCTCGGCGTCGCCTTGCGCGAAGGCACCGAGCGCCACGTGCGGGTCGGGCGCATCAATGGCCGTCGCTTCGCATTCAATGCCGGCGTCGGCCTTGACGCCGAGGTCGTGCGTCGCGTCGATGGCCGCGAGCGCACCGCAAAACGGCGTCGCTCTCCCGACGTCGCCTTCGCCCGCGAGTTGCTCAAGCTCGTCGCGCGCGGCTCGTTTAGCCATCCGCACATCATGCTCCATACTGGTGGTCAGACCGAACGCGTTGCCTTCGTGATCGCGGTCAACCTCGCACCTTGGTCGTACATCGGTACCCTCCCGCTCGACCTTGCCCCGAACGCAACCGCAGATGGTGGTCTCGACATCGTCGCGCCTCGGCGCATGTATCGCCGCGACGTTGCCGGTTTTGCACAGCGCCTCCTCGTCGACCATCGACATGCCCGTGGCAGTGGCGATCCACGCGTCGGCTACTGGCACGACGTCTCGACCGTCGAGTTGCGCTGCGACTTCCCGTTTCCCGCTCAAGCCGATGGCGACGACCTCGGCGATGTCATGGACGTATTGATCGATGTGGACCGTGCAGGTGCGCGCTACCTGATCTGACGCGTACGATTCCCGTATGGAAAACCTCGTCGCTATCAGTCAAGGCTTCGGTCTCGCCGTCGCCTGCGGCCTCGCTGCCGTGCTTCCTCTCGGCGTGCTCGCCGCTGCCGCGCTGCTTGGCTGGTTGCCCGGCAGCATCGCGGTTGCCGCCGAAACTCCCGTGCTGATCGCCGGGTGGGTGATTGGTGTCTGCGAGGCTGCCGCACGAGCAATCCTCCCGATACCCTTGCGCATCGCCACCAGCGCCCTCGGTGGCGCAGTCGCCTGTGAGTTCGCGCTCGGCTCGACGCTGCCGTTCGTTGGGCTGATCCTCGGATCGGTGATCGCTGCCGGGACCGCGTGGGCGACGACGCGCCTCGTCGATCGTGCGATTTCCAGTGGCGGCCCGCGCTGGGGCGTCACCGCACTCGTTGCGGGCGCCAGTGTCGTCGTGGCTGCGCTAGCGATTATTCCTGTGGTTGGTCTGATTCTCGTCGGCATCGTGATTTGGATTGGGATGCGTTCGCGCAACGATGACCAGGGGCGTTACGCCGGGCTTCGCGTCCTGCGATGACCGTTCGCCGCCTGGCTCTTGCGGCACTGTTCGTGCTGCTCCTGGCGGTCACGCCCCTCGCAGCCAACGCGGCGTCGCCGACGCTGTCCTCGCTCAAGGCAGAGCAACTCTCACGCGATGCCCAAGGCATCGAGGCACTGATGCTCAAGTACCCGTTCTCGCAGTGGTCGTGTGTGTTCGCGGGCGAGACTGCCTTCTGGAACTGTTCCCTCAACGCTGCCTCCGATGGCCAGTCGATCGCGATCGTCAAGATCTACGATCCCGACAAACGCGTCTGGAGCGTGACGATCCCACGCAACGGCGCCCCGGCAACGCGCCTGACCGAGAAGACTGCGACAGCGATCGCCGCCAAAGATCCCAAGGTAGCAGCGTGGATCGCCCGCTACCGCGACCATGACCGGCCGGTGCGTTCCTTTGCCGCGCTCGATCTCGGTACATGGCGCGTCAAGTGGTACAGCAGTTCCAGCCAGATCGCTGAGGTCGGCGTCCTCGACACCACGGAGGTGATCTCCTACGTGCGGACTGGTCCGCAGGTGGCTTGGTCGATGGCGCGAGGTGGCCGGGGTTTTGGGCGCCTAATCAACGAGCCGTGGGCCCTTGGCACGCTGATCCTGATCTTCGCTCTCGTGATGCTTGATTGGCGGCGCCTACGCTCGTGGCGGACGCTCGACATCTTTGCGATCGTGTCGCTCGCGGGCTCGCTGTGGTGCTTCAACCGCGGTTTGGTTTTCTGGGCCGTGCCGCTCCAATACCCGCCGCTCGTCTACCTGTTGGTGCGCATGATCATGATCGGTACGGGTCGTAGCGCCCGTCCGGCCTTTACGACTCGGCTGCCGTTCTGGGTGATGGTGGTGTTGATTCTCGTGCTGGCGGGCGGTCGTGTTGGCTTCAATGCCTACTCGTCCAACGTCGTCGATGTTGGCTACGCCGGTGTCGTGGGTGCCGATCGCATCCTCGATGGCCGAAGTCCCTACGGCAGCTTTCCCACCAAGACCGCCATCCCCTGCGGCACGCGCTATTCGGATGGCAACTACAGCGGCTACATCCAACCGAATGGGCGCTGCGAGACGGCAATTGAGCGGGGCGACACCTACGGTCCCGCGATGTACGCGGCCTACGTGCCTGGTGTCGCCGCGCTCGGCTGGACCGGGCGCTGGGACGACCTGCCAGCGGCGCACTTTACGGCCGGCTTCTTCGACCTCCTCGCAGGCATCGGCTTAGCGCTGTTTGGGTGGCAGTTCGGTGGCCGCCGGTTGGCCGCTGCGATGGCGCTGTTCTGGTTCGCCGTACCGTGGTCGGCGTACACCTTTATGAGCGACTCGAACGACGCGATCGTGGCTGCATACCTGGCCTGGAGCGCTGCCCTGATTGCCCGTCCGGTCGGCCGTGGGGCCTTTGTGATGCTCGCAGCGCTCGCCAAGTTTGCGCCACTCATTCTGCTGCCCCTCTGGCTGAGGCTGGACCGCCAACCACCCCCACCCCGTGGTGAGTGGGCCTATTGCGAACCGGCCTTGCGGCAGTCGCGCATCGCGCGACTCTGGGCTTATGTCCGCCCCGGACCGGGCTCTGGCCGCACGTTCCTTGGCATGGTGCTCGTCACGATTCTGCTGGGTGCGATGTTGATAGCACTCGATGGGACCGGGGCTTTGCGTACCTTCTGGGACCGCACGTGTGGGTGGCAGCTTGATCGACCATCGCCCTTCTCGATCTGGGATTGGGGCGAGTACCCCGGCTTTCCCGACCTGGCCGTTGTGCAGAAGATTCTTAAGGCCGCGCTCGTCTTCGGGGCGATCGCGCTGTTTTTTGTTCCGCGCCGGCTCGACGCCACACGCGCCTTGGCGTTTGCCGGCGCCTTGATGATCGGCTTCCAGCTCGTGCTGACCCATTGGATGTATCTGTACCTGCCGTGGGTGATGGTGTTTCTCGCGATCGCCCTGCTCGCGCCCCGCGTTGGCATGCCCCGCACCCGCCGGGTCGACGAACTTGACAGTGCACTGCCTCGTCGCGAACGCCAACTCGTCGCAGGCGACTGACTCAGGCAGAACGCCGAAATGCTTCGGCACTCGTCGCGCGACCATCTTCGTCGCACGTAATCAGCACGCCTTCGAGCCGGACATCTTCGGAGGCTGGCTCGAGGCGCTGGGGCTGCTGCAAGGTGAAGCGGCGCAAGGAGAGTTCTTTCTTCGCACCAATCACAGAGTCGTGTGGTCCGGTCATGCCCGCGTCGGTGATATACGCCGTTCCACCCGGCAAGACGCGTGCGTCGGAGGTCTGCACGTGCGTATGGGTGCCGACGACGGCTGTCGCTCGGCCGGCTAGGTGCCAGCCCATTGCGACCTTCTCGCTGGTGGCTTCGGCGTGGACGTCGATCAGCACGATCGGTGTCGAGCGATGTGCCTCGTCGAGCAGCGCATCAACGATCGAGAACATCGACTGCGCCGGCTCCATTGTGAACGACCCAAGCAGGTTGATCACGGCGACCGGCTGACCACTGCTGGTCGGAATGATCTGCAGCCCTCTGCCTGGCAATTTGTCGAGCAGGTTGGCGGGCCGCACGACCCGATCAGCTTCGATCAGGTATGGGCCGATTTCCTTGCGCCGCCACAGGTGGTTGCCGAGCGTAAGGCAGTCGGCGCCGGCGGCCAGAAGTCGCTCGGCAAGCTTCGGCGTCAGACCCGCACCATCGGCGGCGTTCTCTGCGTTGATTACGACGCAATCGAGCTCGAGCTCGGCGCGCAGTAGGCGGAGCCTCGATTCGATCGCGGACACGCCGGGAGCGCCATAGACGTCTGCGAGAAACAGGATCCTCACGATGCCGCCACTGCCGTTGCGGGTCGTACCTCGAGATGGATGCGATTGCCGCCATCCTGCGTGTACTTGCTGATCAGCGGGTCGAGGGCACCCGTAACGTCGACGATGCGTCCAAGCGTCGTCCACGCTTCGGGCCGCGTCGACACCGGCGTGCCGACCGAAAGCTTCGGATCAGAGCGGATCCCCGTGGCAATCACGACGACTCCAGGGTTAGCAATCGGTTCAATCGCGATCTGATCACCGTAGGCGGTGCCCTCCACGATCAACGGTGTAATCGAGAGCACCCTGCCATCGACTGGCGTGTAGGTGTCGGTCCCGACGAGGGCACCAATGTCGACTGAGGTTGGGTCGCCGTCGACCTGATACTCCGGTTCTCCGGCAACATCCCCCGAGAACGAGGAAATGATGCGCGCGACGAAGCCCTCGTCGAGCGGTTGTCCAACCGGCTCGAGTAGCAAGGCATCTGCGCCCATCACGGGATGAAAGAGAATCGCTGTGATGCGTGACTGTTGCACTGGCACGAGCAACACGACTTGGTCCTGACGCGCGAGCGCCTGTGGCCGTGGCGCGCCCGATGGCAAAATTCGCGTGGCGGGCGCCAGTGACGGAATGAGGTCGACGCCACCGAACTGCACGAGCTGTAGACCACCCACGCCCACGACGCCAAGCACGAGAGCGCACGCGACCCAGATGCGCGCGCGGCTGGCCTTCAGCACCGGCGTGGAGGGGGGTGGTAGGAGGATGTCGACGCCCGACCCCGTCAACTCTACGGTCGCGACGTCGGCCTGCTCATCGTGCACGACCATAGGCCGAGTGTACCCGCGCAGAGCGCAGACCTACGGCACCGCAACCGCGGTTGTGCTGGGGGGAGCGCTCCCCGGCGCTGTTGTCGTCGGGGGTACAGTGGTGGTCACGGTTGCTGCAGGATCCGCAGGCACGGTGACGGTTTGCTGTGGAACTGGCATCGATAGCGTCAGATCCGGAGCAGAAATCGAGGAGACGATGCGGTTCTCGAACTGCGATGTGAAGCCATTCCAGGCCACCGGGTTCTTCGGCGCGGCAAAGCTGACCGGCGGCGTGCCGGCCAGCGCAGAATCCATGAAGAGATGCCAGATATCTGCCGGTAATGTCGGGCCGGAGACGGCTCCGACGCCCTCAACGTTGTAGAGCGACTTCGTCTCATCGGGATAGCCAATCCAGACGCAGGTCGCAAGCGTTGGCGTGTAGCCGCAGAACCAGGCATCGGTGTGGTTGTCGGTGGTGCCGGTCTTGCCCGCCTCGGGACGATCGTCCGACATCAGTGCGCCGGTACCGGTGCCAGAACGCATGTTTTCACCCAGAATGCGTGTCACCTCGGCCGCAACACCATCCTCAATTACCCTGACTCCTCGACTGCGCTTGCCGAGCAATTTCTGTCCATCTGCATCGAATACCGATTCGATCGCCGTTGGCGGGTGGTAGATGCCGCCGTTTGCGAGGGTTGCGTAGGCCGTCGTCATCTCGAGGGGCGAGACACCGTTCGCACCGAGCGTGATCGATGGCACTGGCTCGAGCGGCGACGTGCGTATGCCGAGCCGCTCTGCCATGTCGACGATATTGGCGGGGCCCACATCGATCGCGAGCTGGGCGTAGACCGTGTTGTCCGATGCGAGCGTCGCGTTTTCGAGCGAGACTGCGCCGGCGTACTTGTCGCCGGCTGTCGCGACGGTCCAGGTCGGCGAGTTCTCATCGGGACGCCACGAGAACGGCGCCGACATGTAGGTCGTCGCACTCGGATCGATGCCCTGCTCAATCGCCGTGGCCAGCGTGATCGGCTTAAAGGTCGAGCCTGGCTGGCGGCGGCTCTGCGAGGTTAGGTCGAACTGGTCGGTGCGAAAGTAGCGCGTTGAGGCCATCGCCACGATCTCGCCCGTCTTCGGCCGAATCGAAACGATCGCTGCATCGGGATCACCGGCTGTCGGCAAAACCTGCTTCATCGCGGCCCGTGCTTCGCGCTGCAGCACCGGGTCGAGCGTCGTGTTGATCTTCAGACCACCCGCACGGACAGCAGCCTCACCAAAATCGGGCTCTTGCGCCAACTCGTTCGCCACGTAGCGCACGAAGAAGCTCTCCTTGACGGCGCCATACACACGACCTCGCTTGAGCCGCAGCGGTGTCGCATCCGCCTTGCGGCGCTGGGCCTTGCTGATCACGCCGGTCTCTTGCATTGCCTGCAGCACCTGTGCCCGCCGCTTCAACGCGTCCTTGGGATTCTCGTACGGGTCGTACCGGCTCGGTAGTTGTGGCAGACCCGAGATCAGTGCGGCCTCCGGCAAGGTCAGGTCTTTGGCCGACTTGGCAAAGTAGGTCTGGGCGGCGGCCTCGACTCCATAGGCATTGTTGCCGTAGAAGACGGTGTTGAGGTAGGCCGTCAGGATCTCGTCCTTCGAGAAGCGATCTTCCAGCTGGACGGCGAGCAGGGCCTCGCGAATTTTGCGGTCAAGGGTGCGCTGCTTGACGATGTAGATCTGCGAGATCAACTGCTGGGTCAGCGTCGAACCGCCCTGCACGATCTGTCCCGCAGCAAGGTTCGAAATCAGTGCGCGCGAGATGCCTTGCGGGTCGACACCGCCATGCTCGTAAAATCTACGATCCTCGATCGCCACGGTGCTCTTCTTGATCCACGGGGAGATCTGATTGCTCTTGACTGGCTGGCGGTTCTCGTCGTTGGCGAGCACGCCAAGGCTCGTGCCGTTATCGGCGTAGACGGTGCTGTTCGCGCCAATCTCGCGTGCCTTAATGGCGCTCAGTGTCGGGAGGTCACCAAGGTACCGTGCCGCGCCAAACAGCAGGAGTCCTGCAACCAGCGATGACGCCACCGCGAGCACGATGAAGGCAGTGGCGAATGCGCTTCGCCGCCCGGTTGTGCGGCGCTGCGCTTTGTTGCGTTTGCGCCGCGAGGCGCCCTTGCCGATGGGTTCAGGCATGCGTCGCACGCTGCTCTGGGCTCAGAAAAAACGAAGACTTCACGACTCGCACGCTATCACCGAGTTTTTGGCGGTCGTCATTGGCAGAGCGCGGGCTTACGCGGTGAGAGGAGAGAGCAAAACAGACCATGCCATCTGCCTGTTCGTCAGCCCCGAAACCTGTCCTGCCCCACCCAGCGGTACCATGCGAGTCGTGCGTCGAATTGGGCTCCTTGCTGGTACTGCGCTTGTCGCCATCGCGCTGGCCGGCTGTGGTGTGAAGTCCGAGCCGACGGGAACCGGCACCGCGTTTCCGAGCCACGCGGTGGACGCGGCCGGGCAGACGGTCACGCTGGCCTCGCCTCCGCTCCGAATCGTGTCGTTCGACGCTGGCGCTACCGCCATCCTCAAGGACCTCGGCCTGAGTGCGGAGACGGTGACCGCTACCGCCGCGAGCCTTGCTCGCGAGGCTGCTGACCCGGGTACGGCGCTCGTTGTTGTGCCCGCCACCCTCGAGCCTGCGCTGCTTCAGACCCTGACCACGGCCACGACTGCGCCGATGTATCACTACGGAGCCAACCCCCTCACGAGTGCTCCGACAACCATCACCCAGCTTGGACTCGCCGTCGGCAAGGGTCCCGAGGCGGCAGCAATTGCCAAAGCCGTTGCGGCGGGATTGGATACGCTCGCCGCCCAGCTGGCGACGGAGCAGCCGGTTCGAGTGCTGCTTGAGGGGCGCGGCTTTACCGCGCATGGCCCGTCTACTCCCGCCGGCCTTGCTGTTGCGGCTGCGGGCGGCACCAACGTCGTGACGGTCGATCAGCCACTCAGTCTGACCGGTGTCGTCGGCCTTGATGTCTCGGCATGGGTCTCGCTGCAGCCCGGCGGTAGCACCTTGGCATCGCTGCAAAGCTACCCCGACCTCGCTGCCGTCCCCGCCGTCAAAGACAGCCGGATCGTGCCGCTGCCAATGGCTGGCTTCCCCATCGACGCTGCTCTTCCTGGCGCGCTCCAGGCCCTTGCCGACGATCTCCACGCGGCACCGGTCGCAGCCGGATGAGTGAGCCAGAGCCGCGCCGCGGACTGACCCTCTGGCTCCTGCTTTCGCTGCCGCTCGTCGTCCAGTTTGGCTTCGTTGCCCTTGCTGCCAGCCTCGTCTCGCGGGTGACAGAGATGCCAGAGGGCACGACGTCGTTCTACAGCCTGCCCCAGGCCAGCATCCTTTTTGCCGCCTACATCGTCTTTGGTGGTGCGATCTGGTTCGTCGCTCGCCGGATCGGACCACCACGTGACGTGTTGGCGATTCGCCGCACCCCCCTCAGGCGTGCCGTCGCACTGAGCGTCCTCGCGCTCGTGATTGGTGTCGTCGCGGCGGCCGCGCTGGAGCCGATCTTTCATGGCTCAGCGAGCCAAGAACTCGAGCTCGGCCCGTTTCCTGGCACACCCGCAAGTCTGATCGCAGTCGTGCTGAGTGGAATCACGATTACCGCTGGTGCCGCCCTCACCGAGGAACTCTATTTTCGTGGCCTGCTGTATGGCCAGTTGGGTCAACGCTGGGGTGTCGCCTCCGCCGTCGTTGGCTCCGCTGGCGTCTTTGGTTTGGCTCATTTTCAGCCAAATGCGTTCCCGTCCCTGTTTGCCCTCGGCCTGGTTCTCGGCCTGCTCCGAATGCGGACCAACTCGTTTTGGCCCGGCGTCGGCGTGCATGCTGCGAACAACCTTTTGGCCTTCATCGTGTTGTTGCTGGCGTTGAGGTAGTCGGATTTCTCGTATGCTCCGCGCGTCTACGCAGTAGGAGTGCACGTGAGCGACCAGTCCAGCGATCCGATCGTCGAGCAGTTCCGCAACCAGATCACCGATACCGACCTCGCGATCCTCGAAGCGATCAATAAGCGCATTACGACCGTCCGCAAGTTGCACGCATACAAGGCCGAGCAGGGCTACGACGCTGTCGATCCAGCCCGCGAAGATTGGCTGACGCAGTACCTCCAGCGCTGCAACAAGGGTCCGTTGTCGAACGATGAGGTCGCCGTTCTGTGGCGCTCGATTATCGATTCGACGCTGCGCGAAGTCGCGCGGCTGCGCGACGCCTAGGTCGTCTCGGGTTCGTCGTCGGAGCCAAACTCGTCCGGCTGGACGTCTTCGAGAAACTGCTTGAAGTCTTCGACGAGTTGCTCGGGGTCTGCACTCGAGCCTGCCTCGGCGCTGTCGTCTTCCATCTGGATGGCGCTCTGTTCGATCACATCGTCGGTGGCGAAGATCGGTGCCTTGGCGCGCAGCGCGAGTGCGATCGCGTCGCTTGGCCGGGCGTCGAGTTCGAATTCGCCGCCGTCGCGTTGCAGCGTGATCTTGGCGAAGAACGTGCTGTCCTTCATTTCGACGACGCTGACCTTGACGACTTCGGCGTCCATTTCGGTCAGTGCGGCGGAGAACAGATCGTGGGTCATTGGCCGCGGTGTTTCGGAGTCTTGCAGTCGCGCGAGGATTGCGGCCGCCTCGGGGTGCCCGATCCAGATCGGTAGAAAACGATTCGTGGCGACGGTTTTGAGCAGCACGATCGGCTGTTTGCCAACCATGTCGAACGACACCCCGTAGACAACCATTTCCTGCATGGACCCAGTGTACGCGGACTAGGGCTAGTGTTAGCCGCGCGAGAGAATCAACACGGCGTTCTGGCCGCCGAAGCCGAAGGCGTTGACCATCACGCCGGGCTGCTCGAGCATTGCCGCTCCGCCCTGCACGAGGTTGATGTTGCAGGCCGGGTCGGGATTGTCGAGGTTCATCACCGGCGGTACGACGCCGTGGTGAGCGATCAGCGCACCGATCGCAGCGCTGAAGGCTCCGGCAGCGCCAAGTCCATGCCCGAGGACGGCCTTGGGGGCGGTCACGGGCGGACAGTTGGAACCCGTGCCCAAAATGCGACCAACTGCGCCGGCCTCGCTGGCGTCGTTCAGCTGCGTGCCCGTGCCGTGGGCGACGACTGCGCCGATCTCGCCCGGGGCAAGGCCGGACTTCGCGAGCGCGGATCGAATCGCGAGCTCGGCGCCCGCGCCGTTGGGGTCGGGTGCGGTGACGTGGAAGGCGTCGCAGGAGAGTCCGGCACCGGCCAGCGTGGCGTAAATGCGCGCTCCACGGGCCTCGGCGTGCTCGAGCGTTTCAAGCACGAGCATCGCGGCACCCTCGGCGGGGATAAAGCCCGTGCGGTTCGCGTCGAACGGACGCGACAGCGTGCTGGGGTCGCCTTCGGCAGTCGACAGCGCACCCGCGTTGGCGAGGCTGCTCATCAGGTATGGGGTCAAGGCTGCATCGCTGGCCCCGGCGAGCACGATGTCCGCGTCGCCCCGCTGCAGCGTGTGGAAGCCTTCGGCGACAGCAATCGTGCCGGCTGCGCAGGCCCCCACTCCCGCTGTGACAGGCCCCGTAACTCCAAACTGGATCGCGGCATTGGCGGCGGCCATATTGCCGGAGACGAGCGGGACGTAGAGCGGCCCCGTGCGTTCGGGCTTCTCGAGGTGCTTGATGACCTCGTCGTCGCCCTCGGGGATTCCCCCGGCGCCCGTGTGGATCGTGATGCCGGTGCGTGGACCCGAGATGTCATCGAGCCCCGCGTCGGCAACGGTGAGTCGAGCCGCAACGATGGCGAATTGCGCGAAGCGCCCCATCCGCCGCGCCGCGCGCTTGTCCATGTACGGCGTCAGGTCGAAGTCTTCGATCGGGGCAGCGTGCCGGGCGGGCAGCGCGTCGTACTCCGTGTCCTCAAGCCGGCGAACGCCGGAGCGGTGTTCCATCAGCGACGACCAGAGTGCCTCGTGCCCATTCCCAGTCGGGCCGACGATTCCGATTCCCGTAATCACCACCGTGCGCGCATCGCTCATGCGCAGAGTCTGGCGGATGCACCGGCGACGCCGTCGCACCTGGTATGTGGTGTCGTGCCGACGATGGGCGATCCTGGATTCGAACCAGGGACCTCCTCCTTCTCAGAGAGGCGCTCTAACCGACTGAGCTAATCGCCCGCCGGCGCGAGTCTATCGAAGGCCGGGCCTACCCTGCGATGGTCACCTGTCGGGAGTCCTCTCTGCGCGCGCAGCGCAACGCGAAGGAACGTACTCAGCCCCGCTCGATTTGTGCTTATTGTGACAAACTATGCAGCGCGCCGGCCGCTTAGCGGGGTGCCGCTCGTGTGCTCGATCCTCACCGTGCCCGCCGCCGTCGCGCTGATCGTGCAGCCGTTCTCCACCAGGGTGGCCCTCGTGCTGTAGGGCGTGGCGTGGTTCGGCAATCGGCGGCTCGCCCTTGTGAGTGGCTGACTCACCCCTCGGTCCGTAACGGTTGTACAGCGACGATTGCGGCCGCTATCCTACGCGCATGCTCAGCACGGGTCGATCTGTCACCGTCACCGTCGTCTTCGCCCTCGTCGCGCTGCTCGCGTTCGCGGGCGTGGCGCAGGCGGCCAACTACCCGGTCGCCAATGCCGACTCGAGGCAGGGCTCCGACGCCACGTGCAACCCGTGCCTGACGGTCACGGGTGCGCTGCGGTTCGCCATGCGCAACGCCGGCGATGATCGGGTGCTGCTCGGGATCGGCACGTACCGCGGCAACCTCGTCATCCGCGACGCCAATCGCGTCTCCATCGTCGGCGTCGGCGCGCGCACCGTGATCGCCGGCAACGTCGACATCGGTACGCCGAACCACGACGACCTGTACATCCCCTCAGGGCTGCGCTTCGGACGGGGGCGCGACGTCACGTTCACCGACCTTGTGCTCTCGAGCCCCGGCGAGGCGATCAGCGCGGAGCGGGTGGACGTAGTGATCACCGATGCCTCCGTCGTCGGCACCGTCAACGTCCTGAGCGCCGCACTGCATGCCTACCGGTCCACTATCAGGGCCAACGGGTGCTCGCCGGGTATCGTCCTCGACGTCGGTGGGCTCGGCGATGCCGCGCGCCCGCTGGAGCTGGGCCTGACTGTGGGCTCCAGCGTGATCAAGACGGCCGTGCAGGGCGCGCCGGTGATCGCCTATCGTGGCTCGCGCAACGTGTTCGACCTGCTGCTCGTGAACCAGGCGCTGCTCAACGGTAGCGTGGCTGGGTGCCCGCCGCTGACCCATCACGCGCTGTCCGTGGGGGCCGACGGGTTCGCGCAGATCGCCAACACGCTGATCCTCTCCCCGAACGTCGCCGGCGGCGCGGCGATCAACGTGACCGACTCGCTCGTCTACGCCACGCTCAGCACGATCTCCGGCCTGTACGACGTCGGCATCTCGTCCGTGCGGTCGCGCGTGATCAGCCAGGGCATGGTGATCGACGGGCCGCCGATCGCCGCCGATGCCACCGGCGGCGGCAACCGGCCGGTCGGCGCGCTCGAGCTCGACTACACGTTCGCCAGCGGCGTCGCGCGGCTCGGCGGCGGTGCGGTGGCGGGGCCGAGCAACCGCTTCTCCGCGCCGCTGGGTCTGTTCTTCGGCTCGCCAGGGGAGACCTCGCCGATCCTCAACGCGATCCCCGCAGCCTACCCCTTCGCCGTCGTGGACGAGACGCTGCCGCAGCACGCCTTCAACGGCGCCGAGCGGCCGCAGCCGTTCATCATCGGCGGGCCTAAGCTGTACGACGCGGGTGCGATCGAGCAGCCGGCGTCGTCGCTCGCGATCGTCGTGGCGCTCGTGCCCGGGCCGGTGTGGGTGCCCGGACGCGTGCTCGACGGCGTACCGCAGGTCGATGTGGATGGCATCGGGCTGCCGGCGGCGCCCGGCGCGCCCGCCGCCGGCAGCGCCGCG
>SYIF01000026.1 GCA_005798855.1 Actinomycetota bacterium | reverse complement strand
GGCGATTGCGGTGGCCGATCAGGTGCAAATGCAGGAGAACGCGATCTACTCAGTGATTTCGCCCGAGGGTTGTGCCGCGATTCTCTGGAAGGATGCGGGCCAGGCCAAGAAGGCGGCCTATGCCTTCCGTCCGACTGCACGGGCCTGCCTCGATCTTGGTGTGATCGACACGATCGTGGACGAGCCGAGTGGTGGCGCGCATACGGACCTGGATGCCTCGGCGAGACTGCTCGATACGGCGTTGCGGCAATCGCTTGCCGAGGCCGAGGCGATTCCACCGGCCCAACGCCGCGCAATGCGACGCGCCAAGTTCCGCGCGATGGGCGTGTGGGGCGTGGCCGACGAGCCGACTAACCAAGACTTCTAGGCGCATGTCACATAGGGGTCAGACCCCAATGTGACATGCGCCTAGGCGTCAGGGTCGTAGTGGAAATGGCCGGCGTGCCAGCCCAAGCACTGCCTGGGCCGTCACCCAGACAGGCGTGATCGAGAGTCCACGCTGGTACGCGACAGCACCATTCGGCCGCTGGAGTGAGGCCAGATACGCCTCGGCGGTAGGATCGCGCTTACCGGCGGCAGCCAGTCCCTGCAGGATCCAGGCCGTCGACTGCGCATCCGGTGGTGAGCCGACGATGAGCGCGTAGCCGCCCTGGCTACGAAATCGCTTGAGGGACGCTACAGCTCGTACGATCATGGTGCTGTTTGGCGCCATGCCAGCTGCGACCGCAGCCATAATGCCCGACGCCGTCAAATTCGAATCACCATCGCCACCGGGGGAGACGGGCCAACTGCCGTCATGATTCTGGTCTGCGAGCAGCGTGCGCTTGGCAGCGGCGGGAATCGTCGCGCCGGCGCCCTTGAGGGCAAGAATCCCGAATTGATTCGAGGCGACAAGGGTGCCAATTCGACCATTCTTGAGCGATCCCAGGATGACCTGGACGAGATTGCGGCCACCGGCATTGCTCGGATTGCGCCCGGTAGCAGCGAGGGCAAGCACGGCGAGCTCGATGTCGGTGGTGGTGGTGAGAGCCTTGGAGTGCCGCTCGATGCAAGACGCGGCGGAGCTGGTCGAGCGCCCACTCGCAGCGAGCCCAAGTGCGACCCATGAGGTGAGTTGAACGCTTGCGGTGGCGCCGGATTCGCGTGCGCAACCGTTGGCATCGAGGCTGGAAGCAAGAAACGAGCCGGTCGAGGACAGGCCGGCTGCCTGTGCCGGAACCCCAACGACCAGCAGCGCGAGCAGGGCAATGAGGAGCGAGCGCATTACCGTTTGGCCTCTTCTGGACTGAGCCAGCGCCCTCGCACACGTTGTGCGCTGCGTTCTAAAAGACCGATCAGGGGGAGGCCGGCGACAGCGAGCAGGATCACGTTGGTGGTGGCGTGCACGATGTCAAACGGTACTGCTCGTGCATGGACGGCGATGAATGCAGAAAGTGTCAGCGCGGGTCCAAACGAGGCGAGCTGCCAGATGTCCATCCCGGCGCCGAAGAGGAAACCCCAGATCGCGCCAAGCAGCATCAACGCCCACCGGCTTCTACGGAGAGCGGGGGCGAGCAACCCACCACTGGCACCGGCGAGACCCCAAAACAGCATCTGCCATGGCGTCCAGGGGCCCTGACCAAGAAAGGTGTTCGAAAGTAGCGCCGCGCCTGCGCCGACCGCGGCTCCCGCGCGCGGGCCAAGCGCGACTCCGGTCACGATTGCGATCGCCGTTACCGGCTGTGCGCCCGGAATTGCGGCAAAGGCAATACGGCCGGCAGCGGCGGCGGCGATCAGGACCGCGACGAGACCCAGTTCGCGTGCACCACCACGGCCGCGCTCGTAGAAGACAAGCCCGAGCAGCAGAACGAGCAGCCCACCGAGGGAGACGATGGCACTGATGCTCACGGCGCCTCCCCGGCCGTCTCAAGCTGGCCATCCACGAGCAGCCAGCGACAATCCGCACAGGCGCGCGCAAGGTCGAGATCGTGGGTGGCGACAATCGCACAGCCACCTCGTGCCGCGTGCTCGCGGACGAGCCGCACCAGCGTGGCGCGATGCGCGAGGTCCATCCCACGCGTGGGCTCATCCAACAGGAGCAGCTGGGGAGAGAGCGCGAAGCCCGCCGCAATGGCGACCCGCTCTCGCTCACCGACAGAGCAATCCCTTGGATTGCGGTTCGCGAGGTGGACGAGGTCCAGAGCAGCAAGCAACTGCTCGGCGACAGCCAGGTCGCACCCGAGCGTGCGTGGCCCGAGCAGGACCTCGTCGTGCACGGTGTCGCAGAGCAGCGTGCGGCCTGGGTCTTGGGGCACGAAGGCGACCAGCGGCACGCGTGACTCGGCACCCGTTGGAGCGAGATCGCGGCCGTCGACGACCAGGTGGCCGCTAGGAGTTGGCTCGAGCCCAGCGAGCGTGCGCAGCAGCGTGCTCTTGCCACCACCGTTGGCGCCGAGCAGGGCGGCTACCTGCCCCGGTTGCAGGGAGGCGGTGGCGTTGCGGACGATGGCGCGGTCGCCGCGCTTCGCGGTGAGCCTGTCGAGCTTCACGAGTGGGGGCCCAGTCGAAGCTGTCACTGGCGCCAAAGGCGTCAGCGGAGCCGTCGCGTTCGGGGGTACGAGAGAGCCATGCCGCAGGCCGATCACTCGATCGGTCAGGTGGCCGACGCGGTCGTGGCGGTGCTCGGCGATCACGATCGCGAGGCCGAGGTCGGCGAGTCGGCGCAGCTCGCCAACGAGCTCGCAGGCCGTGTCGTCATCGAGCTGCGCCGTTGGCTCGTCGAGCAGCAGCACGGCGGGCTCGGGCGCGAGCACGGCGGCGAGTGCTACTCGCTGACGCTCCCCCGCAGATAGTTGGTCGATGCGGCGGCCGATCAGGTGGGCAGCATTGATGCGCTCCAGCGCGGTCCGGGCAGAGGCGAGGATCGTCTCGGCTGGCGCCCCGTGGCATTGCAGGCTAAAAGCCACATCGCGCAGGGGCTCGGCCATCACCACTTGCGTCTCGGGGTCTTGGAAGAGAAAGCCCGCGCGCTGCGCGATCTCGGCGGGTTGGGCGGTGCGGAGGTCAAGCCCGGCGATCAGGCCCTCACCGGCAGCCTCACCGCCATGAAAGGCGGGCGCGAGGCCTGCAAGTACGCGCAGAAGCGTCGACTTGCCACTACCCGACTTGCCTTCGAGCAGCACGATCTCGCCGGGCTCGACCTGGAGGCTCGCGCCATCGACCGACCAGGGGGCTTCCGTGCGGTATCGGAAGCGCAGGTCGTTAGTCACGATCGCCGTCACGGGCGGGTCCTCAGCGAGCCAGCGGCCACGATGCTGACGCCGAGTGTCAGCCCGGCAAGGACGAACGCGGTGCTCGTCGCGATCGGGTCGGCAAGGGGATAGATCTCGTAGGGCGCGACACCAACGAGCAGCACCACCGCTACGAGCAGGCCGACGACACCGCAGAGGAACGCCACTTGTTCGTTTCGCTGGAGAGGCACCTCGGGCAGGCGGGTCAGGCGGCCTGCGCCGTACCCGCGAGCCACCATCGCTTCCGAGATATCAATGCCGCGCTCGAGGCTCGACGCCACGAGCGGTTCGATCAGGCGCGTGCCCTGGCGAATTGCGGCGCGCTGGCCACGCTCTGCGCCGGTGCCACGTAGCCGAAGCGTCTCGCGCAGGCCGTTGGCGTCGCGCCGGAGCGTCGGTGCGAGGCGCGCCGAGAGCGCGACTGTCAGTGCCGAACGAGGAGCCACACGACTCGCGAGTGCCTGCGTGCGGTCGGGGTCGGCGAGGCGGAGAAAAGCTGCGGTTGCCAGAATCGCCGTGGCGAGCCGGGCACCGGCGACGAGCCCGTACAGCACCTCCTAGCTGGTGACTTCGAAGTCGATCAACCAGAAGTTTGGGCCCGCGAACAGCACGTGGTCGCCTTCGACGGCGACCAAGGGGTTAAGCACAGCGATAAAGAGCCCCGAGATCAAGGCGATCCGCAGCATCAGGCGATGAGGTGGCGGCGCCGCGTCATGAAGGGCGAGTGCTCCAATCAGTGCGGCTGCCACGATCAGCGGCTGCGACGTGGCGAGCGCAATCACGATCAGCGCGACCGCGACGAGCAGTGGTGGCAGCGGCGCCCTCACGGTCTAGGCACGCGTCCACGGCCGCCGCGGCAGACGACCTGGCCATCGGCGTCGAGGCAGATGGCGGTGGCCTGCCGTACCAGCGTCGGATCTCGGATTAGGTCCTCTGCCGCCGAGAACGCGGCGTTCTGGGAGACGCCAGCGATGATCACTACCGGAGGATCGGCAGCGGTGAAGCCGTCGGTGGTGGCGACGATGACCGCGGTCGCTCCGGAAACGGCCTCGGCCGCGCCGCGAGTGGCGTTCCAGACCTGCACCTGCCCGTTCGGATCGATCCATGCCGTCAGCCCAGCAGCGGAGGCGTCATCAACGGCGCGACGCCAGAGCGGATCCCGCTGGCGCAGCTCGTCGTTGGCGCCAACCAGAGCGCGGGCTCCCTCGACCGCCGCCGGGGCGGAGACGTCGGCACCCGCCTTGCGCAGCGCACGGGCAAGCGGCTCGTCGGCGGACAGCGTCTTGTGCGGACCGGCGATGCCGCGAGTCAACGGCAACGGCCAATTCGCAACTACAGCTGGCACGTGGACGCGGCCAGGCCAGCGGTGGAGATCCCACCACACGCGATCGCCAGCGGCGACCTCTACGTCGGCGCCACCGACCGGCGATTCGATGCCGTTGATCCAGAAGATCCAGTCGCGGGTGCCGTCACCCGCCTGGCCGTCGATGGCGGTGACGTAGCGACCGCCGTAGCCCGTCGTCAACCGGGCGACGCCGCCCGTGGCGGCGATCACCGTGCCAACGTTGCCTCGGCCGTTCGCGATGGAGGTGACACCCCAGTCGGCGGTCACGCTGACGCGAGCCCCCGGCGCGGACTGCGCCGGGGGCTGCGTCTTCGAGGTGCCACAGGCTACGACGAGCGCCGCGACCAGCAGCAGTGCGGGGAGGGCCCGCAGCACCCGCTAACCCGCGAGCGTCTCGGACGCCGCGATCCGTCCCTTGGCCGGGATTTGCGCCGTCCAGGCGCCGACCGGCGTGATGGTCAGAGTGCCGTCAGCGGCGAGGTTGCCGATCTTGGCGCCATTGATCTGCAGGGGGGCACCACCGGCAACGATCGCCTTGGGGCCGCCGATCCGCGTGGCGCTGAACGTAACGGTGCCGTTGGCGTTGGTCTTGGCATCGAGGTCGTAGGCGAACGGACCGTTTTTGGCGGAGTAGTCGCTGTCGAGGATCCAGACGACTTCGTCCGACGCCTTCAGCGTGGCATCGGTGGCGCCGGTCATCGACATTGTGCCGTTTACGAAGAGAGCCCAGTATTCAGTGGATGGCGCCTTGGTGCCAACGATGCGGGTCAGGTACGCCGCGCTATACGTGGCGTCATATATGGCCGTGTACGGGAGACTCGTCGTGACGATCTGTCCCATCGCAGAGTTTGCTTTGAGCGCATGCCGTTTGCCTTTCGAGTCCACGTAGAAGCGGGCACTGGCGACGTCTATGGCCGTGCCCCCAAAGACATTCTGGGCATTGGACACCACGCGCAGGCTCGCTGCGCTGGCCGTAGTGGGGAATAGGGCCGCAACGCCAATGGCGGCGGCCACGAGGAGATGCCTCGTTCGCATAGTGGAATTCCTTCTCTCGAGGGTTGTCCGGACGGGAATGTCCGGTTCGGAGGGGGTGTTCTGACTCGGAGCGCACTTCCTCGTTACCGAGGCCACTCGCCATTGCCTTCCCAGGTCCGAAGACCCAGTGACCGGTGCGTGCACCGAGACGATTGGACATTCCTTACAGCGGCGGGACCGTGCCGGATTCGCACCGGACTTCCCTTATCTCCATGGGGGAAAGTAGCAGATCGGGGTCGTCCTCCGGCATACTCGCTCCATGCCTACGCGTCTTCCCCGTCCTCGCATCGAGGGGCAACACCTTGCTGTCTCTTGTGGCCATCCCCTCGCCGTCCAGGCTGCGTTGCGCGTGGGTGTGGCGGGTGGCAATGCGGCGGACGCTGCGGCGGCTGCGGCAGCAGCGCTAGCGGTCGTTCTGCCCGACGCCTGTGGTCTCGGCGGCGACCTGCTTTGCATCATTCGCAAGGCAGATGGCTCGACGACTGCGATCAATGGTGTCGGCAAGGCGCCGGCTGGGATCCAGCTGCCATTGCCAGAGGATGGTGCCCAGGTCGCAGCCGTGCCGGGTTTCGTGCGCGGCGTCTGTGACCTGATCGAGCAGGCGGGCACACTGTCGCGTTCTGAGGTCTTTGCGCCGGCGCTCGAGCTAGCCCGCGACGGTGTGCCGATGACCCGAGATACAGAGGACGCGCTACGCGCCTACGTCGACCGCCTCACGCGCGGTGGCGCGGACGATTCCCCGTGGGTGCGCGCGCGCGATACCGGCGCTGGCACGATCGTCCGGCTGCCCCAGACCGCCGCGACGATCCAGACCATCATCGACGGCGGCGCCGACGCGTTCTATAACGGCCCGAGTGCCGAGGCCATTGTGAATGCGATGGCACGCGAGGGTGGTGCGATGTCGCTCGAGGATCTCTCGTCGCACGAGAGCGTCATCCGCCCGCCCGTCGCCACCGATTACCGCGGCGTGACGGTGCTGGCACAGCCGCCGTCCTCGCAGGCGATGCTGCTGACGATGGCGCTGCGGCGCCTGACGGCCGAACCCGCCTCTGACGGCTCGCCCATTGCGCACCATCGCGCGGTCGAGGCAATGACGGGTGCCTTCGCCTTCCGCGATCGCATCACCCAGGACGGCGCAGACGCCGAGCTGATGGCGCTGGCCGATTCGATTCCGATCTCCGAGCGTGCGAGCCGTGTCGACCACGCCAAGGGCTACAACCACACGACGTCGGTGACGGTCGCCGATCGTGACGGAAACGTCGTCTCGATGCTGATCAGCGTCTTCGACTCGTTTGGCTGTGCAACGTGGGTGGCGGGAGGCGGTTTTTTCGTTAACGATCGTCTGCTCTCGTTTTCGCGCGACCCCGAGTCGCCGAATGCGCCCACGGGCGGCAAGCGCCCGGTCCACACCCTCTCACCAGCCATGATCATCGACGGCGAACGCATCGTCGGTATCTCAACACCGAGCGCCGACGGCCAGGTGCAGGCACTCCTGCAAGTCGTCCTCGCCCACCTCGACGAGGGTGCCGATCTGACGGACGCCACCGAACGCCCGCGCTGGCGCATCGTCAACGACTGGCTCCACGTCGAAAACGACATTGACCCTACGCTCCGAGCTGCCTTGGTCGAATTCGGCCATGAGGTCATCGATGAGGAGCCCGGCGACGGCCTGTTCGGCAGCATCTGCGCCTCCGAGAGCGACCTCACGACTGGGCTCGTCTCGGCCTGGGCAGATCCGCGCCGCGAGTCGTGGGCTGGGGCTTGGTAGGTCAGACCACAAGCTCGCCGACTAGCACCAATGCCATCAGCTTGTCGAGCGGTTCGTTGAGGCTCGGGCAGCCGAAGCTCTGAATACAGGAGGGGCAGCCCGACTCGCACGGGCAGTCGGAGACGATCGATTGGGCGGCCTCGGCGATGCGGGGTAGTGCGGCGAGGGCGGTGCGCAGAATGCCCGCGCCACCCGCGCGCGTCTCGTGGAGGATGATCGTTGGCAGGCTCGTGTCGGGGTGGCGTTGGAGGGAGAGGCCGGCGAGATCGCCGCTGTCGCAGGGGACGGCGAGCGGCAGGGCGGCGGCGAGCAGGTGCTCGATCGCGTGGAGGCCACCGAGCGATGCCTCGTCGTCGGTTGGGGGGCGCACACACCAGAGGGCAGCCGTCCGGTACTCGTGCGGGGGTAGATCAAGCGGGCGTTGGTCGATCACGGAGAGGTCGTCGACGCGGCGACGTTGATACGCGACCACCTGTGTCGTCACGTCCGCCTCGCCGAAATGGAAGCGCCAGTTGCCGAGCCAATCGTCGTGGACAGAGTCGAGGAGACGAATTTGCGATTCAGCACGCGCGACGGTAAACCAATCGCCGCGAAACGGCTCGACGATCGCCTGGCCATGCTCCAAATCGAGCTCGGTGACGAGATAGCGCTCACCGAAGTTGAGGTGTACAGCGCCCGGGTGCACAGTGAGGGGAGCCCGGTTCTGTTCGACGTCGCCCAACACGGCACCCGACTCGCTCTCGATGATCGTGACCGCCTGATTGCCCGAACTGCGCAGCGAAACGCGCGAGGCGGGGTCGTCGATGCCGGTCCAGATGAGGCCCGCGGCCGTCATCGCAAAGTCGTCGGGGCTCAACTGCACAAGAGCGTCGGCATCGTCCGTCACATGGACACCGAGGATGCTCTCGTCGCGGGGCGAGACAGCGGCCTCGGCAGCGGCACAGGCCAAGTGGGCGAGGCGGATCTCGGGGTTATTCGGGTCGAGCGCAATCGCCTCGACCGGACGTGCCATCAGGGCCTCGGGATGCCGGGCAAACCACTGGTCGAGCGCATCGTCGCCCAGCACCAAGAGGCCGAGTCCACGTTGCCGCCGCCCGGCACGGCCCCACTCCTGTCGAAGCGATGCGACCGAGCCAGGAAAGCCCACCACGACTGCACAATCGAGCTCGCCGATGTCGATGCCAAGTTCGAGGGCGTTGGTCGCGATCACAGCCCGCAAAGCGCCACTGGCCAGCCGCGCCTCGATCTGGCGGCGCATCTCGGGCGTGTAGCCCGCACGGTACGGCTCGACGCGGTCGGTCAGCACCGGCGCACGGCGCGTCAACTCGTCGCGCACGCCCCGCAGGATCAACTCGACCATCTGCCGACCCGGGGCAAAACAAATCACACGCTGGTCGTTGATGACAAGTTGGGCAACGAGGCCAACCGCCTCTTGGATGCGCGAGGCACGCCGCCCTGTCGCCTCGTCGAGCAGGCTCGGGTTCCAGAGTGCGACATCGCGGCCCGGCGACGGCGCACCATCGGCATCGACAATCGAGATTTCGCAGCCCGTCAGTTGCCCGAACGCCTCGGCGGGGTTGCCAACGGTGGCAGACGCGAGCAGCAGTTGGGGCGAGGCACCGTAGAGCGCAGCGCACCGGCGTAGGCGTCGAATCGCGTGCGCGACGTGGCTGCCAAAGACTCCACGATAGACGTGAGCCTCGTCGATGATGATCGCGCTGAGGCCCGACAGCCACTCATCCCACCGCTGATGGTGCGGGCAGATGCCGATGTGAACCATGTCGGGATTGCTGAGAACGAGATTCGATTCGATGCGAGCACGGCGACGACTCGCGGTATCCGTATCGCCATCGACCAACGACACCCGCAGGTCGCGACCGAGACCGAGCGCGTGCAGGCGACGGGCTTGGTCCTGCGCAAGGGCTTTCGTCGGTGCGAGATAGAGGGCGCGGGTATGCGACTCCGTCAGCAGCGTCTCGAGCACCGGCACGGTGTAGGCGAGGGTCTTGCCGCTCGCCGTGCCCGAGGTGATGCCCACGTGGTGGCCCGAGCGAGCCAGCGCGATCGCCTCGGCCTGGTGCGACCAGAGGTGCGTGACACCCGTGCGCTCCAATGCGGCCACGAGCGTCGGCGGTAGGCCGGTCGGCAGTGGCTCGGGCTGGCCCGCGACGACAGGCTGCTCCCCGCGAAACACTAGGCGGTCGTCGCGAGGGGGCGCGCCGAACGCGAGGGTCGCGTCCCAACCCGCGCGGTTGCTCACGGCGCGTCGGGGTGCTCGGCGGCCATAAATGACCCCAAGCAGACGAGCACGGCCGAGCGGCTACGAACATCGTCGAGTGCGCGCACGATCGCAGGATCGTCCTGATGGCCCTCGATATCAATCAAGAACTGGTAGCGCCAGGGTTCGCCTGGGATCGGGCGCGAATGCAGCGACACCATGTTGACCTTGTGGTACCGCAACGGCTCAATCGCATCGTGCAACGCGCCTGGCTGGTGGCCCGTGACGAGGCGTAACGCGGTCTTCCAGGCGACACCCTCGGTGTAGGCGAGCGGCGTGCGGGCAATCGCCACGAAGCGCGTCATGTTCTCCGGATGATCAGAAATGTCGCTCTCGAGAATCTCTAGTCCGTAACGTCGCGCCGCTGTCGGCGAGGCAATCGCGGCCCAGGTCGGATCGCCGTGCTCGGCCACAATGCGCGCGGCATCAGCGGTCGTGGACGCACCAATCTCCTCGAAGCCACGATCCAGAAACACGCGGCATTGAGCCAAGGCGACTGGGTGTGAGTGGATCCGTACCACGCCGGCAGTGGTTGAGCCGGGCAGGCCAGCAAGGCAATGAGGAATGTGAATGATCGTCTCGGCGACAATCGGCAGCGTGCCATCAGCGATCAGGTTGCACGTATCGGCAACGATGCCGGCGAGCGTGTTCTCGATCGGCAAGACGCCGAGCTCGGCCGAGCCGTCATGCACCGCGGCGAAGACACCGGCAAACGATCCTGCCGAGGTCGCCTCGATCGTGGGGTATAGGCGCTCGGCCGCTTCAGACGTATACGACCCGGCTGAGCCGGGGTAGACAACACTGGTGGGGAGATGTAATTCGCTCATCAGATGGTACCAAGCCGCGCCATCAGGGTACCATCCGCTTGGGAAGCGAGACGACGGGACGGCAATGCCAGAGCAGGTTGGATGGGGAGAGGGAACGGCGTACGCCGACGAGGACGCCCTGATCGCGCACCTCGCCTCGCTCGTTGACGGCTCATCGTCCGAGATTCTGCAGGGCATTGGTGACGACGCAGCCGTGCTCGCCCCCGACTTGGTCTGGACCGTCGATCCGCAGGTTGATGGCGTCCATTTTCGGCGCGACTTTTCGTCGCCGTACGACGTCGGTTGGAAGGCGCTCGTCGTCAACCTCTCTGACCTCGCGGCGATGGGAGCGTTACCGATTGGCGCGCTCGTCTCGTTGATCCTCGGCGAGGGCGATGCGGCCGATGCTGAGCCGATCTACGCCGGGCTTGGTGCCTGTGCACGCACCTACGGGTGTCCCATCGTGGGTGGCGATGTGGCACGCGGCTCGGGCCTATCCATCTCAGTCAGCGTGATCGGCCGCGCAGCGACACCACCACCGGGCCGGGTCGGCGCCCAGCCCGGCGACGTGATTGCCGTCACGGGCACGCTTGGCGAGTCGGCCGCGGGGCTCGCCGTGTTGAGCGACCCCGCACTCCGTGATCTCCCGGGCGCGATCGAATCGGTTGAGCGGCATCGCCGCCCGCATCCGCGGCTTGCGGAGGGCCAGACACTCGCACCATTTGTCCACGCGATGATGGATGTCTCCGACGGCATCGCCACCGACCTGCGGCGACTCGCTCGTCGCAGTGGTGTGCAACTCCACGTCGACCTCGACGCGCTGCCGATACACGACGACACGCCACCAATCGCGCGTGCCCTCGGGCTCGCCCCAGGCGTCTTGGCAGCGACAGGCGGCGAGGACTACGAGCTCGTAATGGCGCTGGCAGCCGATGACGCCGAACGCTGTGGCGTCCCTCTGACGGTGATCGGGCACGTCGCGGAAGGGCCAGCGAGCGTGCGCTTTACCGGCGAAGGCGCCAACGATGCGTTGCGCGGCTGGGACCACCTCGCCTGAGGCCAACAACGATTGGCTATGGAGTACGGACATGACAAGTGCGCACTTGTGGTGTCCGCCTGTCGTGTCTACGCGTTGGGCACCACGCGATGTCTGTGTCGCTAGGGCTTGATCTCGACCGGCATGCCGACGGTGACTCGTTCGAAGAGGTCTTCGACATCAGATATGTGCATCCGAATACAGCCGTGCGAGGCCGCCGTGCCTATCGACCAATCCGATGGTGTGCCATGGATGCCGACCAAGGGTGCTGACGTCCCGATCCAGCGGGTGCCCAGCGGGTTGTTGGCCCCTGGTGGAACCGGCTCGAGACCGGCAGCCCACGGCGAATTTGGGGGGGTCCACGCCGGATTTTCGATCTGCTCCGTCACCACAAAATTGCCCGTCGGAGTCGGGTACGCCGGCTGGCCGACGGCGATCGGGTACTGCTTGACGAGCTTGCCATCGAGGTAGAGGTTGAGCACGAACTTACCCACGATCACAACGATCTTGCCAGCGGTCTGTGAGAGCAACGCGGGGCGGGTAATGCCGTCCTCAGGCATGCCGGACTCTTTTTGAAACGCCTTGACCGCCGCAACGACCTTGGCGTTATAGGTCCAGCTTAGCTTGCCTTCCCAGACGCGTGCAACCCTTAGACGCCGGGTCAGGCGCGCCACGTCTTGGCCGCGGGCACCCGGAGCGAGCGTTAGGTTGTTGGTCAACGTCTCCGTCGAATCGATGTTGATCTGCTTGGAACGTGTGGTCGTATGCCCGAGGCTATTGGTGACCTCGAGCGTCAACTCCGAGGTGCCCTGCGGCAACTGGCCGGTCTCGATCGTGTAGCCAATCGAGAGCGGCGTGACCTCGGCGTCCTGACCGTTGATCTTGGCGGCAATCGTGGTTGGGCTCGCCGAGTCGACGAAGGCATAGACCGTTGGGTGATTCGTGTCGCGGACCCACTCATCGACGCCCGCGATCTTGATGGCGGGGCGGCCACTGTCGATCAGCATCACGTGGGAGGCGCGCGTCTCGTTGCCCGCGGCGTCGGCTGCGATTAGCGTTACCGGCGTCTTGCCGTCGGGGATCACAGGTGTTAGCGAGAATTGGCCGGCTGTGTCCGCGGTGGTGACGACCTCGCCGTCCTGCCACGAGGCGGTGATGGTTGCGCCGGGCTCGGAGGTGCCGTCGATCACGGCGCTGTCCGTCCACTTCGCGACAGTGGTAGCGGTCAAGGTTGGTGCTGTGGCATCCGTCGAAAATGTCCATTGGTAGGTATCGGTGTCGTCGATCAGGTCGGAAGAGGTGACGTGCACAGTCACGACGTGCGGCCCATCGACGAGCTTCGGCATCGCCAGCACGTAGCCGCTCGCTGTCTTGGTGGCTTGCGCGGTCGCGTCGGTGCCATCGACGGTGATGGCAACGGTTGCAGCGGCATCGGAAGAGCGGAGAACGACACGGATCGGCGTCGAGCCGTTGACCGTTGTGCCCGGGCCGGGCGAGACCGATTCGACGACGGGACGGTCGGCGTAGGCTCGCGTGACGAGCACGCCACCAATCGCCACTACACCAACGGCAATGGTGATGATCAGTCCTACAACGGTGCCCGTGCGCATCGCTCGAACACTACGCGAGAACTACGGTTCTGGCGGTTACCTAAACGTAGGCGGGACCTCAACTGCGAGGCAGCTCGTGCCGCAGCGCGCGCAGGCGCAGCGAGGGAACCCGCCACGACGCCTCGGCGACGATGCGACGCGACATCTTCGACCCACCAGCAACCCGATCGGTAAACGTAATCGGGATCTCTTGGATTCGGAAGCCGAGCAGCGACGTGCGGTACGTCATCTCGATTTGAAAGGCGTAGCCCTCCGCGGTCACGGCGTCGAGATCGATCGCTTCGAGCACTGCTCGCCGGAAACACTTGAAACCGCCGGTCAGGTCGTGGACGCCGAGCTGGAGGAAGGCCTGCGCATAGAGGCAGCCACCGCGAGAGATTGTCCGGCGCAGCAACGACCAGTCGCGCACGCCGCCACCGTGCGTGTAGCGCGAGCCGAGCACGAGGTCGGTTCCGCGCTGTGCGGTCGCGACCAAGTCGGGCACGCGGCCAGGGTCGTGCGAAAAATCGCAGTCCATCTCGCAGATGTAGTCATAGTCACGCTCGAGGGCCCAGTGGAAGCCTGCGAGGTATGCCCGTCCGAGGCCCTCCTTCTTTGTGCGATGGAGCACGTGCACCCAGTCGTGCTCGACGGCCAGACGATCGGCGATCTCGCCCGTGCCATCGGGCGAACCATCGTCGATCACGAGCACGTCGCCAGCGATCGTCGCACGTTCTCGCGCGACGGCAAGCGCCTGGATTATGTTCTCGAGGTTCTCACGCTCGTTATAGGTCGGCAGGCAGACGACGAAACGCTCTGTGGCATGGCTGCTCATTGCGTTGCATCATGCCGCAGGTACGGGGGTGGGGCTTGCACATGTTCGCTCGTTCTGCGACGTTGCCGGTATGCGATGCGGCGTGGTGGTAGCGATGATTACAGGCGTTGGTAGCCATGCGTAACTCGGAGATCGCGAACCTCTTCGATCTGCTCGGGAGCCTGTCCGAGCTCGATGGGGCAGTCGTCTACAAGGTAATTGCGTATCGGAAGGCGGCCGAACGCTTTCGGTCGGCGCCCGAGTCGATCGAGCGGATGGCAGCCGAGGGACGCCTAACGGAGCTCGCCGATATTGGTGGAACGATCGCGACCAAGGTCGACGAGTTGCTGGCGACGGGCACGATGGCTGCGCTGGAGAAGTTGCGGGCTGTCTATCCAGACGGTCTGGTGGAGATGATGCGGGTGCCGGGCGTTGGACCAAAGACCGCCAAACGGCTCCACACCGAGCTGGGGATCGATTCTACCGACGCGCTCAAGGCTGCCTGCGAGGCGGGGCACATCCGCGAGTTGAAGGGGCTCGGCGAGAAGAAGGAGGCGGGGATTCTCGAAGCGTTGCAGGCCGGGGGCGGTCCGCGTAAGCACGTGATCCTGCTCGACCACGCACTCGAGCGAGCCGAGGCACTGGTGGCGATGTTGCGTGCCGAGCCTGGTTGCGTGGCAGCCGAGATCGCCGGCTCGCTGCGTCGTCGCAAGGAGACGATCGGCGACGTCGATCTCGTTGCCGCCTCGGACGACCCGGCGCCGATCCTCCAGCGTTTTGCCGAACACCCTGGTGTGCAGGACGTTACGGCGCTTGGCGATGCGAAGGCCTCGGTCGTCTTGCACGATGGGATGCAGGTGGATCTGCGGGTGATCGAGCCTGCGCAGTGGGGCTCGCTCTTGCAGCACTTCACTGGTTCGAAGGCGCACAACGTGGCCCTGCGCGAGCGAGCACGAAGCCAGGGCTTGAGCCTCTCCGAGCACGGGTTTGCTCCGGTCGTCGGTGGCGATGCCGTCCCTTGTGCCACCGAGGAAGAGGTCTATGGACAGCTCGGCCTGCAGTGGATCCCGCCCGAGTTGCGCGAGAACCAGGGCGAAATTGAGGTTGCGGCGGCTGGCACGTTGCCGATCCTCGTCGCGCTCTCCGAGTTGCAGGGCGACGTCCATGCGCACACCGATGCCTCCGACGGGCATGGCACGCCGCGCGTGATGGCCGAGGCGGCGATCGCGCGGGGACTTTCGTACCTGACGATCACCGATCACTCGAAGGCCGTCGGGATGGGGATTGGTCTCGATGCCGACAAGACCGTGGCCAACATGAAGGTGGTGCAGAGGACCGCTAAGCCGCTGCTCAGCAAAGGCTTCTACCTACTGACCGGCATCGAGGTGGACATTATGCCCGGCGGTCTGTTGGATCTGCCCGACGAGGTGTTGGCCGAGCTCGACTGGGTCGTTGCCTCGGCGCATGGTCGGCGTGGCCAAGGTCGCGACGCGCTGACGGCCAGCATGATTGCAGCCGCCGAGCATCCATCTGTCGATGTGATCGCCCATCCGACGGGGCGCCTGTTGGATGGACGCGAGCCGTACGACCTCGACGTCGAGGCACTGATTGAGGCGTGTGCGCGCACCGGCACATTTCTCGAAGTCAACGCCAATCCGAAACGGCTCGACCTACGACCCGAGCACGTGCGAGCGGCGATCGCGGCGGGCGTAAAGATCTGCATTTCGAGCGATGCGCACCATCCTGCCGGCATCGACGTGCTGCGCTACGGCGTCGACTGTGCGCGGCGTGGCTGGGCGACGGCGGACGACATCGTCAACACGCGCTCGTGGCCGGATTTGCAGGCGCTTCGTAAGCCGACGCGACATTTTGGGCCCGGGCCCAAAATGTCGCCTTAGATAGCCGGCAGTACAAACGAAGGCGCGGGGGAGCCGGGGCTAGGCGTCGAGGTTGACGAGCTCGGCCTCACCATCGATCGGCGTTCGGATCAATGCGCCATCCTCGCCTTGGTGATACGCACCCATCGTGCGGAGCGGTGGCGAGTAGACATGGATCGACGTTGTAGGAATGCCGTCCTTAGGACGAAAACGGTGGATGTACGAGGGTGCAAAGCGGATCGTCTCGCCGGGCTCGACGAGTCGTTCGAGGTGTCCACCGCCAAAGCCCAAGCGCTCCTCGAAGATGCCACCCTCCACCACGTGCACCGCTCCGCAGGAGATGTCGTGGTCGTGGAAGCCCGTGTCGTGGTCGTCGACCCACGAGATGATGTAGATCTCGTGCGAGTCTTCGTGGACGATGCGCTCGTAATGGCGAATGCCGGGCTGGTGGTTGACGAGGGGCTGCCAGACGTGCGGCTGGGCTCCGATCCCCTCGGCGATCGCAACGCACTCATCGGGGCTCAAAGGTGTGCCAGTCGGGGCGTCTTCCGTACTCAAACTAGTCTCCCTGTACTAAAATCTGAAACGATAAACTGAATCGTTACACTTGACTATGAAGCGAGGATTGTCGGCTGTCAAGACCTACCCGGTATGGGGGGCGCTACGCTGACACCCATGGCGACTCCCGCAAAGCGACCAACGATCCGCCAGATTGCCCAGGAAACGGGCCTATCGGTGACGGCAGTGTCGTATGCGTTGCGTGGCGAACAGATGTCGGCGGCCACGATCGAGCGCGTCCAAGCCAAGGCCGACGAGCTCGGCTACATCGCCGATCCAGTCGCCCGCGCGCTGCGTGGCGGGCGCACCGGCACGATCGGCCTGCTCGTCGGCAGCCTCGCCGATTTTTGGCAGCAGACGCTCGCGCACGCGATCCAGCGCGAGTTGCGCAGCCACGGTCTCCATACGTTGCTGGCAGATGCAGATGGCAGTCCTGCCGAAGAGCTCGCGCTCGCTCAGCGCCTAGCGGCCCAACGGGTCGATGGCCTGATTGTCGCGCCCGTGGGCCCAGCCGGGGGTAACTGGGTCGAGCTCGCAGCACACCTGCCGAGCGTCACGATTGGTGGGCGGCTGGCGGGCGCCGAGGTTGTAGGGGAGGTGGCGTTTGACCAGACCACCGGCGTGGGCGAGGTGCTGCGCCACCTCCACGCCCTCGGGCACGAGCACATCGCGGTGTTGTCGTGGGCGGTCGACTCGTCGCCCGATCGACCCTCGGAGCGGGCCGTACGCGAGCAGGCAGCGATCTTGGGCCTGCGCTGCGAGCTTGTGCCCTGCGCCTACTCGCTCGATGGTTCGCGACCGTTAGCCCTCGAGGTGCTGTCGCGCGCGGATCGGCCGACGGCAGTCTTCTGCTTGTCCGACTCGATGGCCTACGGCGTGCTGCACGGCTGTCGCGAGCTGGGGCTGCGTGTGCCGGAGGACATCTCGCTCGTTGGCTTCGACGATCATCCACTCTCGCGACTGGTCGACCCGCCGCTGACGAGTGTCAACTGGAGCGTCGACCGAGCCGCACGCAGTGCGGTGGGTTTTTTGGTCGACCATCTTGCGGGCGAGGTAAACGAGCGTCGCATCGTGATCGCGCCGACGCTTTCCGTTCGCGCGTCCTCCGGGCCTGTGACCTAAAAGACGGGCTTGGGCGGGTTGGGGTCGTACGGGCTGACCCAGCCATACGGCGGCGGTTCGAGCACGTTGTCGCCGGGTGGGAATGCACCCGGGCCGACGATGTAGGTAGCGGGCTGGGACGAATAGGTCGAGACGAAGACGTCGTGTGAGAGGATTTCGCCGTCGCGGGTCACATCGCGGGTCACGTCGACGGCGAAGCCTTCTTGCCCGTCGACGTATTGGATGATCTGCTTGGCGGGCGCAAACGGGTCTTCCATGTAGCGCTTCTCTGGCGGTTTGATCTCGTAGCGGTCGCTGACGCTGGTCTCGACCGTGCGGCCGTCGCTTGGCGCCGAGTAGAGGTTGACGAGCATCGTGCTGGCATCGGAGGTGGCGCGAATCAGGATTGGGTGGGACGTGTTGTTATTGAACTTAAGATCGAGGTCGGGCCAAGACACGGTGGCATCCATACCGAGGCCGTATTGCGGGATGTAGAAGCCATGGTTACGGCGTTCGACAATCTGCAATCCCATCGCAAAGGCGGCGTCGTAGAGGGTCGTCGCGACCTGGCAGACGCCACCGCCGATCGATGGAATCATGAGCCCGTCGACAATCGCCAACCCTTCAAGAAAGCCGCGCTCCGGCGAGCGTGGGCCGACCGCGTCGTTGAAGGAGAACGTCTCGCCCGGCATCACGAGCCGGTTGTCGAGGATCTCGGTCATCAGCGCCACGTTGTGAGTCCGATTCGAGGAGGAGTCACCGAGTTCCGTGATTGCTCCCGCGACCTTCTCGGTGATCTCGAACTCCTCGGCCTCCTGAGTGGACCGGTTTGGCGCGACGCGGATGAGCTCGAGATCCGCCTGACGGGAGCCACCGGCAAGGGCTGCCGCGCGGACAGCGTCGGCTGCTGCCCGCGGCTCGAACGCGATGCCGTCCTTGGCTGGCTCGACCCAAGCGCGCGTACCGTTCGTGTCCCAGGCTGCATTCTGGGGTTCTCGGATGCGGTTGCCGAGTGCCTCGTCGATGGCAAGCGCGAGTTTTTGTGGGTTAAAGGCCACGGTTGCCTTGCCAGCCTCGTTGCGAACCATCACAGCCGCCTGCAATGTCGCGGTTGAAAGGGCGCCAACGCGATTGCCATCGGAATTGAGGGCGACGGGTGCCGAGGCCAGCGCTTCGGCCGAGGCGGCGGCAGCCCGCGCGTCTGCTGTCGAGATGGCAGGCTTGGTGGTTGTGGAGGTCAGTTTGATCTTGCGCTGACCAGCGAGCGCAGCCTGGGCGGCGGCAAGCAGAATCGCTCGGGTCGAGATCGAATGGCCATCGCGGGCGGGTGAGATCGTCGTCTTGCCTTGGGAGATGCGGACGGTCGCAGACCGAGCCGGCTCGGCTATCAGGCGCAAGTTGGCGGGTATACGTGGCTGAACGGGAGTAATGATCGACGGGTCGACGCTCGCTGAGTACACGAATGGCAAGAGCAGTGAGCGCAGGCGACCCGTGCGCATCGCTCGATCGACGGTCTCTGTGATGTCAATTCGCGCGTCGAGTTCGGCGGGGTTCATCGCCGCGGTCTGCGAATCGAGGGTGACGATGACGTTCTTGTCGAGCTGCGGGGACAGGTTGTCGCGGAGGACTTCTTTGGCGTCGGCGGACGAGAGGCCTCCGATATCGATGCCGTGGACATTGACGCCAGGGGCGACGTCGCCTCGGAACGAGAGGCCATGGACGACGGTTAGTACGGCCAGTACGGCGACCACGAGCACGATAATTTGGCGCCTGCGCGCATGATTACGGGGCGGCCTCCGCTTGCGTGGAGTCGGGCGGGGACGGTCGCGGACGGGGATCGAGTTAGCCATTGGTACCGGCGACCCATGATACCGGTCGTCTCTGTTTCTGACTGCGATCCCACTTGCACCCGGCTAGCATCAACCTACGTGAGCATTCCGGAGCAAGACGAACCGCGCCGAGAGGCGGCTTTTACCTGGGTTTCGAGTCGTCGTGGCGCGTCGGCGCGGGCGAGTCGGCGGCACTGGGCGGACATCCGTGGACCGATGCTGGCGGCGGCCGCACTCGGGCTGCTGCAGGCCGGCATTGTGGGTCTTGCTCTTGAGGGTTTTTCGCGGTGGGACGTTCGCGCGATTGCGATTGTTCCCGTTATCGCCATCACAACCTTCCTGATGGTGCTGGCGCTCAATTTGATTCGCACAGCCGTGCGTCCGACCGATGTTTTTGGGACGGGTCCCGCAGGCGCGATCCTCGAGGTCGTGGCGATTACCACGCCGGTCCTGCACGATGGCTTGTCGCCGGCTGCGGCCCTGCTGTTGGCGACGGAGGCACAGGAGCGGTTGGGGTATGCCGCGGTGGCGATCTCTGATCGAAAAAACGTCCTTGCCCATGTCGGGCTTGCCGCCGACCATCATGGTGACGGTACGACCGCACCGCCTGGCGCGATGCAGGCAATGGCCGAGGCGCGCGTGGCGCGATTGCCCGCTGGCTGGCAGCACGGCTGCGACTCACAGTGTCCGTTGCGCTCGGCGGTGGTTGGCCCGCTCGTGGTGCGTGGCCGCGTGGTTGGTTCGCTGATAGCTTTCTTTGAAGGTGCGCTTTCGGTCTCGGATCGTGAGCGCGCTGTGGTCGAGTCGCTGTGCGGCCTCGTCTCGACGGCGCTCGAGGCGGGCGAGTTGGAGGTCCATGCTCGGGCCAGTGCGTCGGCCGAGCTGGCAGCGATTCAGGCCCAGATCGAGCCGCACTTTTTGTTCAATGCGCTCAACACGATCGCGGCGTTCATTCGCACCCAGCCCGACGATGCGCGTCGTCTCGTGACGACCTTCGCCGAGTATTGCCGCGCGACGCTCCGCGCGCCGTCGACGTTTGTCACATTTGCGGAGGAGTTGGAGCACGTCGAGGCCTACCTCGAACTCGAGCAGGCGCGCTTTGGAAGCGATCTCGTGATCGAGCGCCGGATCAGCGCTGCCGCCAATGACGTGATGGTGCCGCCGTTTATCGTGCAGCCGCTCGTCGAGAACTCGATCAAGCACGGCAAGACCGACCAGCCCCTGCGTGTGGTGGTGCGGGCCGACGTGCGCTTTGGTCGACTCCGGGTGATCGTCCGCGATAACGGCCGCGGTATCTCGCGTGCCGACGCCGAGCACGTGCTCGAGCCGGGCTATGGCTCGGGTGGGGCGGGCCTCGGGCTCGCCTCGGTGCACCGCCGGATTCAGGTCTACTACGGCGACTTGGGGCGGCTGCGGATTGCGAGTTCGCCGCTCTTTGGCACGCATGTCAGCGTGCTGGTACCTATCGAGCGTCCACAGGCCGAACAGGACGCGGCATGACCCTGCTTGCCTTGATCGTCGACGACGAGACGCCCGCGCGCTCAGAGTTGCGTCACCTGCTGGGTGGCATCGATGGAATCGAGGTCGCCGGCGAGGCTGCGAGCGCACGCGAGGCGCTGGTCCTCGCCGACCGCATGGCCTACGACGTCGTCTTTCTCGATATCTCGATGCCGGGTGGTGCGGGAGGCATCGAGACGGCAAAGAAGCTCGCGGCGCTACCGAACCGACCCACGGTCGTGTTTGTCACCGCGCACGACGACCGTGCGATCCAGGCCTTCTCGGTCGAGGCGGTCGACTATCTCCTCAAGCCGGTACGGCAGGATCGGCTCGTCACTGCTGTGCGGCGGGTGGCGGCAATTCGAGCGGGGTCGGCCCCGGGTGAGGCCGGCGAGCTGCGGATTCCCGTGCTCGGTGCAGAGGGCGAGACGCTGCTGATCGACCCGGGCGAGATTGCGTATGCCGAGGCCGACCGGGATCATTCGACACTTGCGCTGACGGACGGGCGCCGCTTGCCCTGCATGCGTTCTTTGCGAGCGCTCGAAAACCAGCTGCCGACGACCTTTCTGCGGATTCACCGTTCTCAGATCGTCAATCTCGCGCAGGTTGCGGCACTCGATCCGATTGGTGAGGGCCGAGTCCAGGCGCGGCTATCCGACGCAAGTGGCACGACACTCACTGTCGCTCGACGCCAGACGCGCGCGTTGCGGACGGCGCTCGGGCTTCGCTGACAGAGGGCGGCTACTCTGCAACGAATGCACGACGTTGCAGCCATTGAAGAGGCGCTCACAGAGCTGCCCGAAACGGAGTGGGCGACGGCTGCGAGTGCCGTCCTCGTGGCCTGCGTTTTCGACGAGTTGGCGATGGATGAGGACGAGCTGAATGCGGCGGCGCGGCGAGGACTCTTGCTCGCGGCGGCGGCGGGCAATCCTGCCGAATCGATCGGCTTTGGCTCGCGCGCGGCGCTCGAGACGGCCTCTGATTTAGCGCTCGATGGCTTTGGCGAGCGGCTGGCTGCGGCTCTAGCCACGCTCGCCACCCAGATTCCCACCGAGTGCCCGTGCGTGGTCGCAGCCGTGACGGAACTGGCCGGCGATAGCCGCGTGGCCCTCGAGGCGCTCGCCGTTGTGGTCTTGCACAACGCCCTGGACTGAGATGGCTGGCGTCGACGTAGAGAAGGCGATCGCGAAGCTCAAGCCCGCGCGGGTGCGCGAGTTGACGCTTGCGGTTCTGCTCGCCGAGCCCGACGATTTCGAGGACCTCCCCGCCCCGCAGGTGATGCTGCGTAACGATGGCTGGACGGGAGTCACCACCACGATCGATGGCGATGGCTATCGCGCGGTGCTGATCACCGCTGGTGGGCGTCGCACGGCCTCGCGTTCCTGCACGGTGATCGACCCCGAGGGCGTCGTGATCGGCTCGTTTGCGGCGGACTCCGCGGCGCGAATTGCTGCCGTCACCGCCGCGGCACTGGTGGCGCCACGCATGCTGCGCGACGAGCCCGTCACGCTCGGCGTGTTGGGGGCCGGGCCGCTGGGGCGGCTCGCCATCCAGGCACTCACTGAGGCATTGCCGATCGAGCGGGTCTTGATCCACGATCCCGATCCGCTCGTCGCTGCCGAGGCCGTAGACCTCGGCCGTCTCGTGGGCGATGCTCCCACCGCTGTGCGCGATGCGTCGCTGATCGTGACCGCCACGAACGCCCGCGATCCGGCGCTGCGCGCCGATTGGGTGGCGCCCGGTGCCGCGATTATCGCCCTTGGTGCCGACCGTCAGGGGCGACGCGAGCTCGACTATCGCATCCTCGCCGAAGCCGCCTTTGTCACCTGCGATGCCCCGGCGATTGCGCGTGTGATAGCCGATGATCTGCGCGATTGCGTCCTCGAAGGCCATCTCGAATGGCAGGAGGTCACACCGATTCGCGACGTGCTGATGCCCGTGGTCGATGCACGCGTCACCGGTGACGACCTCGTGGTGGCAAAACTGATCGACCCGACGCCTGTCCTGCTCGCGCTCGCGCGAGCAGGACTGCGTCGCTGACCTAGTTGTCGAGCAGGCGACGCATCTCCGCGATGATCTCGGCGCCAACGGCCTCTGTCACCTCGGGGTGGTCGAGCACGCGATCATGCGAGCCCTCATCGAGGCGATTGACGACGTAGGAATCCTCCATCACGTCGTGGAGTGGACGGCCAGCCCCAACCTCGCGCAGGACGTGTTGCACGACCTCTTCGTCACGATGCTGTGGGCTGGGCGGGATGATGCCGTGTTCGCTCATGCTCCGAAGCCTGGCCCGACGCGTCCGTGTGCGCTGCGCGACCAAAAGTCACCATTGGTAGGCTCGTTGCATTCGATCGCTGGAGCACCGATGAACGTTTGTGTTGGCCATAGTCCCGACCCCGATGACGCCTTTATGGTGTGGGCGATCGCCGAGAACGCGCTCGACCTGCGCGGCTTCGAGATCGAGCTCGTGCCGGCCGATATCCAGACGCTCAACACCTGGGCCACGGAGGGCCGCCTCGAGGCGACCGCTATGTCCGTCGGCGCGTACCCCGGCGTGCAGGACACGTACCGCCTGCTCGGCCACGGCGCCTCGCTCGGCGAGGGCTACGGCCCGGTCGTGATCGCGAAGACCGATCTCGCACCTGCCGACCTCGCCGGCCAGCGCGTCGCGGTGCCCGGTCCGCAGACCACCGCGTTTCTCACCGCCCGCCTGGCCCTGCCGGCCTTCGAGCCGGTTCAGCTCGACTTCGAGGCGATCATGGATGCCGTTGCCTTGGGCGATGTCGCCGCCGGCGTCGTGATCCACGAGGGCCAGCTGACGTGGGAGCAGGAGGGCTTCAAGCGCGTGCTCGATCTCGGCGCGTGGTGGGAGGGCGACACCGGCCTGCCGTTGCCGCTCGGCGCCGTCGCGATGCGTCGCGACGTGCCCGAGGATCGCGCGCTCGACCTCTCAGCCGTCCTCAAGGAGGCCGTAGCCGTGGGCCTCGAGCACCGCGAGGAGGCCCTGGCCTACGCGATCGAGTACGGCCGCGGCATCGCGCCCGAGCTCAGCGACCACTTCGTCGCGATGTACGTCAACGACCTCACGCTTGACTATGGCGAGCAGGGCCGCAAGGCCGTCGCCGCGCTGCTCGAGCGTGGTGCCGAGGCCGGCCTGCTGCCGAGCCCTGTGCTGCTCGACTTCTTGGGTTAGGCGGACACCACAACCGCGCGGTTGTGGTGTCCGCCTAGCCTCAACGCGCGACTCTAGGAGGACATGACAAGTGCGCACTTGTCATGTCCGCGTTGGATCACGGGTGGCCTGGAGTGGCCGTCTTGGTCGAGTGGGAGACGTTCCACGTTCGGGGCGGCCCGACTGGAACGACGCTCGCCGAACGGTTTACACGCTACCGGCGTGTTTCGCCTCGAGCAGCGCCTTCGTCCGTTCCTGGCGCGCCGTAAAGACCTTCTCGAGGATGCCCTTGGCGATGGGGGTGGCCATACGGCCCGCCATCGAGTTCGGCATCTCCCAGTCGATGTGGTCCGTCAGTGTCGTGCCACCCGTCGCATTGGGGGCGAAGCGGTGGGTGTGGATGAAGTGGACGAAATTCGGATTGTCGAGCAGCTCGTCGACGATCAGCGTCGGCTCCTCGAGTGCCGTCACCCGGATCTTCCACGGCTGAGCCGTGGGGATGGGGTCCTGCCGAATCATCATCTGCACCTCGGCGCCGAGGACGAGCGGGAAGGTCCCTCCGATTTCCGTCACCTGTTGCGTGGGCGGCGTGACGCTCGGCACGTTGCGCGTGTCGAGATGAAACGCGAAGACGGCCTCGATCGGCACGTCGATGTCAATGCAACCCTCAAAGATCGGCATGCGCAGAGTATGGCGCAGCGGTTGGGCCGATTACGACTGAGCCGCTGCGTCTGCCTCGAGGATCCGCTTCGTGGCGGCCTGGCGCTCGACAAACGACTTCTCCATCAACTTGGCGGCGATGGGAGCGACGAGGCGTCCGGCCGCGCCACCCGGCAGCGCCCACTCGATGTGGTCGGTCAGAATCGTGCCGCCGTGCGCGTTCGGGGCAAAGCGGTGCTCGTGGCGAAACTTCGCGAACGGGCCCTTCAGCATCTCGTCGACGACCAACACGGGCTCGGCCAGTTCGGTGACGCGCACGAGCCACGTCTGCGTGCCGGGCATGGGCTTCATCTTGACCTTCAACTCAACCTCGCCACCCTCGACGAGTGGAAACTGGCCGGTGATCGAGACGAACTCTTGGCCGTCCGACGCGATGCGCGCGGCATTGCGCGTGTCGAGGTGGAAGTCGTAGACGGACTGGATCGGAGAGGCGATTTCGATGGAGCGTTCGAAGGTGGGCATACCCTCAGTATCGCCGACCTTCAGCTTGCGGCTGACAGCCGACGTGCGCGCAACAGCACGGAGTGCGCGTTTGCACCCGTTGCCTCCATGCCGACCCACGAGCCAGACTGACGCGCCTCGGCGATTGGATCGCTCCACGTGCGGCGTGCCTCGCGGCGCTCAAACTCCCAACCGGCTGCCACGAGTGCTGGGGTGGCAGTGACAACACGTTCGCGGGTCGCAGCCCACGCCTGCGCAACATCCTGGCCCAGCGTCTCGGCGCCAAGGTCGGTGAGAGTGGCTGCGGCGCGGGCGATGTTTTCGGAGGCGACACCCGACGCACCTTGCGCAACCATCAACAAGAGAGCGTCCTCAGGCCGCAAGAGCGATTCGGTCTGCGAGCCAACCTCGGCGGCACTGAGCCAAAGCCCGGCGGCATTGCGGTCGAGCAGCAGCGTCTCCTCCGGCAGACGGTCGCGCTGAGCGAGCAGGCGGAGCGCCTCGATGCCGCGGGTAAAGTCGGGCAACAGCACGGCGCAACCAGCCTGAGCCTCGGGCATCGGCAGGATGCGCAACCGCAGACCCTGCGACGACTCGTCGTACCGGTGCGACAGAAAGCCAGTGCCCGACCCGGCCAGCGACGAGGCATCGGTCGCGACGGCCGAGACGACGGGCATACGTTCCGAGTTTTCGGGTAGCGGACCAAGCGTCCAACCGGCGGCGCGCAACTCGAGCTCGATCGCACCAAGGGCAGCCGTTGGTTGCACGCGAGCCAGCTGGGCCCTGCGGTCGATGCTGATCACACCACCGGGTGGCGTGGGGTCAAGCGGGGGGAGCGTGCCTGGCGCGCCGGGCTCAATGCCCGTGCTGCGGGCCCAGTCGAGTGGGCTCCAACTCATGCCTGCGCTCGCTCCTCACGCGCCTTCTGCTTTGCCTCTCGAATACCGTGAACGGCCAGCTGGCCACAGGCGGCATCGATGTCGGCACCCTTCGAGCGGCGCAGCGTGTGCTCGATCTTGCGCTTCTCCAAGACGGCCTGAAAGCGCGCCACGCGATCCGGCGCCGAGGCGGTCATGCCCGAACCGGTCGGGTTGTACCAAATCAAATTGACGTGCGTCCCACCCGGCAAATTGGCGTACAGCAGGTCGGCGAGGCGCTCGGCCTGCTCGACACGATCGTTGACCTCATTGAGCAGGAGGTACTCGACGTAGATGCGACGCTTCGTGGCCTGGCGGTAGCGCTTCAGAGCGGCCATCAGGTCCTTGATCGGGTAGCGGCGATTAATCGGCATCAACTCGGAACGCAACGCATCATCGGGCGCGTGCAGCGAGATCGCGAGCTTGACCTGCATCGGCTCTTTGATTAACGCGTCGATGCCCGGGATCCAGCCGGCTGTCGAGATCGCGATCGAACGAGCACCCAGACCGAAGCCGTCGGGGTCGTTCGTCATGTGGCAAAAGTCGAGCACGGCGTCGAGG
>SYIF01000004.1 GCA_005798855.1 Actinomycetota bacterium | reverse complement strand
TGCCATTCGGCGGCGTCAAGCGCTCTGGCTTCGGCCGCGAGCTCGGCCGCTTCGGCGCCGAAGAGTTCGTTAACCGCAAGATGATCCGCATCGGCTGATGCACACGTAGGGCGAATGTCCAGATGGGGCCAGGCCCCATCTGGACATTCGCCTAGCGTGGCGTTGGTGGTGCATGTCCGGATGGGGTCTGGCCCCCTCTGGACGTTCGTCTAGAGGCGCGCTGGTGGTTCGAGGCCGATCGAGATGCGCACCTGGTTGGCGACCTCGTCGACCGTGGTTGTCGTTGCCATGCCCCAGCGACTAATCAGGCGTTCCCGTGCGATCGAGCGCACCTTGAGCGGCGTGGCGTAGGAGTCGCGGCGCAACCCACCTTCGCCTGCCGGGATGCGCACGGCGCCGTGGTCCGTTCGATCGGTGGTGGTAATCGGTACGACGATGGCGAGGCCGCCTCGGCTGACGCCGACTCGCGTCACGCTGATGATGAGCACCGGTCGAACGCCAGCCAACTCGTTGCCGCGGACCGGGTCAAGGTCCGCGAGCCAGACCTCACCTCGCCGCGCTAGGGGGAAGATCACCCGGCTCCAAGGGATAGGGCTCGTGGGCCGATGCTTGGAGCTCGTCGGCATGCGCTTCGTCCCACGCGACCATTGCTTCGAGCAAATCGGCGTCGGCACGGATGTTGAGTATCCGCTCGAGCAACTCAGCTGCAGTAATGCCTTCGGCGTCGGCGCGCCGGCTGATCTCGGTGCGCGTCTCGGGGTAGACCCGAACAGTGGTTGTGGTGCGGGGAGCCATGACAGTGAGCATAGGTGTAATCAGTAGTGGATGCAACGTGATGCGCGAGCCGCCGAGTGGGGCCGGTTTGTACCGCTTTCGCCCACTGCTCTCGCCAACTACCGCGGTCGATTCGCCTATCGTGCCGGTCATGAGTTACATCGAGTCCAACCTGTCCCTCGGTGATCTTCCACTGGCACGCGGGGGCGTCCTTCGAGATGCGCAGATCACCTATCGCGTCCACGGCACGATCGAGAACGGTGAGGCGATCATGCTGCCGCACATGTACTCGGGCAGCATGGACTCCATGGAGGGGTTCCTGGCTCCCGCCGGTCCGATCGACGCGACGCAGTGCGCGGTGATTACTCCCGCCATGCTCGGTGCGGGCGCCTCGACCTCGCCGACCAACGCCCACGCCGACCAACAGGGCGCCAACTTTCCTGCGCTCAGCACCGCTGACGATGTTGCCGCGCAGAAGGCGTTGCTCGACCACCTTGGCGTCAACAAGCTGCGCCTTCTCCTTGGGTTCTCGATGGGAGGCCAGCAGGCGCTGCGCTTTGCAGTCACCTATCCAGAGATGATCGAGCGGCTCGTGCTGATTGCCAGCACGGCCCGCAACACGGCCTACGGACGCATCGTTGCCCAGTCGCTCGCCGAGGCGATTACGAGCGAGCCCGGCTGGCGTGTTGCCGACGACGCACTCGAGGGGCGCCATCGCCACGCGCGTCTGATGAGCCTGCTCGGTGCCACGCACGAGGCTTTCTTGCCGCACGGCATCGCCCAGGCCGGCGTCGAAGACCACGAGGCCTTTATCCGCGAGATCTTCGAAGCCGACTACGGCTCGCAAGACGCCAACAATCTGCTCTGCCAAATCGAGCGGTGGCATGGCGCCGATGTTGCCGATGGTGGAGACCTCTCCGCAGCACTCGCCCGCGTGACGTGCCCAACGGCCGTGATTGCGCTCGCCGGCGACCGACTCTTTCCGCCCGAGGAAGTCAGCGAACAGGCCCGCCTACTGCCAAATGCCAACGTGCATGTGGTCGGCTCGACGTGGGGCCACTACGCAATGGGTGGCTTCGACAGTGCGGATATCGCCGCGGTCCACGCGATCGTCGCGGCGGCACAGAGCTAGGCAGCCGGCTCGAGGGCAAACCAGCCCTCGGCGACAGCGAGCGTGAAGCGGTACTGATCGAGGAAGCCCTCTTGGCCGAGCAGGCCGAAGGGAGAATTCCAGCCGGGGCAAAACCAGACTGTAGTGACGATCGTGCCGGCGGCGCTCTTGAGTACCACCGGGGCGGGGCAGGAGAGAACAACGCCCGAACCCAGTCCGACATGCTCGCCGAGCTTGGGATCGAGTTCGATATCCAAGTCGACTGCGACCCAGCCAGGTAGACGCGTACGTAGCGCGCCAGTATCGACGAGGCATGGAACAGCAACCGAGCGCTCTGCAGATATCTCGACCGTCATGGTTGGGCGCTTGGCGGGTACCGGATCGTTTGGCAAGAGGTGTAGGGGAAGCCGGATCAATGGAAGCCCCAAATCGTTTCCATCGGTGGCGGGTCGTCGGGGTGTGGCACGCGGATGTAGCGATAGCCGTGGATGCCGTTGGCGCGGTTGCGCTTGGCGAGCACCTCGGGGTTGTCGTCGGAGCCGACGATCTTGCCCTCGCGCGACAGTGCAACCCACTTGCCGAGATAGTCGGCAAAGACGTCCTCTTGGGTGGCAGCAGGGCCGAGGCGCACGATCTGTTCGATTAGGTCACGATGCGACGCGCTGATTGCAAAGCGATCTCCGTCTCGTCGGACGACGCCCGCGTTTTCGAGCTGGCGCAGCGCAATCGCCGCAGCCGACTTGGCGCAACGCGATTGGCGGGCCAACTCGGCCAGCGTGCAGGGGCTGACCAGCAGGGCAGCGAGCGCAGCGACGCGGGAGCGGCTGCCGAGCAGGTGCTCGGCCGGTGTTCGTGTTTTGCGTACATTCATGATTTTAAAACTAGCACACGTAATTGCACGCGACAGATGAGAGCTTGGTCTGCATGGGATGAGAGTTTCGGTTTTGTGCAGCCGAAACAGGCACAATTGTCAGATGGAAACCCGAGGCCTATCGGCACACCCCCTGCTCGTCCACGGACCGATCGTGCTGATCCCGCTTGTAGCGCTGTCGGGAATCGCGATGATTATCCGACCCGTTTGGCGCATCACGCTCGGCCCGTAGGTCGTGCTGCTGGGCTTCGCGATGTTTGCAATGACGTTTCTCGCGGTTCAGCCGGGTGAGGAACTACAGGCCAACGTCGACTCGAAGCAGGTGATCAAAGACCGCGCGGAGATGGGTGATGCGTTGCGCCCGATCGCGCTGGCGTTGCTCGTCGCGATCTTTCTGCTCGTGGCACCTGCTTGGTCGATCGCCCGCGGTGGGCGCGGGGCGTTGGCCACGCTCGGCCGTTCGCCGCTGTGGAACATCGTCAGCATGGTGCTCGTCGTCTTGACGGGTGTGCTGGCGACCTACTGGATGATCCAGACGGGCCGCTAGGGTACCGGTGCTGTCTGGCTCGACGTCCACCTGATCAACAACGCGGACGACTAGTTCAGCGGTGGTACCGCGGGCCCGACGTCGGGCACGATCGTCAGGCGTGGGGTCGACGAGGTCTGGCGCTCGCCGTCGATCGTCACATCAACGTGCTCGTCGTAGAAGCACATGTGGCCGCGTAGGCGCTCGGACTCGGGCAGCGGATCGGGATAGCTCCAGGCGACATCGTCGTGGAGTTTGCCTGCGACCTTGACCGACCAGTACGCCGCCGTGCCCTTGTACGGACAGATGGAAGTGCGCTCGCTCTTGACGAGTACGTCGCTCTGCACGTCGACGTGTGGCAGGTAGTAGCGGTTGCGCATGCCGGTCTCGAACACGATCATCGGGCGCTTACTGTCGGCCACGACCTGGCCATCAATTTCGATCACGACGCGGCGCGAACTCTGCACACAGTCGATCCGCGTGTACGGGTCACGTGGGTGGCCGATGATCGTCTCCTCCTCCTCGCGCCACTCATCCATCGAAGCCCACTCAAACGCGATGTGGTCGCTGAGGACAGCGTGCTCCTCGGGTAGGTCGATCGGCTGCCAGGCGGCACCGGCGGCGATGCGATCGCCGACGCGGACGTTCCAGCGCAGGCGACCGTTGGCCTGTGCGGTGGGTGTCAGCAACGCAAACTGCACGTCCTCGCGCGGAAACCAGTACGACGTCGGATACGCCCCCTGCCAGACCAGCTGCGTAGTGCGACTATTGGCGATGGCCTCTCCGTTGAGAAACACGCGGACCCAGCGCGTGCTGGGCTCGGTGCGGAGAATCTCGTTGCTGTTGGCCATAGCCACACGGTAGCGGTGTCCGAACCCGGACTCCGCTTGCTACTTCAAACTCGCCTTGAGGAGTACGAGCAGGAGCCCAAGACCGACGTTGCCGCTGACCGCGAGGATCGAGGCGCGCCGCGACAACTCGGCGGCACGTGCGACGACGATGCCCCAGGCGATCAGGCCAACGAAGCAGATCAGGATGCCAAGGTTGGCGGCATTGTCGGTGCTCATCACGCCCACCATCGCCAAAACCATGGGAGCGGCAGGCATCAGGCTGGACTGAAAAAGCGGCCACTCGTGCGTAAGTGATCGCCTGACGTCTTTGGTCGTGACAGCCTGACCGCCCCGAACGACGCGGCGCATGACACTGACGTGCGCATGGGCAAGCCAGAACACGAGGCCCGTACCGATCACGCTGATGAAAATCTCGAGGGCCGTCCCGTACGAAGCGATCAGGATCGAGGCGGCGAGGATCGTGCCGTAGACGGCACTCGCGGTATCACCGCCTTTCGAGGCGCCGGTGATGGCCCAGCGCAGGGCTCGCGAGTCATCGACCGTGCTCTGGAGGTCGAGTGGTTGATCGGGCGTGGAGTTGGGGTTACTCATCGCGCGTCAGCGTACCGCGCGTCTCGCCTGTCGCTACGACGAACGGGAGGGCGCGCAACACCCCGCGATGACGTCGTCGCGCCGCCGCCTGGGGGCGTTGCGACTGGTGGCTCGGGACTCCACGCACAGCGAAACCCTTGGTGTCCCGTCGAGCTCTCCGGCGTGTTGCCGGTGCGAGCCGCGACACGGTAGCGGTTGCAGTACGACTCGTGGCAGAGGTACGAGCCGCCGCGAATCGCCATGTTGTCGTTGCCGACGGCTGTGTCGAAACGGTCGGTTGTCCACTCCCAGACGTTGCCGCTCGTGTTGTAGAGGCCGGAGCCGTTCGGCGAAAAGGTATCGACGGGACACGTACCGAGGTACCCATCGGCGGCCGTGTTGTCCTCAGGAAACGTTCCCTGCCAGATGTTGCACATGTGTTGACCATTCGGCTCGAGCTCGACTCCCCAGGGGAAGCGCTGCTGCTCGAGGCCGCCACGAGAGGCGATCTCCCACTCGGCCTCGCTGGGTAGGCGCAGGTCCGCCCACGCGCAATAGGCGATCGCGTCGAGGATGGCAACGTGGACGACGGGGTGGTCGTCGCGTCCCTCGAGCGTGCTGTGAGGCCCTTCGGGGTGCCGCCAATCGGCGCCATCTACCTTGCGCCACCACGGCGCGGCGGCCGCGGCCTGGGTCAACTCGAAGTCGTCGGGGAGGAAGCCGACGAAGACGAAGGACCAGCCGTACTGCTCGGCGACTGTCACCCACTCGGTCTTCTCGACGAAGGCAGCAAAGCGCGCGTTCGAGACGGCGTGCGCATCCATCCAGAAGGGCGCCAGCTCAACGGGGCGAACCGGGTTCTCGCCATCGCCGGGCCGAGCCTGCTCATCCTCGTTGCCAAGCAGGTACGTGCCACCCGGAATCGGCATCAACTCGGCGCCGTGGGTGGTTGGAGGGGAGGTGGCGGTCACCAACCCAGCATAGCCACGAGTCGACTGCGTGGCAGCTGGCGTGGTGCGCGCACATAAACGCGCACAGCCTCGGGCATGATGGTGTGGAGATGAGACTCACCTACCGCAAACGTGTCCTGCTCATGCTCGCGCTGCTGGTGCTGTTTATGGCCGGCCTCGCCATCAGCAACACGGTCAATGAGGTGCTTGGCCTCGCGATCTGCGCCGTCGCCGTTGGGCTGACAGCGCTGATCGTGTTCGGCCTCAATCGCGGGCGGTAGGGGCCTCGGTCAGGCGAGCGTCGTCTCGCCCTGCTGCGCATCCCACGATTCGGTGTATCACGTCATCGTCAGCGGCGACGAAGAGATTGCGCATGACGGGAGCATACGACAACACGAGGTGCGCTCAATGCCCGTGCTCGTGCGCGGCGACGAGGCGCTCGAGGGCATCGACCCAGGCCGCGTAGTACGCGGAGGCTGGATCGTCCTGCGGGTCGTAGCCGTGGCGCGTGATTGCGTCGGCGAGAGCGTCTCGCCACTCCACCGCACCGATGCCAAGGGCTTCGATCGTGACGACACCCATGCCGAGTGCACGTGCCTGCCACGGCTCGTCGAAGACGAGTTCGCCATTCGCGCGCGGCAGATCAAGCGTCGCTACCAAGGCGTCTCCGCTCATCGTGCCGCCGGCGCCTGCGGCAGGCCGGTGCCGATCATCGAGTCGCGGCTGACGAGCTTGGCGAGCTCGTCCTCTGCCAGCCCCTCGGTGCCCTCTGGGCGCAGCGGCAGCACGTGGTAGGGGACCTCCGCCTTCGAGTCCCAGACCCGAATCTCCGTCGTCGCG
>SYIF01000025.1 GCA_005798855.1 Actinomycetota bacterium | reverse complement strand
GGCAACGACGCTGCCGTCGCCTTCGCTGGGACACAGGGCGACTATCAGCTGAACGTCTACAAGCCAGTGATGGTCTGGAACGTGATCGAGTCCGCCGAGCTGATCGCCGCGGCCTGCACGTCGTTCAATGATCGTTGTGCCGTCGGCATCGAGCCGAACCTGGAGACGTTGGAACGCAACCTCAACGCGTCACTGATGCTCGTAACCGCCCTCAACACGCACATTGGCTACGAGAACGCCGCCAAGATCGCCAAAAAGGCGCACCACGACGGCACGACGCTGATCGAGGCAGCCACGGCGCTCGAACTGGTCACGCCCGAGCAGTACGCCGAATGGGTCGTCCCGGTCGACATGACGCATCCGCTCTAGGGGTCTGACCTCTTTGTGACATCGAGACCGAGGCCCGTAGGGGGTCTACGCGTCAGACGCGAGGGCGCCGACGACGCCCGCACCGACCAGCACCGACCCGCCGACGACCAAGGCGGCAGGCAAGGCGCCGGTACCGGCCGCGCCGATCAGCATCGCGAGATCAGCACCGCGTACCAAGAAGATCAGGAGACCAACGGCCGCCACGGGGCCCAGACTCCAGATCAGGCGAGGCAGCCCGCCCGGGCGCGTGATCAGCGTCCACACCCACAGGGCAGGCACTGCGATCAAGACCGAGGCGGGGCTACCGGCCAGCAGCAAGACAGCGCCGCCAAGGCCGATCACAGGAGCAGCGACCAGCGGCAGTGGGGCACGGAAGCGATAGCGCAACAGGTACGTCGCAATGGCGACCGCGACGACAGCAGCGGAGATCACCAGCACCACAGCCAAGACGCCGGCACGCGGCCAACCAGAACCGGGCGGCGTATCGATGGCGCCCGCGAGGTTGGTTGCTCGTGCGATCAAGACCGTCGCAATCCCGGGCACCGCACCAATCGCGGCGACGATCAACGCCGCACTCCAGCCAGCACGGGACGGGCGCCCAACGAGCAAAGCCTGTCCGGCGGCAAAGAGCGGCCCGATCAGCAGCGCGATCGCTAGTAGCGCAACAGCATTGCCCGGAATCACCCGACCCGACACGGCGATGTAGACGCTACTCGGCGGCGATGGTCGCGGCTCGGCATCAAGCCGCACCAGCAGCGTGCCGACCGCAGCACCGACCGCGCCCAGCCGACCCTCATCGATTGCGGCGACACCGACACCCCCGTCACCATCACCCAGCTGAATCGCCGCGACGCCCGCATTAAGAAACGGCACCTGCGCGCCCGCGGGCGTGACGGGCGCAATCAGATCGAACAGCTGCACAATGGGACTCGCTGGACTGGCCTCACCTGCAGCTGACTGGCTCGCAATCGACTCTTCGAGGCCACGCAGCAGGAGCTCTGGGGTGTGCACACCACCCGTGCCCGCGAAGCGAATTGGCAGCACTTCCGTTCGCGACCCAATCGCCTCGAGCGACACCACAGCAACGGGACGCAACCCAGCAGCACGCAACTCATCGAGCAGGCGTTGATTTCCGGCTTGGCCAACCGTGGCGCCGTCGGTCGACGCCAGCACCAACGTGCGTGCGCGTTCCACACCCGAAAGATCACGCGCCAACTCAACAATCACGGCTGTGCCCGTCGCGTTGTCGTTGAGCCCCGGACCGGGCGAGACATCGTCGCGATTGGCAAGCACGACAATCGCCTCGTCGGACGGACCCGGCTCAACGACCCAAATATTCTCCATCCGCACGTCGGCACCGCGAGGACCCGGAGCCGTAAAGACGGAGCGCTCGACGGTCTCGCCGCTCGCCTCGCTGAGCGAACCTGCAACTCGATCGGCAGCCTGCTTCCCGGTCAGCGTTCCCGGTGCCCGGTCGGGTGCGTAATCGGCGAGCTGACGCGCATAGGCAGCAGCACGCGGCCCATCAAAACTCGGCGCCACTGCAACCGTCGCAGACGGCCCAGCCGGCGTACGAACACTAATCAGCAGAATGATCAGCGCCAGCAGCGGCGGGACGATAAAGGCAATGCGAAGCGCGCGTCCGGCGGAACTGCGCGGACCTGAAACTCGTTGCACACTGCCACGCTGGTTTACCACAGGCCTGCTGACGGTAGCATTGGCCTGTGCAGAATCCGCCTGTGGTCTTAATCATCGATGACGAAGAGTCGCTTCAGGAGTTGCTGATGCATGCGCTCGAACGCGATGGGTACACCGTGATCGTGGCGGGAACAGCCGCTGAGGGCCTTGCCGCCTTCACGCGCGATTTGCCCGATGCGATCCTGCTCGACGTGATGCTCCCTGACGGATCGGGGCATGACGTCTGCAAGGAAATCCGAGCGACCTCAACGGTGCCAATCATCATGCTGACTGCGCTCGATGACGAAGTCGACAAGGTCGTGGGTCTCGAGCTCGGCGCCGACGACTACATCACAAAACCCTTCGGTATGCGCGAGCTGCGGTCGCGCGTGCGCGCCGTGTTGCGCCGCGCGGCAATGACGATGCCGAGCGAAGATGAAGCGCCAGTCGTTGAGGAACGCCTCGAGCTCGCAGGCGTCGTGATGGATCGCGCGCGCCACGTCGTGACGGTCGATGGCGCGGCCGCCGACTTGACCTATGTCGAATTCGAGATTCTGGCGACGCTGATGACAAGCCCCGGCCGCGTCTACAGCCGCGGCCAGTTGCTCGATGCCGTCTGGGGCTCATCCGACTTCCGCGAGCCGCGCACCGTCGACGTCCACGTGCGTCACCTCCGCGAGAAGATCGAGGTCGATCCGGCGACACCGACGCGAATCCATACCGTGCGCGGTGTGGGGTACCGCTTCGAGGGGTAGCGGCCTGCGATGGACTGGCTCGTCGACCGCGTCTTTCCGCTTCGCCGCCTGACCGTCTGGCTCGGCCTACTCGTGCTCGTGGTCAGTGCGCTCGCGCTGACGTTCTCGTACCTGCTCGTGATCGCCTCGCTCGATGACAGCCTCGTCAGCAACCGCGTCAGCATCACTGCGCGCGCGGCCGAGACATCGGCACCGACCTTCGCGACGAACTTTGCCAGCGCGCTGAGTGGCGCGGACGGTAGCCCCGACACGAACGCAGTGACGCTTGCCTACGGCTCGCTCACTAATACGGATGCCGCCGTCTACCAGTTGATCGCCGATGGCCATCTGGTGCCGGTGACCACGCTCGCGCCGCCAACTCCGAGTGGCGTGGCGCTTGCGGCGGCGGAGGCAAATGGTGTCCAGAGCGGCGTCGGCTCGGCCTCCGGGCGCCGTGTCGCCGAGGCCGCCTACCGGATGCGCATCAGCGGCACGCAGTACGTCGTGGTGCTGCAATCGAGCCTCGAGGACATCGACTCGACCGTTGCGCTGACCAGCCGCCGTAGCCTGCTCGGTGCACTGATTGCGCTGCCGCTCGCGGTCATCATCGGCGCCTTGGCCGCCGCGCTGTTGACCCGCCGCATCCGTCGCCTGGAACGCGCCTCGAGCCGGATCGCCGATGGCAACCTCAGCGAACCGATCGTCGATCGCGGCAAGGACGAGCTTGGTGGACTGGCCGCCGCGCTCGATCAGATGCGCAATGAGTTGGCGAGCACCGACATCGCACGACGGGCGTTCGTCGCCAATGCCTCACACGAACTGCGTACGCCCGTCTTTGCACTCTCCGGCTTCTTGGAGTTGCTGATCGACGAAGAGGACGAGGCGATGCGCAAACAGTTCCTCGCCACGATGCAAGATCAGGTCGAGCGTCTGACCCGTCTCGCAACCGACCTGCTCGACCTTTCGCGACTCGATGCCGGCAAGGTCGTGGTCGTACGCGAGCCCGTCGAACTCGCCGAAGCAGCCGAGCGGATTGCCCTCGACCTGACCCCCGTCGCCAATCGCCGCGGCGCGACGATCGTCATCGAGACGACACCGGCGATGGCGCTCGGAGACGAGACGCGGATCGGCCAGATCACCCGCGTGCTGATCGACAACGCTGTCCGACACAACCCCGAAGGCGTAACGATCTGGGTGCGGACGGCACAGCGAGGCGACGCCACCGCCGTGATCGTTGAAGACTCTGGCCCGACCATTCCCCCCGCCGAAGCGGCAACGATCTTTTCGCGTTTCGCGCGTGGTAGCGGCGCCGGTGAAGGCTCAGGACTCGGGCTCGCGATCGCCTCCGAACTCGCCGTTCGTATGGGCGGTCGTTTGGTGCTCGATCAGTCCGGGCCTCACAAACTCTTTCGTCTCGAACTCCCAGCCGATCAAGCTCTGCTGTGAATGCAACGAGGCAACCCCGACGACTGTCGTCCCGTGCTTGACGCTGGCAAACGCCGGTTGACGATCGTTTCGAACCGTGGCCCGATTACCTACACACGCGTGGACGAAGAGCGCGTCGCCAGTCGTGCCGGCGGTGGTCTGGTCTCGGCGCTGCGTGGCCTCGTGCGCTCACATCGGGTGACGTGGATCGCCTGCGCAGTGACCACCGAAGATCGCACGGTCGCACGCGAGCAGCGGGGTCACGCAGTCCCAGAAGAGGATGCTGCCGGCAATTCATTCCTGCTCCACCTCGCTGAGCCAGCACCATCGGACTTCGACCGGGCCTACCACGAGGTCGCAAACCCGTTGCTCTGGTTTATCCAGCACGAACTCTACGACTTGGGCCAAGCGCCGATCGTCAGCGACGACACGCGTGCAGCGTGGGCCGCATACCGTCGCTACAACGCGACGATGGCCGCCGCCGCAACCGAGTACGACGCGGATGCTCTGATGGTGCACGACTACCAGCTCTACTTGGTCCCCGCGATGCTGCGCGAGGCGGGCGTCACCACGCCGATGTTGCACTTCACCCACATCCCGTGGCCCACCCCGGATGCTTGGCGCCTCCTCCCGGTCGACCTGCGCACCGAACTCCTCCACGGGCTGCTGGGCGCCGACATCGTTGGTCTTCAGACGGCACGCGACGTGCACAACTTCTTAGCCACGTGCGACGAGCACCTGACGGAGGTCACCATCAATTTCGACCTGCAGACCGTCCACGTCGTCAACGATCATCAGACTCGTGACGTGCTGATTCGTCACTATCCGATCTCCGTCGATCCAGACGGATTCTACGAACACCTAACAGCACCCGAGATAATCGCCGCCACCGCCGAATTGACCGAATCGCGCCCCTGGCACTTGATCCTGCGCGTGGACCGCACTGATCCGTCGAAGAACATCGACCGCGGCTTCTACGCCTACGATCGTCTGCTCACGCGCCGCCCCGACCTCCATGGCGCCGTCAGCCTGCTGACGTTGCTGGACCCGTCGCGCCTCTCAATTCCGGCCTACGCAACCTACTTCGAGACGATTCAAACCACGGCGGCAGAGATCAATCTGCGCCATGGCCGGGACGGTTGGCTCCCCATTGACCTACGCATCGGCGATAACTTCCCTCTCGTGATTGCCGCCTATCAACAGTACGACGTCCTGCTCGTAAATGCGCTTGCTGACGGAATGAACCTGATTGCGAAGGAAGCCCCCCTCCTCAACGAGACCGACGGGGTCGTCGTGCTGTCGGAGCGAGCGGGTGCCTACGAGGAACTCGAACCGTTCGTGCTCGGAGTCGACCCACTCGACATCGAGGCAACGGCCGCGCAACTCGAGCACGCAATCGACCTTCCTGCTGCCGATCGCGCGGCGCGCTCGCTCGGGCTGAAGGAATTCCTCGTGAAGCACGACGTCAGCCGCTGGATCGACCTTCAGTTGCACGACCTTGACGACTTGATGGAGACACGCCGATGAATGACCCCCTGCTGATCGTCGCCGCACTCAACGGCACCCGCCAGCGCGACGCCTGCCCGAAGGTGCCGTTATCGCCCGAGGAGCTCGCGGCCGAGGCCAAGCGTGCAGTCGAAGCGGGCGCCGGCATGGTGCACGTGCACGCCCGCAAAAGCGATGGCTCCTCCACCTTCGACTTCGTGATCGACGACATCGTTGCTGCGATCCGTGGCGCCGTTGATGTGCCGATCTCGATCTCGACTCAGCGCGCACGCCAGACGTCGCTCGGTACTGTCACTGCCCTCTTCAGCGTGCTGCGGGATCTGCCCGACCTTGCCTCCGTCCACGTCCGACCACCCGAGGCCGAGCTACCGGCTCACCGCGAGGAGGCACGCCAGATCATCCAAGCGTTGGACACCGCCAACGTTCGCCCCGCACCCGTCGCTGGCAGTCTCGATGCGCTCGGTGACCTCGAGGTGCTCTACAACGATTCGTTGCTTGGCCGAGCGCCGTTTGTGATGCTGACGCTCGGTGCGGCGACCTCCGAGTCGTCCGACCTCGCCGCTGGAAGGCCCCAAAATGTCCTGCGCCTGATCGACGCGGTCCGGTCGGTGCTCGCGCAGCCGCCGATCTTGGCGAGCGGCCGCGATGCTGCTAGCCCAGTCGTGCAGGCCATCGCCGCCGCGGCGGGCGACCACATCCGCGTTGGCTTTGAGGACGCAGTCACGTTGCCAGATGGATCGCCTACGACGTCGAACGCGCAACTCGTCGAACACGCCGTTCGGCTTGGCGCCGCCCTCGGGCGTGCGCCGATGCCGCCCGCCGAGGCGAGGCGACTGCTTCGCTGATCGAGCGGCCGAGTGGCCACGCCACTGCGATACCGTTGAGGAGATGTCTCGCCGATCGCTCATCGTCATCGTCGCCTTGGTTGGGATTGGTGCGGTCGCACTGTTCGTTGGGGTCCGCGGCATGGCCGACGCGACTAAGGCAGAGACTGCGCCAACCGAGTCGAGCCTAATCCCGGCGTTCACACCCACCAAGGCCCCCGCCATTACCGGGGAGACGATCACCGGTGAGCCCTTCGACCTGGCGGACTATGCGGGCAAGCCAATCATCCTCAACTTCTGGGCCTCTTGGTGTGGGCCGTGCCGACGCGAGATCCCCGCCATCGCCGCCGTCGCGAAGAGCCACCCGGAGATCCAGGTCGTGGGCGTTGACTATCAGGACGACGTGGCCGACGCCGCCGCCTTTGCGAAGACGAACGGAGCAACGTGGCCCAGCGTGGTCGACGATGGTCCGATCGGGAGTCAGTACAAGGTCCCGGGGCTGCCAACCACGTTCTTGATCAACAGCCAGGGCCAGATCGTCGAGCGCATCCTAGGCGAGGTCACCGAGCCGATGCTCGCCGCGCGCATTAAGGCGATGACCGAGCAGTGATCGGCGCGATCAGCCTGTCTGGTGTAGGACTCGCGACGGCATTTGCCGCCGGCTTGATCTCGTTTTTATCGCCCTGCGTGTGGCCGCTCGTGCCGGTGTATCTGTCGTACGTCTCCGGTGTGCCCTACGAGGAGATCGGCGCGAACAGGCGCCGCGTGGTGATCACCACGTTTGTCTTCATCGGCGGCTTCACGATCGTGTTTGCACTCTACGGTCTGAGCGTCGGCTATCTCGGCACGCTCGTGGCGGACTATCGCCGCTCGATCGAGATCGTCGGCGGCATCCTCGTGATCCTGATGGGCCTCGCACTGCTCGGTTTTGCCCAGCAACTGATTGGCCGTGGCGCTCGCCTCGAATTGAAAGCGCGCCCTGCCTCGCTGGCTGGCGCGGGCCTCGCCGGCGTTGTTTTTGCTGTCGGCTGGACGCCATGCATCGGTCCAGTAATGACGTCGATCCTACTCTATGCCGCGTCGCAGGGCAGCGCGGGCGGGTCGCTGCTGCTGTTCGTCTACGGCATCGGACTCGGCGTCCCGTTTTTGCTCAGTGGCCTGCTCGCCTCGTGGCTGCTCGAACGCACCGGTGCGTACCGCAAGTACGGCGTCTGGATCAATCGCGCGGCCGGCGTCGTGATGATCATCGTCGGCGTCTTGCTGGCCTCGGGCCAGCTCACCCGGATCACCCAGCAGCTGAGCGGCTACGGCGTGATCGTGTAGGCGCGCGATGTCACAAAGGGGTCTGACCCCTTTGTGACATCGGAATCGCATCGCCGTCCCACCGCTGCACTCCAACGATACGGAGGGTTCGTAGCCGGCGAAAGATCAACGTTGCTTTGGGGTCAGACCCCTATGCAAAGTCGGTGGTTATGCCAAGCCGGTCGGTTAGGCCAACTTTGCGTAGGGGTCTGACCCCAAAGCAAAGTTGATCACCAGCTGCGCACTGGGCGTCAGCGGTGTCGGCCAGTCATCGGCGGAGAAAATCGCGAGCCCAATCACCTCGGGCAGCATCAGCCCAAACGGGCCGTCGGAGCGGAGCCGAAAGACACCGGCCATCTCCGTCTCGTCGTCGAGCTCGGTCAGAATCGTGCCGAGGTGCTCGGGCGGCGGACCGTGATAGCCCAATTCCTCACCGAGTTCGCGCACCGCGGCCTCGGCGTACGTCTCCTCGCCGTCGACGTGTCCCGAGCAGGCGACGTCCCAAAGACCGGGCGACGAGTCCTTGCGCAGCGAGCGGCGCTGAAAGAGCATGCCTTCCGACGTCTCGACGACGATGCTGACTGAGCGATGGATCAGCGTCGCATCGGCGTGGCACTCGATGCGCGTGCGATAGCCCAACACGTGGTCGTCTCGATCGACGACGCAGAAGATTTCGTCCTGCCGCTGCACGGGGGCCGGTTGCATGAGGCATATCGTATGACGCGATGGCCAAGGTCGTATCCGTTGTGGGCAATCGCCCCCAGTACGTCAAAGCCGCCCCGCTCTGCGTGGCGCTGGCCGCGCGTGCCACCGTCATCGGTGTCGATACGGGCCAGCACTACGACCCCGAGCTCTCGCAGATTTTTTACGACGAGCTCGGCATCGTACCGCCCGAGCACCGCTTGGCAGTCGGCTCGGGCACGCACGCCGAGATGACGGCGCGCATCCTCGAGCGCATCGAACCCGTGCTAATCGCCGAGGCGCCGGACTGGTGCGTGGTCTACGGCGACACCAACTCGACGCTCGCGGCCACGCTCGCAGCCGCCAAGCTCGGCATTCCAATCGCGCATGTTGAAGCGGGCCTACGCTCATTCGATCGCTCGATGCCCGAGGAGGTCAACCGCGTAGTCACCGACGGCCTCAGCACCGCGCTCTTCTGCCCCTCGCAGACCAGCGCCGACAATCTGGCAGCCGAGGGCATCGTCAATGGCGTCAGCATCGTCGGCGATGTGATGGCAGATGCCGCTCGCCTGTTTGGCCCGATCGCCGAGCGCTCTCCTGCTGTCGCCGACCTCGGTCTGACTGGGGGTGCGTACGTGCTCGCCACGATCCACCGCGACGCCAATACGCGCCAACCTGCACTGGGTCGTCTCGTTGAGGCCTTATCGGCGCTCGACTGCGACGTCATCCTGCCGTTGCATCCGCGCACCGCAGCCGCTCTCGAACGTGAGGGCCTCGCCTTTACCGGCCGCGTGCGCGTGATTCCACCCGTCGGCTACCTCGAATTTACCGCCCTCCTTCGTGGCGCACGTCTGCTGTTGACCGATTCGGGTGGCGCCCAGAAAGAGGCGTACTTCCATGCGGTTCCATGTGTGACGCTGCGCGATCGCACGGAGTGGGTCGAGACCGTCAGCGCCGATGCAAATGTGCTGGTCGGTGACGACGGAGCGGCGATTGCTGCTGCGGTTACAGATCCACCGGCACCAGCCGCTTGGCCTGCGCTGTACGGCGATGGGCACGCGGCAGAAAGCATCGCCAGCGCCCTGCTCAACTAGTGTTCAACGGACTTTTTGACCCGCTGCCGCAGCAGCCCGGGCTACGCCAGCGGTACCATCTTCTCCGTGGAGCGCGATGTCGCAGTTGTCGGAGCCGGCTACGTCGGTCTTCCTCTCGCAGTTCGTCTCGCAGAAGCGGGACGCACCGTGGTGTGCCTCGATCCAGACGCGAGCAAGATGGAGCGCCTCAATGCGGGTAACTCGTACATCGAAGACGTCGACTCGGCCGACCTCGCGCGCCTCGTTAACGAAGGTAAGCTGGCCGGCACGACCGACGAGACCGAACTGCGCGACGCCGACGCGATTTTGATCTGCGTGCCAACGCCGCTGTCCGAGCACCGCGAGCCCGACCTTGGCGCTGTCCGCTCGGCCACCGCCGCTGTTGCACGCAACCTTCGCAAGGGACACACCATCGTGCTCGAATCGACCACCTACCCGGGCACGACGCGCGAAGTGCTGCAGCCAATGCTCGAAGAGGGTGGCCTGCGCGCCGGCACCGATTTTTTCTTGGCGATGTCGCCTGAGCGCATCGATCCAGGCCGCACGGACTTCACCGTGCACACGACACCAAAGGTGATGGGCGGCATTACGCCGGCCTGTGCCGAGCATGCCGCCGCCGTCTACCAAGGCGCTGTCGACACGATCGTGCGCGTCTCGTCGCCCGAGGCGGCCGAACTGGCGAAGCTGCTCGAAAACATCTTCCGCACCGTCAACATCGCGCTCGTCAACGAGCTCGCAATGCTCTGCGACAAGATGGGCGTCGATGTCTGGGAGGTCGTCGATGCGGCGGCCACGAAGCCGTTCGGCTTCATGCGCTTCGAGCCAGGCCCGGGCCTCGGCGGCCATTGCCTACCGATCGACCCGTTCGACCTGACGTGGAAGGCCCGCGAGCACGAGTTTTCGACCGAGTTCATCGAGCTGGCCGGCAAGGTCAACGGCAACATGCCGAGCTACTGCGTCGACCGCATCGCCCGCGTCCTCAACGATGCGTCGAAGAGCGTCCGTGGCGCCGAGATTCTCGTGCTCGGTGTGGCATATAAGAACGATGTTGGCGACATGCGCGAGTCGCCGGCGCTGCCGATCATCGAGCTGCTGCGCGAGCGTGGCGCCGTGCTCAGCTATCACGATCCACACGTCGCCTCGATGCCCGAGCTCGGCCTCGACTCGGTCGCACTCGATGCCGCGACGATCCAGCAGGCCGATGCCGTCGTGATCATCACAGGCCACAACGTCGTCGACTACGAGCTGGTCGTCACGGAAGCCAGCAGCGTCCTCGACCTGCGCAACGCAACCGGGCGACGCGGGTTGGAGGGCGACAATGTCTCCCGCCTCTGACGCACCAGTCCGCATAGGCATTATTGGCCTTGGCTACTGGGGTCCCAACATGGCCCGCGCCCTCACCAGCACGCCTGGCTGCCAGCTCGCCTACGCCTGCGACCTCGACGAAGGCAACCGCGCCCGCCTCGAGGGCCGCTATCCCGGCACGGTCATCACCGATCGCTTCGATGACCTCTTGGAGGACGGCACGCTCGATGCGATCGTCGTCGCGACGGGTGCACCGAGCCACCATGCGATCGGCATGCGCGTGCTCGAGGCCGGCAAGCACGCCCTGATCGAGAAGCCGCTCGCCCTAACCGTCGCCGACGCCCGCGAGCTCGTTGCCACCGCCGCCGCCAAGGATCGCGTGCTGATGGTCGGCCATCTCTTGCGCTTCCATCCCGTCTTCGAGCGCCTCAACGAGCTCGCCCAGGGCGGCGCGCTCGGACGCATGTTGTACCTGTATACGAATCGCCTCAACTTCGGCAAGGTCCGTGCCGACGAGAACGCCCTCTGGAGCCTTGCGCCCCACGACATCTCGCTCGCGCTGGCACTGGCCGACGAACGCCCCGTCGAGGTCTCGGCTCGGGGCGAGGCGTTTCTTCGTGAAGGTGTCGAGGACGTCGTCTTCGGCTACCTGCACTTCCCCAGCGGCCTCGTCGCGCACCTCCACGTCTCGTGGCTCGATCCACACAAGAGCCGTAAGTTGACGGTCGTTGGCTCCGAGGGCATGGCCGTCTTCGACGACACCGAGACCGACCGCAAGCTGACGGTCTACGAGAAGGCGTCGTCGCCATCGCGCTTCGACACGTGGGGCGAGTTCCAAGCACTGCGCACCGGCGACGTTCAAATTCCGCAGGTCTCGAACGCCGAGCCCTTGATCCAAGAGACGAAGGCGTTTGTCGAGGCAATCCGCGATGGCGCTGCGACCATCGCGTCGGGCGATGAGGGTCTGGCTGTCGTCGAGGTACTGACGGCGCTGCAGACCTCGCTCGAACAGCACGGCGTACCCGTGAGGCTCGACAGCCAATGAGCGGCGTCCACCCCAGCGCGATCGTCGAAGCCGGCGTCACGCTCGGCGAGGGCGTCGAGATTGGCCCCGGTGCCGTCGTCCGTAGCGGCACGGTGCTCGGTGACGGCGTCACGATCGGTGAGTACGCGGTGCTCGGCAAGCGACCGAAGCTCGGCCCTAAGTCGGTTGCCAAGGGTGGCGAGTTGCCCGGCCTCGTGGTCGGCGCTGGCTCGACGATTTCGACGCACGCCATCGTCTACGCCGGCACGACGCTCGGTGAGCGCGTCATCGTCGGCGACCACGCTTTCGTCCGCGAGCGCTGCTCGATTGGCACGCAGACGGTGATTGGCCGGGGCGTGACGGTCGAGAACGACACCACGATCGGTGAGGGCTGCCGGATCCAGTCGCAGTCGTACATCACCGCCAAGAGCCTACTCGAAGACGATGTCTTTATTGCCCCCTGCGTCGTGACGACGAATGACAACTTTATGGGCCGCACCGAGGAACGCCACGCGCTCCTCAAGGGCCCGACGATTCGACGCGGCGCGCGCATCGGTGGCGCTGTCTGCATCTTGCCTGGCATCGAGATCGGCGAGGAGGCATTCGTGGGCGCCGGCGCGGTCGTCACCCAGGACGTGCCCGCTGGCACGGTCGTCGTTGGTGTCCCCTCGCGCGTCCTGCGCGATGTGGCCGACGAGCAGCTGCGCCGCAACGGCGGCTGAGAACCCGCCGCCGCGATGGATGTCGCTCTCGCCGGGTTTCTGACGGGCCTCTCGCTGATCGTCGCGATCGGCGCGCAGAATGCCTACGTGCTGCGGCTCGGCCTGGCGCGTAACCACGTGGGTGTCGCCGTCGCGATCTGTGCAGGGGCAGATGCGCTGTTGATCGCAATTGGCATCGGTGGTCTCGACGCAATCGTGCAGGCCCATGGCGACGTGCTGACTGCGATCGCGCTGATCGGTGGCGCGTACCTGCTCTGGTTTTCGTTCCGCTCCTTTCGCAGCGCACTGCATCCCGAGGTGCTCCTGCCCTCACAGCAGGAGCCAAAGGCCGTCGCCGCCGTGGCCTTGGCCGTGCTCGGCTTGACGTTTCTCAACCCCCACGTCTACCTCGACACGATCCTGCTGGTCGGCACGATCGGTACCTCGTTTGGTGCGGATCGTTGGTGGTTCGCACTCGGTGCTGCGATCGCCAGCGTCGTCTGGTTTAGCGGCCTTGGCTTCGGTGCCCGACTGCTCTCGCCCCTGATGGCTCGGCCGGTTACGTGGCGCGTCCTCGACGCTGCGATCGGCGTGGTCATGCTGACGATCGCGATCGTACTTGTGCGCTCAGCCGTGCTCTAGACAGTCCGCTACGGTGAGGGGCATGTTCGAACTCGAGACTCTTCCCAACGGCGCCCGCATCCTCAGCGCCCCGATGCGCGACGCAGCCAGCGTCGCCGTCGTCATCTCCGTCGCCTCCGGCTCGCGCTGCGAGCAGCCCGCGTCGGCAGGCATCGCCCACTTCTCCGAGCACATGCTGTTTAAGGGCACGGAGCGCCGCCCAACGGCACGCGACATCTCGGCCGAGATCGACGGCATCGGTGGCGAGTTCAACGCCTTTACGGGCAAGGAGATGACCGCGTACTACGTCAAGTGCGCGGCCGCCGACGCGCCGACTGCGCTCGACGTCCTATCCGACATGTTTCTCCACTCGAAGTTCGATGCCGAAGAGCTCGAGCGCGAGAAGGGCGTGATCGTCGAAGAGATCAACATGTACACCGATACGCCGCGCGACATCGTCGGCCAGGTCTACGACACCGCACGCTACGGCGATTCGCCGATCGGCCGCCCGATCATCGGCACGAAGGAGACGGTGCGGGCCGCGACGCGCGAGACGTTTACCGACTACCTGAGCACGTGGTACAAGCCCGAGCGGATCGCGATTGGGCTGGGTGGCGGCGTCTCCGAGAGCCTCGTGGCCGAGGTGCGCGAGCGCTTTGGTGGCCTCGCCGCCGAGAGCACGCCCGCGCTGCCCGAGACGATCGTGCCGACGATCGCAGAGCCGATCGTGGCCGTGGAGCACCGCGAAGGCGACCAGGCTCATATCGTGCTGGGCGTCGATGGACTACGCACAGCAGACGAGGATCGTTACGTGATGGCTGTCTGGCAGGCCGTGATTGGTGGCGGCATGTCGTCGCGCCTCTTTACCGAGGTGCGCGAGCGGCGTGGCCTTGCGTACTACGTGTTTGGTCGTAACGCGAGCTACAGCGACACCGGCTCATTCGCCGTGCAGGCCGGCGTGGACATCAACCGTGCCGCGCTCGCCGTCGAAGTGATCGCCGACGAATTGCGTCGCATGGTGGCCGAGCCGATCCCGGCCGACGAGATTGCCAAGGCCAAGCGCTACCTGATCGGTCATACCGTCCTCAACCAGGAAGATCCAGCCGGACGTATCTTCTTTGGCCTGCGCCGCGAGCTGCTCGATGATGGCTGGGTCGACCTCGACACCGTCATTCGCGGCATCGAGAGTGTCACTACCGAGGATCTGCTGCGGGTCGGCGAGCGCGTCGTCCGTCTCGATCATGCCGTGCTGGCCGCCGTTGGTCCGCTCGACGATGTCGACGGGTTGCGCGCGGCGATCGGCGCCTAGTATCAGAGCCTGATTCTGCACGCCGGGTAGACTGCCGCTGTGGAACGTGAAGACGATGTAGCGCGCATGTTCGCGCGGATGGATGCGCTGATCGACGAGCTGGCGGGTTCGGGGCCGCGCATCGACCCCCATACGCACCTCGGCCTCGACGAGGACGGCATGGCTCAGACGCTCGAAGAGCTGGTCGGAAACCTCGATGCGCACCGAATCGAGCGCGCCGTCGCCTTCCCGCTACACGACCCGGACCGCGGCGAAAACTACACCGTGCCTAACGATCGCGTGCTCGAGTGGGCTGCACAGAGCAATGGTCGGATTGTCCCCTTCTGCCGCCTCAACTTGACCGGCGATCCACTGACGGAGGCGCGCCGCGCAATCTCGCTCGGAGCCAGCGGCATCAAGCTGCACCCGCGCGCGCAGGCCTTCAGCGTGGACGACAAGCGCCTCGACCCGATCTTTGCGATCGCCGCCGAGCACAAGCTTCCGATCCTGATCCACGCGGGGCGTGGCATGCCGCCGATTGGCGACCAGTTGGCGACGGCCGCCGAGCGCCACCCCGACTCGATCCTGATTCTCGCTCACGCAGCAATCGTCGACCAAGACCGAATTGCCAGCCTCGTCGCTGGGCGTCCGAACGTCGTCTTCGATGCCTCAGCCTGGAGCCCCGTCGATCTGCACGGCCTGCTGACGCGCGTGCCACCCGAGCAATTGGTCTGGGCGTCCGACCTGCCCTACGGCACGATCCGTGAGAGTCTCTTGTCAACCCTCGCCGTGCTGCTCGAGGTCGGTGCCAGCCGTGAGGTAACCGCCGCGATTGTGGGCGGCACGATGGACCACCTCCTGCGCGGCGAGCACGCCGTGCTCTCGGCAGCCCCAATCGCCCCGCGCGAGCGTGTCGTCAACTTGGCGCGTCAGCGCGTCGGTGGCTACCTCGTCGCCCTCTTGCCTTCGATCTGGCAGCGCCGCCCCGACTACGTCGGCCACTTCGGTCTCGCGGCCGCGGTCTGCCGCGACGATGAGGGCGAACTTGGTTCCGTCGCCGAGCTGATCATCTTGGCTGAGGCGACGTGGACGGCTGCGCTGGAGCGCGCCGGCACAGAACGCCCTACGCTCGACGATGTCCGAGAGACGTTCGAGCTTCTGCTCGCCGCTTGGGTCTTCGCCTATTCGCCCGTTACGCAGCGCCGCTGGGAGGCCCTCGCATGATCGCCACTGTTGTACTCGCCGCCGGACGCTCCGAACGTTTTGGTTCGCCAAAGCTCCTCGCCGAATGGTGGGGTCGCCCACTCGTCGAGCGCGCACTCGAGATCGCTCCGCCTGGTCTCAAGGTCGCCGTCATCAGCACGCCAACGGCCAAGCTGTTGCCGCTCTTCCAGGCGCATGGCTTCCAGTGCATCCGCAATCCAAAGCCCGCCCAAGGCCAGTCCTCTTCGCTGCGACTCGCGCTCGATGTGATGCCCGCCGAGGTCGAAGCAGTGCTCGTGCTGCTCGGCGATGCGCCGGCTGTGCCGACGACTGTCGTCGATCGCGTGCTGACGGCCTACCGGCGTCTCAACTGCGCCGTCACAGCCTCGTACGAGGACCGCACCGCTCCGCCGGTCGTGATTCCCCGGGCCGACTGGGACCGCATCGCCGCGACGGGTGACCGTCCGGGCGAGGCACTCGACCCCCATCCAATCGACATGAGCGATCTGCTCAGCGGTGGCGAGGACGTAGACACCCCCGAGGACCTCTTCCGCCTGGCCGCCTTGCGCGCGGGTGTCGAGTTGATCGAGCCAATGAGCACGTCCGAGCTCGACTCGCGCCTCGACGATCCCGAACCGTTCGCCGTGCGTCTGCGGCGCCGCAACTCGGCAACAGCCGAGCGCCCGTCCGTCACGCCCCTCGCCCTCGAGAAGCTCGCCATCGAGCATTTCCGTGGCACCGAGGTCATCGCCCGCGTGGGCGACGAGTACGTCGGCCTACTCGGGTAGGACACCACATCCGCGCGGTTGTGATGTCCTCAGGTGGGATATTCGCTCGGGCTGAGGGGACATGACAAACCCCGGTTTGTCATGTCCCCT
>SYIF01000024.1 GCA_005798855.1 Actinomycetota bacterium | reverse complement strand
GATCGCCCCGCGCGTCCACAATTCGGGCCACTGGTCGATCGAGGGAGCCGAGACGAGCCAGTTCGAAAACCACGTCCGGGCGGTGCTGGGTATGCCACTTGGTGACGCCTCCGTGCGTGGCGTATCGGCGATGGTTAACCTCGTTGGTGGCGTACCGCCGGTTGCTCAGCCGGAGGCAATCACTGGCGCAACCGTGCACCTGTACGGCAAGGAGCCGCGCAAGGGCCGCAAGCTCGGGCACGTCACGATCGTCGCCGAGAGTGCAGCGTTGCTGGCGGCGCCGCTCGAGCAGGCACGCGCGTTGGCCGACGCCGCCTGGGACGCCTAGGTCCAGAAACGCAAAAGGCCCCGACTCCCCAAGGGGAGCTAGGGCCGCTCGCGTGTGACCTAGATCAGACCGAGTTCCTTGACGGCGTCGTACTCCTCGCGGAGCTCGGCGACCGAGGCGTCGATGCGCGGCTTGGAGAAGGCGTCGAGCTCGAGGCCTTCGACGATCTCCCACTTGCCGTTTTTGCAGATGGTCGGCATGCCGCAGATGATGCCCTTGTTGATGTCGTACTGGCCGTCGACGGCAACACCCATCGAGACCCAGTCGCCCTCAGGCGTGCCGAGGACCCAGTCGTGGACATGATCGATGGCGGCATTGGCAGCCGAGGCGGCCGATGAGGCGCCGCGCGCCTCGATGATTGCCGCGCCGCGCTTCTGGACAGTTGGGATAAACGTATCGGCGACCCATGGCTCGTCGTTGATCGTGTCCCAGGCGTTGGCGCTGCCGACCTTGGCGTGCACGACGTCGGGGTACTGCGTGGCCGAGTGGTTGCCCCATATGGTCATCTGCGTGACGTCCGAGACGGTCGTGCCGGTCTTCTGGGCAACCTGCGTCTTGGCGCGGTTATGGTCGAGGCGCATCATCGCGGTAAAGCGATCGCTTGGCACGTCAGGTGCCGAGCTCATCGCGATCAACGCGTTCGTGTTGGCCGGGTTGCCGACCACGAGGATCTTGATGTCATCCGCAGCGTTGTCGTTGATGGCCTTGCCCTGGACGGTGAAGATCGCGCCGTTGGCCTCGAGCAGGTCGCCGCGCTCCATGCCCTTCGTGCGGGGGCGGGCACCGACGAGCATGCCGATGTTGGCACCGTCGAAGGCCACGTTGGGGTCATCGGTGCAGACCACGTTGGCAAGGGCCGGGAAGGCGCAGTCGTCGAGCTCCATCGCGACGCCGTCGAGCGTCCCGCGGGCCTGAGGAATCTCGAGCAGACGCAACTCGACCTTCGTGTCGGGGCCGAGCAGCTGGCCGCTGGCGATGCGGTAGACGAGGGCATAGCCGATTTGGCCGGCTGCGCCTGTGACGACGACGTTTACGGGGCTGGACATAAGATCCTCCGGGAAGAGTTCAGTGCCCTAATCGTGCCAACAACGTGGGATTTCGGCGGCACGACTAACCCCGATCTGAGGGTTGGCCCCAAAATGGATTTTCCGAGGTTAGGCGCTGACGGCAGCATGCACCGCGGCAGCACACGTGCGGCCGTCAGCGATCGCTGTCACGACGAGATCTGCACCACGGACGGCATCGCCGCAGGCGTAGACACCCGGGGTCTCGGTCTCGAATGACCCGTTGACATGGACGGTGCCTCGGTCGCCGACAGCGGCACCAGACTGCACGTAGACGTCGTCTGCTTCGGTGCCCGAAAAGCCAATTGCGAGCAGCACGAGGTCGACTTCGAGCACGACCTCGCCGTCCGCAACAGGCTCGGCCTTGCGAACACCCGTCTCGGTATAACCCGGGAAGTCCACGCGGTGGCCGACGAGGCGTTTTAGATGTCCCTGCTCGCCTTCGAGTCGGTCGGTGACGAACTGCCATTCGCGCACGCCACCCTCTTGGTGTGCCGCGTAGGTGCGCATCACGACGGGCCATTCGGGCCACGTCCTCTGAGGGTTGCGCTCGCTCGGCGGTGTCGGGCCGTGGGCGATCTCGTGGACCTCAATCGCTCCTTCGCGCAACGCATTGCCAAGGCAGTCGGCACTGGTGTCGCCGCCGCCGAGGATCGCTACGCGCTTGCCCTTGGCCGTGATCTGGGGACCTTCGATGGGGAGGCCCGCGACGCGACGATTCTGCTGTGTCAGGTACGGCATTGCGAACTCGACACCGGCAAGCTCCCGACCCGGGAGCACGAGGTCGCGGTGGCGCTGTGCACCCGTGGCGAGCACGATTGCATCGACGCCGTCGCGGAGTTCCGCAAACGAAAGGTCGCCACCAACGTCGATGCCCGTGGCAAACTCGATCCCTTCGGCCTCAAGCTGCTCGAGGCGGCGATCGATCAGCTGCTTCTCGAGTTTGAAGTCGGGGATGCCGTAGCGCAGGAGCCCACCAAGCTGGGCGGCGCGCTCGAAGACGGTCACGCTGTGACCTTCGCGGACGAGCTGCTGGGCGCAGGCAAGACCAGCTGGACCGGAGCCAACGACGGCAATCCGTTTGCCGGTTGATCGTTGCGCTCGCTGGGGAAGCACCCAGCCCTCAGCGAAGGCACGATCGATGATCGACATCTCGACCTGCTTGATCGTGACCGGCTGCCCCTCGAGTGCCAAGACACACGCCTCCTCGCAAGGAGCGGGGCAGATCGCACCGGTAAATTCGGGGAAGTTATTCGTCGCGTGCAGACGGTCGATCGCGTCCTTGAAGTGGTCGCGTTCGACGAGGTCGTTCCATTCGGGGATCAGATTGCCGAGTGGGCAGCCGGTGTGGCAAAACGGGACGCCGCAGTCCATGCAGCG
>SYIF01000023.1 GCA_005798855.1 Actinomycetota bacterium | reverse complement strand
GGATCGTGTCCATCATGCCCGGCATCGAGAAGACAGCGCCAGAGCGCACGCTGACCAAGAGCGGCTTCTCCGGATCGCCGAGGCGTCGGCCGGTGCGCTGCTCGAGCGCGTCGAGCCGCTCCAGGACGCCTGTCCAGAGCCCGTCAGGCCAGACCCCTTCGGCCTTCATGGCGTCGACGCAGGCCTCAGTCGTGACGGTAAAACCATCGGGCACGGGGACGCCGATGCGCTGCATCTCTGCGACGTTGGCTCCCTTGCCTCCGAGCAGGTTCCGCATCTCGGCGGATCCCTCAGATTGGTCGTAGACATACTGCTTCATGCGCTGCGCCTCCAGCGAGGTCGTTGCCTGCAGCCTAGTCAAGACCGTCCCGGGGGTACCCTGATTCCCACGCACTCCGTGCGACGAATAATCGCGCGAACCGGCTGTATCGGCGACACTGTCGGAAACCTCGGGAGGCGCAATGCGGATTGTCAGTGACGGAACCACGACAGAGCTCTACGGTGGTCGCTTCACCGGCACCGTCAACCTCGAGATGCTGAGCGATGCCGAAACAGATGGGCGCCCCGATATCGCCCGCGTCTCGTTTGCCGATGGCGCCGCCACGTTTTGGCACTCCCATCCTGGTGGGCAGAAGCTGTTGATCATCAGCGGAGTTGGTCGCATCGGAACCGAAGCCGGCGAGACCGAACTGCTGCCGGGCACCTTCGTCGACGCCCCAGCCGACGAGCGCCACTACCACGGTGCGGCCGTCGGGCACGACTGCACCGTGCTGGCGATTACGTGGGGCACGACCGTCTGGGAGGACCTCGCACCGTGAGCCGTGCAGCCGAGTTTGTGATCGTTGGTGGCGGCACAGCCGGTCCCGTTCTGGCCGCACGACTGGCTGAGGCTGGCCGGGAGGTTCTGCTCGTCGAGGCGGGACCAGACTACGGCCCACACGGCACGCCTGGCTGGCCTGCCGACCTTATCGATGCCACGACGCTCGCGCTTTCGCACGACTGGGGCTATACCGGCGGCGATGGTCGCTGGAGCTTCGAGCGCGCTCGTGTGATCGGCGGCTGTTCGGCTCATAATGGCGCCATCGCAGCAGTGGGCCACCGCGCCGACTACGACGCCTGGGGCTTGCCGGGTTGGACCGCAGACGATGTTGCGCCGATCTTCGCCGACGTGGTCAAGACGATGCGCGTACGCACCTACACAGACGCGGAGGCAGTGCCGTTTCATCGCCACTGTCTTGACGCGACACGCGCACTCGGTTGGAAGATGACCTCAGACCTGTGCGACCTTGACGGCAACGACGGCTTTGGTCTCGAGACGGTCAACGTTGTTGGCCGGACGCGTTGGAATGCTGCCTTCGCCTACCTCGATCCGGTGCGACACCTGCCGAACCTGACGATCCTCGACTGCACGCTCGTCGATCGCTTTGAGGAGACCCCAACGGGCGTCATCGTGCACGCGGTTCGTGAGGGCGAGGCCGTCACACTTGAGGCCGGCACGCTCGTCTTGGCCGCGGGCGTTTACGGCACACCCCTGATCTTGCAGCGCTCCGGCATTGGTGATCCAGAGCGCCTGCGTGCCGTGGGTGTCGAGCCAGTCATTGATTTGCCTGGCGTCGGCGCAAACTTGCACGATCAACCCCTCGTCCTCGTTGACCGTGCGATTGGTGTGGAGCTACAGGCCGATATCGACGCCGCCGCGGCAGCAGGATTTCTGCCGGAGGAGCAGACCCTCGGCAAGGCGATCTCATCGCAGGCGCAGGACGGTCTCTTTGATCTCCACATTTTTCCCGTGCTGGCTGCGGATCAGACGCACGAGTTGCACGGTCGCGTCGGCATCGTCGTCTCGTGTGTCACGCCACAGAGCCGGGGCCGCATCGACATCGCCTCAACCGACCCGGAGGCACAGCCAGTCACCGATCATCGGTACCTCCACGACGACGCAGGCCACGACCTCGCCGTCCTGCGCGACGGCATCGTGCTGGCGAACGAGATCTTCGACCACCCTGCAGTCGCCGAACACGTCGGCGAGGCGGTCACGGATTTCTCGAACGACGACGCGATCCGCACCAATGTCGCGCACTACTACCATCCGGTCGGGACCGCCAAGATGGGTGCCGGCCCCGACGCGGTCTGTGACGAACGCGGGCGGGTGCACGGTCTCTCGCGTGTCGTGGTGGGCGACGTCAGCCTGTTTCCGCAGATCATGCGCGCCAATACGAACCTGCCTGCTGTGATGACGGGGGAACGGATCGCACGCACGTTGATCTAGCGGTTCAGCTTCCGTTTGGGGTCAGACCCGTTTAGGAAGTCGGATCACCTAACCGAGCAAACGAGCCGCCGCTAACTTCCTAAAAGGGTCTGACCCCAATGGGAAGCTGATCCACCGGTTAGTCGTGCAGGAACTGCTCGACCAGCGACTCGGCGAACGTCGTGTCCGCCGTGCGGTAGGCAAGCTGCGTCATACGCCACGAGTCCGACAGGTAAAAGCGCTCGTACAGCTCGCTGCGCCCACCAAGATCCGAACCAATGAAGTCCCAGGCGAGACGGAAGACGCGCACGCGACGCTCGGCGTCACCACCCGCAGCCTGGAAATACTTCTCGATGTCGCCACGAATCGGGGAGTTGAAGTCGGCCTCGGACGGCGTCGCCATAAACGAGCCTCCGCCGACGAGCTGCAGCAACTCATGCGTCTTCGGCAGCCACTTCGGCATCTCGCCGCGCAGCGCCATCAACGGACGATCGTGCGGATACCAGACACCGTGGCTATCCAGATACGAGTCGGCCTCGGCGGCAACGAGCGCCGAGCGAGTCAGCTCCGTCATGTTCCAGATCTGGCCGAGCTTCTCCTGAATGTGATCGAAGCGACCAACGCCCGTCATGTTGGCCATCGCATGTCCAAGCCCGAAGGCGAACATCAGTTTCACGTAGGCCCGCGTAAATGCCTGATGCATGATGTGCCCGCGCCAGCCGGAGTCGGTGATGACCTCGGAATAGCCGACGATATCGCCATCGAGGAAGACGCGATCGTGAGGCACCAGGACATCGTCAAAGATCACGACGGCGTCCATCTCGTCGAACCGCGCGCTGAGCGGATAGTCGAACGTGCTCTTCGGCTTCGAGAACGAGTCGCGACAGATAAAGCGCAGGCCCGGCGTGCTCATTGGAATCGCGAAGGAGACTGCGAACTTCTCGTCGCCCGGTCGTAAATCCGAGCCAGGATAGATCGAGATCTCGTCAGAGAACGGCGCCAGCGTCGCAAGCATCCGCGCGCCACGCACGACGATGCCCTCGCTCGTCTCGCCCACCTTGTGCAGCGCGATCTCGCCACCAAGCTGCTCGGCCTCGCTCTTCGACCGATCCGCGACGGGGTTCATAATCGCGTGCGTCGTCGACAGATCGTTGTCGCGCATGATCTTTTGGTAGTTGACGATGTTCTCGGCGCCTCGCTCGTTGCCGCGCCGCGCCCACACCTCGGAGGCACCAGCAAAGCAGGCGAACGTGACGTTGAGGTAGTCCGGGACGCGCCCCATCATGCCACCCGTTGCAGCAGCGATGATCTCCATCGATGCGCGGCGCTTTTTGAGATCGTCCTTCGAGCGGGGAATCAGGTGCGTGCGATTGACGAGCCTACCGTCATCGGGATTCGGCGCGAGGCAAATCTCGGCGTGCTGATGCTGGGTGTCGTAGACACGGGCGATCGCCTCGGCACCCGGACGCAGCAATTCGTGGTCCATCGGGTTGCTGACGCACTCGCCACCGATCCAGATCTCGCGATCCGCATCGTTGCGAAGACCTTCTAGAAACTGTGCACCAGTGCGCGCTGCAACGTTTGCGCCCGTCTCGACTACTGCCATCTGAAGCGTTCCTCCAAGGATATTGGATCCATTATCCACTTTGTGTCCCCCGGCGTCAAGCCAACGCGCGCCTCGCGTGCCCTACGATCCCCCGCGGAGGTCGAACATGGCAAAGCAGACTGGGCCCGTAGCGCCCTACATGGCAGTAGGACTCTCGACAGTGGTGCGTGGCATTTCGAGGCGCAGCGAGATCGCGCGCAACCTCGACGTGATCGAGGACGCCATCCACGCGGCCGTCTCGATTATCGGCATCAACATGCCCGTGCGACTGATCGCTCTCGCAGAGGGCGCGTTGACCGGCTTTACCGACGAGATCTTCGACATTCCCCACACCGTCGCGGCGCGCGATCTGTTCATCGACCTGCCAGGTCCCGAGACGCAGCGCCTCGGCGCACTCGCCAAGCAGTACAACACGTACATCGTCGTGCAGTGCAAAGCGCGCCTGCCCGAGGTGATGGACGACCGCTTCTTCAACATGCTGTTCGTGATCGGCCCGAACGGCAAGATCGTGCACAAGGCCGCTAAGAACCATCTCTGGTGCCGCGAACGTTCGACCACCCCACACGACGTGTACGACCGTTGGGTTGAGGTCTTCGGCGAGGGCCTCGACGCCTTCTACCCCGTGCTCAAGACCAAGGACATCGGCAACATCGGCACGATCTGCTGCTCCGATGGCGAGTACCCCGAGGCGATCCGCGCGCTGGCGTTCAATGGCGCCGAGGTCGTCTATCGCCCGAGTGAGGCCGTGCCGATGACGCAAGCCGGACCCGAGGCTGGTGGCACCTGGCTGCTACAGAACCGCGCGCACGCGCACTTCAACTCGCTGTACATGGTCTGTCCGAACGTCGGCCCCGTCTACGTGCACCCGAAGATGGAGCAGCCGTACGACATCGGTGGCGGCGGAGGACACGTCGTCGACTTCAATGGCCACGTACTCGGCCTCTCGCAGAGTGGGACGAACAGCTTCTGCGCCGGTGTGATCGACATCGAGGCGCTGCGCAACTTCCGCGCCATGAACCTTAACTCCAATTGGATGAAGGATCTCCGCACCGAGCTGTTTAAGAACATGTACGACGAGCCGATCCACCCGAAGAACCTCTGGCTGAAGGACGAGCCGAAATCGCACGCCGAGGTTGACGAGGTGTACCGCGACAACATCAAGCGCCTACAGAAGCGCGGCTCTTGGACGCCGCCCTTTACGAAGCACGAGGGCGCGCGTTACGTCCCCGCCGTGCCGGGCGATCCAGGCGAGGCGTGGGAGACGATCAAGGCCGAATTGTGGGACGCGGAGTAGACTGCGCCGCATGGTTACCGCCTTTGTCCTGATCAACGTCGAACGTGGCCGACTGGCCGACGTCGCAGACTGGCTCGCGACGACCGACGGTGTCGCCGAGGTACATTCGGTGGCGGGTCGCTACGACCTCGTCGCGATCGTCCGCGTCAATACGAACGAGGCGATGGCCGATCTCGTCACCTCGGGCCTGCTCTCGATCGAGGGCATCGCCCGCACCGAGACACTGCCGGCCTTTCGTGCCTACTCGCGCCACGATCTCGACGCGATGTTCGAACTCGGCGAGAGCTAGACGAGTCGGCCGGCGTCGACAACGACGGTGCCGTCGAGCGTGACGGTGCAGTGACGCATCGGGAAGTCGAAGTGGCCACGCGTGAAGCGCCCGGCGTTCTCGTTCGCACCGGTCGAGAAGAGGAAGTTGCCCTCGAAGGCACGCAACTCGAGTCCATTCGTGTCGGCCTTGTCGACCATCACCAGGGAGTCCCAACGCGCGCCGGGATTCATCCCCCATCCGACGTGGCTGACGGCATAGGCCTCTGCTTCGGCGAACGCTGAGAGGTACGACCGCAGCAGGTCCGCGTCGACGCTGTCGCCGGCGATGTTCGTGATGCGATCGCCAGTGATCGTCAATGCGACGGCGTCGCGGAGATACTCCTTGAAGGTCAGGTTGGCATCGCCGGGAGCCAGCAGGAGCGTTCCCTCGACTGAGCCTGCGGCCGGAAATGCGACAACGAGTCCGCCCGGCCAGTGCGCGATCGTGCCCGGCCCATCGGTGGAGCCCCACGAGCCGGCCGTGAAGGCGCCTGCCAGCTGGATCCGGAGATCCGTACCGGCCTCCGACGTGACACGCATTTCGGTGGCAGCGCGCATCGTCGCGAGCCCGGCAAGCACTCGAGCCTTAAGCGTGCCGTCGTCGGGTGCGTAGCGCTCGAACGCTTCCGGCAGCTCGTTCGCGATCATCAGAACACGCGCACTAGCGCCGAGGATTGCGGGGAGCTCCGGCGCGTGCAGAAGCCCCTCGACGGTGCAGTCGATCACGAGATCGGCGGCACAGAGAGCCGCGATCGTCGAGGGGTTGCCCTGCAGAGCGACACAGGCCCCGGTCGAACGAATTGCCACGGGACCAGGGTTCGCGGGTGTGGGAACAACGACGTCAAGGACGAGCCCGCCAAGGTCTTCCGCGGCGAGCCGCGCGGTCTCCACCAGCGCCGTGCGACTCGTCGACTCGCTCAACACAACCACGGTCTCGCCGGCCGTCAACGAACAGGCCCGCAGTTGCTGACGAAAGACAGCGAAGGTGCGGTGTTCCATTAGTGCGACTCCATTCCCTGCAGATGGTCGCCGATCCGAGACGCCAATGCGAGCGGTGCCTCGAACGGCGTCAGATGTCCTGCCGCCGGAATGACGTGGAGTTCGGCACCCGTGATGCTCTCAGCAAGCACCTGCGCATAGGCCAACGGAGTCTCTTCGTCGAGCTCGCCAACCAACACCAGCGTGGGCATGGAGATCTCCTTGAGGCGAGCACGCACGTCGTGCGCGGGCAGCGCCGCGATCGTCTGCATCAGCCCTGCGATCGGTACTCGCAGCATCGATTGAACGGCGAGTGCGACAGCCGCCGGATCTGGGTTGGGGGCCATCACGCCACGCAAGACCGGCTCGGCGAAATCCTCGATCTGGGCCCCGGCGAGCAGTGGTGCCAACCGCGCCGCCTGCCACTCGTCGGGATCGGTGCCGTCCAAACCAAAGGCCGGGCTCGTATCGACGAGAACGAGCGACCGCACCACGTCGGGGTGTCGCAACGCGAGCTGCAACGCGACCATGCCACCCATCGACAGCCCGACCACGTGCGCCGTGCCGCCACAGTCTGCGATCATGCTCGCGGCCGCATCGGCAACCGCCTCGAGGCTGAAGTCTTCGAGTGGTGACGACGCGCCGTAGCCAGGCATGTCCCAGGCGACGCAGCGATAGTCCTCGGCAAGCGGCCGCATCACCGCATCCCACCCCGTCCGCGTCATCCCCAGACCGTGCAGAAACAGCACGGTCTCGCCCTCCCCCAGCTCGCGCCAGGCAATCGGCGTGGCATCGACGTCGTGCAATTCCACGCTACTGCGCGTCGTCAGGAAAGATCGCGTGTCGCCCAAGGCGATGCAGGCAAACCTCGGCGCTCCACGGCAGCATCGTCGACCCACAACGCGCATCGCGGTAGTACTGCTCGAGCCGGAAACTTTTCAGGAGCGACAGCCCACCACAGACTCGGATCGCCAGCGATGCAACCTCAGGAGCCGTCTCCATGACGGTGTACGAGGCAGCCAGGGCGCGACGCAGCATCTCTGGCGTCGGATCGACGCGCGCCTCCTCGCAGACCTTGTCGAAGAGGGCGCGACTGCGTTCGTACATGATCTGTAGTTCGGCCCAGCCCTGCTGCTTCTGAGGCACCTCACGGCGTGACGTGATGCCAGGTGGCGCCTGAGACGACAGGTACTCTTGGACGAAATCGACGACGGCCTTCGTCAAGCCCATATACGCGGGCGTCAGCGTCATGTAGACGTATGACCAGCGCTCGGCCAACTGGTTGTAGATCCCCGGTGGCAGGAGCACCGCGCTGTCGGGAACGAACGCATCCTTGAACACCAGCGTGCGAGACAAGGTGCCGCGCATCCCCAGTGGATCCCAGTCGCCCACGATCTCGACACCGAGGTCGTCGGCAGAGACGGCCAGAAAGAGAATTTCGTCCTCGGTCGTCTCGACGCAGGTGATGTTGTAATCCGTCGCCGCACCAGACAAGGAGGCGAAGATCTTTTTGCCGTTGATCAGGTAGCCGCCCTCGACACGCGTGGCCGTCGTCGCAAAACCGCGCGTCGCACCCTGCGCGATTCCTTCGGAGAGGGGCTGCGACTGGAGTGCTCCCTCCTCGATAATGCGACGATACAGTTCGGCGCGTGTCGCCTCGTGCGTCGCGCGATGCTCGTCACTCATGTCGAGATCGTCGGCGGCGACGCCCGTCCACAGCACCGTCTGCGTGTGCATGTTGAAAGTCAACGCAGTCATCGGGCAATAGGCGCCGATCGCCGCGCCAATCTGCATGTAATCGTTGAAGCTCGCACCCAGGCCGCCATACCGCGTGGGGATGCAGAGTCCGTAGAACCCAGCAGCGTAGAGATCGGCGAAGTTCTCGAAGGGAAACGATGCCTCGCGGTCGTAACGCGGCGCTCGCTCACGGAAGGCCGGTCCGAGCTCGTCGACGATGGCGAGCAGGCGCTCGCGTCGCTCGGGGTCGACCACTGGATCTGCCTGGATTGCCATCGTCAATCTCCAATCGCCAAACGGGCACAGGGTACGCGAACAGCCCCCAAAACGAAAAAGGGGCCGGGACCGAAGTCCCGAGCCCCGCGTTCGACGAGCCCTAGACCGTCTTGTTGCGCAGACGACCCATCTGATTGAGGATCAGCATCACCACGACGCCGCCAAGCAGCCAGAGCGCGGCAACCCACCAGATGCGGTTGTACGTTGGAACATCCGCGAACTGCACGATCACGCCGTAGATGGCGCCGATCGAGATGAGGCCGCCGACGATGCCGGCGAGTGCCAGCAGACACTGCGATTCGCCGGGCATGCCCTTGAAGGCAGCAACGCAGATCGCGATATAGACCGCGACGAGCATGAAGCCGCCGAACGTGGCGAGCCAGTTAAACATCGGGAACCATTGACCCGGATCCATCTCACCGACCGTCATCAGGCCATTCGTGGCAGCGATGATGATGATCAAAATGATCGAGGCAACCGCGAGTGCGGTCGAGGCAATCCACGGTGTCTTGTACTTCGGATGAACCGAGGCAAGCACCTTGGGCAGACGACCGTCACGGGCGAGCGAGAAGACGCCACGGCTCGAGCCGACTGCCGTACCGAGGCCGACGGCCGCAATGTCGATCACGACAATCCACTGGACCAATTCGCCGAAGTTGGTACTACCGAAGTGAGGATCGGCCGCGAGCGCATAGAGCGGCGGAAAGGCTGCCAGCCAGTCCTGCACGGAAAGACCAAAGCCAACCGCTTGGGCGTACGTGACGATGATGTAGAAAATGCCGACGGCAATGCACGAGCCGAAGATCGCGAGCGGTAGGTGCTTGCGTGGATTCTTTGTCTCCTCGGCGAGGTTTGCCGAGCTCTCGAAGCCGATGAACATGATCACGGCATAGAGCACTCCGAAGAAGATGCCATTCCAGCCTTGGTCAGAGGAGCTCGGATTAAACGGCGCGCCACTCAGGCCACCGTCGCCACCAACCTTGATGATGACCCAGATCGAGAAGGCGAGGATGATCAGGAACGAGCCGACTCCGAGCACGAGCTGCACACGTGTCGAGATCGCAACGCCGCGAATCATCATCGCCGCAGCGACGACCCAGAACGCGATCGAGTACCAGAACCACTCCAACTCGACGCCATGGTTGAAAAACAGCGTGTCGTGCAAGAAGCCACCGAACGCGAGCCCGATTGCCAGCGTTAGCGCAATCACACCGCCGTAGTAGACCCAGCCGGCAACAAAGCCGATCCGCTCACCAAAGGCTTCGGTGACGTAGTCGTACAGCGAGCCTGCAGCGTGGATGCGGCGCGCAAAGCGCGAGATGATCCACGCCACCGCACACATGCCAATCATCGCGATGATGATCGAGACGGGGCTGGCGATGCCTGCCCCCTTGCCGTTCAGCGACGCTCCGACAATCGTGGGGATGAAGAACGCGGCAGCAAAGACGGGTCCAATAAACCCAATCGACTGCGCGATCACATCGATAAGGGTGAGATTGCCCTTACCGAGCTTCTCCCCTCCGCTTGCTTGCGCTCCCATGGTCTCTCCTCCTGGAGTCACTCGTTACCGAGTAAATGGTGTCCTGTTATGGACTCTGTGAACATTTTCGCTGTTCGGCCGGACAAGTCCTTCCGTCGGACGGCGGTTTGGGTTCCATTCCGACACGTAATTGGATACAATATCCAGATGACAGATGCGCCCAAAGTCATACCGAGTGGCCTCGCTCCCGTACGATGCCTGCCGGAGACCGCAATGCGCAATCCTCTCGCCACGCCCCCCAACTGAGGACCACCACTGATGCAACGCGCTCGCATTCTCCACAACCTGACCCCAAACTGGGGGACCGTCATCGACGGCGCCGTCGAGCTAGATTCTGGCGATGCAGTAGCGGTTGAGCAGGCCTGCTGGTTGGCACCAGCCGAGCCGTCCAAGATTCTTGCCGTCCACCTGACGTACCAGTCCAGGTTGACCGAATACAAAGCTAAGACGCCACCCGAACCGTCCTATTTCATGAAGCCGCCGACGACGCTCAATGGTCATCTTGGCGAGATTCGCCGACCGCATGGCACCCGCTTTCTCAACTACGAGGGCGAGATCGCCGTCATCGTTGGTCGCGAGATGAAGGGCGTCAAGCCGGAACAGGTGCACGAGTACGTGGCCGGCTTTGCGCCTGCCAACGACGTTGGCCTCCACGATTTTCGCCATGCTGATCGCGGCTCGATGCTGCGCGTCAAGGGCCAGGACGGCTTTCTTCCGCTCGGCCCTGTGATGGTGACCGCCGATGAGTGGACCCCAGACCAGGGCTTCACGTTGACAACACGCATCAATGGCGAGGTTGTCCAGCAGGGCGACCAAGACGATCTGATCTGGGACTACCGCTACCAGCTGGCCGATCTCTGTCGCGTAATCACCCTCGTGCCCGGCGACATCGTATTGACCGGAACGCCCGCCAACTCGCGGCCAATGGCCGTCGGCGACGTCGTTGAGGTCGAGATCGAAGGATTTCCTGTGCTGCGAAACACCGTGGTCGATTGGGATGTGGACCTCTGCGGCCCCGGCGACCAGCCCGAGACGTCGGCAAATACGCTGCACGTGGCACTCGCGATCCCAGAAGATGAGGCAGAGCGGCGCGTTGCCGCTGGAGAGGTGGACTGATGAGCATCCAGCTACACGACCTGCACCATGCCTGTCTGCGTGTGCTCGACATCGACGAAGCTGCGGCGCGCTGGTCGATCCAGTTTGGCTTGACCGTGGTCGCCAAGGAGCGCGGACGCGCTCTGCTTGCGTGCGACTCCGAGGACTACTGCCTCGAGCTCGTCGAGGATCACGAAGCCGACCATGACCACACCGGCTGGGAACTCGCCGCCGATTGCTCACTCGAGACCGCAGCGGCACACCTTGACGCCTGTAGCGTGCACTACGATCACGAAGCCGATGGTTCGCTGCGTTTCGTCGACCCTTCGGGTGGCGGCGTCCAATTGATCCCCTATCGAGAGCGCCTCGCAGCAGAAGGTTTGCCACCGCCTGGTCGCCGCACGAGCACCCTGCCGGGCTTCCATCCCCGCAAGCTTGGCCATGTCAATGTGCTCGCCCCGAACATGGCGGAGATGACGGCGTTCTACGTCGACGTCCTCGGCATGAACATCTCGGATTTTCTTGGCGCGGCCGGGGTCTGGTTTCATCTCCACGCCGAGCATCACCAGATGGCGATCGTCGGCATGGGGCCGGCGCATTTCCATCACATCGCCTTCGACATCGTCGATTGGGGCCAGCTCCGCATCTTCCTCGACCATCTTGGTCGCCACGGTCGCTGGCTTGGTTGGGGACCGGTGCGTCATGGCCTCGCACAGAACCTGTGTGCGTACGTGCGGATTCCGGAGGAGAACCTCTTCGTCGAGCTCTACTGCGACATGGAGATCCTGCGCCTTCCCCACACCCCCCGCGAGTGGTCAGACGATCCCTTCGGATCCAACACCTGGGGCATCCTGCCGCCACGCTCCTACTTCCGTTTCGACGATGCCGCAGTGGATTCGGAGCGGCACCAGCGCGAGGCGCAGGGCATCCCCCTTCCCCCGGCCGAGCCATCGTGAGCTCGCCGCTAACGAACGGAGCCCACAATGACTGACAGCTATAGCCTCCCGCTCTCTCCCGAGGGCCGCGCAAATCTCGTACCGCCGCCGCCATGGCATTACGTTGGCGATTTCGTTGTGGTCGACTACTGGGCCGACCCGGCCGCCGTTGCCGCCGTCCTCCCGCCTGGCGTTGAGCCACTGACCGAGGATGCTGGGCGCGCCGCGGTGATCTTTGCCGATTGGCAGTCCTGCACGACCAATCAGAACGAGTTGATCGACCCCGCTCGCAGCCAGTACAAAGAGGCCTTTATCGTCGTCAATGGCACGCTCGATGGCGAGGTCGTCACGACCTGTCCGTACATCTGGGTGGATCGCGATTTTGCCTTGATGCGCGGCTGGATCCAGGGCTTTCCAAAGAAGCTTGGTTCGGTCTGGATGACGCGAACCTTTGGGCTCGGCACGTTGGCCGATCCTGCGATTGCCGCCGGTTCAACCTTTGGCTGCACGATGGCCGCCAACGATCGTCGTCTGATCGAGGCAACCGTCAAGCTGACGGGCGAGAGTGGCGGCGGGCCGTTTCATAACGCTCCACCACTCGTGAATCGCCGCCACTTTCCGCGCCTCGCCGCAGGGCAGCATCAGAACCCCGCGGTCCACGAGTTGGTCCGCGCCATCAGTAGCGATCGTTCGATCTCAGCAATCTGGGAGGGCGAAGCAACGCTCAACTTTGGCGCTGCACCCAGCGAGGAACACACGTCGCTTGCGCCCGTCAAGCTTGGCAAGGGGTACCGCTTTACCTTCGCCTATACCGTCGACGATCTCGAGACGATTGCCGATCTGCGGGGCGGCGAGTGAGCGCTCGCGTCGAGGTCCACGGGCACACCGTCTCGCTCGAGCACTACATCGATGGCGCCCGGGTCGGTAGTCCCACCACCTTCGAAGATCGCTCGCCGATCGACGGCTCGCTGCTCGCGAACGTCTGTCGCGGCGACGCTGCCACCGCCAACGCTGCGATCAGTGCCGCAGTGCGCGCATTTCCGGCCTGGTCTGGGCTTGGTCCCGAGGGACGCGCGCCGTATCTCCATCGACTCGCCGAGCTGATCGACGCACACGTCGACCACATCGCCGAGGTGGAGTGCTGGGACATGGCGATGCTCGAGCGTTCGCTGAAGGCCCGCGTAATCGGCCGCGGCGCCCGCAACTTTCGAGCCTACGCCGACCTCTCGTGCGAATACGAAGAGCGACTCTGGCAGTCGAATGGGACCACGAACCGCGTCGTGCGCGATCCGAGCGGCCCGGCCGTCGTGATTACCCCGTGGAACGCGCCCTTCATGCTCTCGACGTGGAAGACCGCTCCCGCGCTGGCGGCAGGCTGTACCGTCGTGCTCAAGCCCGCTGAGTGGTCTCCCCTTTCGTGCTCGATGCTGTTCGACCTCGTCGATCAGGCGGGCTTCCCATCCGGCGTCTTCAATCTCGTTCAGGGCACCGGCGAAGAGGTCGGCGCAGCCCTCGTTGCAGACACCCGCGTGCGGCGCCTGAGCTTTACCGGCTCGCCCGAGACCGCTCGCCATATTGGCCACGCGGGCGCCGAGAACATCGTGCCGTTTACGGCCGAGCTGGGTGGCAAGAATCCGTTTCTCGTCTTCGCCGATGCCGATCTGGACGCTGCTGCCGCCAAGGCTGCGTTGCAATTCGACGATGCCGGTCAGGTCTGCCTCTCCGGCACCCGCCTCTTGGTCGAAGAGTCTGTGGTCGAGGATTTTCTGACGCGCTTCCATGCGCAAGTCGATCGCCACGTGCTCGGCGATCCCCACGACGAGGCAACGACGATCAGTCCGCTGATCCACCCCGACCATCTCGCACGCGTCAGTGGCTTCGTCGAGCGAGCCCGCAGTGCTGGCGACGAGATCGTCCGTGGCGGGCAGCAACCCGACAGTGGCGGCCTCTGGTATGAGCCGACGCTGATCCGCCCGCAGTCGAACGACAGCGAGGTCGTGCAACACGAGGTGTTTGGCCCAGTCCTGACGATTCAGACGTTCGCCTCAGAGGCCGAGGCGATCGAGCTCGCCAATTCCACGGCCTACGGTCTCTCCGGCATCCTCTTTACGGGTAGTGCCGAGCGCGCTGATCGCGTGGGTCGTGCCGTCCGCGCCGGCACGGTTTGGGTCAACTGCTTCCTCGTCCGCGACCTGACCGCCCCCTTCGGTGGCGCGGGCATCAGTGGGATCGGCCGCGAGGGTGGCGACTACGCCCTCGACTTCTACTCGGACCTCAAGACGCTTCAGATCCTCAACGGCACGGTCTCTTAGGGAGGACACCACAACCGCGCGGATGTGGTGTCCCTCGGGCGGCCCATTCGCTGGGCTGGGGGACATGACAAACCCCGGTTTGTCATGTCCCCCAGCAGATGCCGCTACTGCGCACGCGGACACCACAAGTGCGCACTTGTCATGTCCTCCTTGTCGAGCGGGTCGACCCGGATTACCCGCCCAACGCTACGTCTGGGGCGTCCCGAGATCTTCCGGCACCGGCGAGGCCAAGATGTGTTCGCGCGTCAACCGTTCGGCGAGCTCGGCATCACCACTCTCGACGGCAGCGAGCATCGCTGCATGCTGATCAGCGTAGGCCGCGACCACCGTGGCATCGGACGACTGTGCCGCGTAAATAGACTGCCCGACCGTGCGGATCCAGAGTGTTTCGGCGAAGCGGTCGAGGTGAGGATTACCGGCGGCTGCCACGAGCGCCAAGTGGAAGGCCCGATTGGCCGCGAAGCCCTCGCCGTCCGCGTGAGCTGAACGCTGCTCGGCGATTGCCGTACGCATTGCCTCGATACCGGTCGCTGAGGGACGCTCCGCTGCGAGACGCGCGGCGGCTGGCTCCAGAGCGAGACGCGCCTCCCAAAACGCCACCTGGTCATCGTGCCGCAGAGCAGTCACGATCGCGCCACGGTTTGGCTCGAGCTCGACCAAGCCGTCCGCTGCCAAGAGTCTCATCGCTTCACGTAGCGGCGTGCGCGAAATGCCAAGCTCTTCGGCTAGCACCTCCTGCCGCAGGCGCGTACCCGGCGGAATCTCTCCCGTGCGAATGCGTTCGCGCAGGATCTCGCAGGTCTGTTCGACCATGCTGGAAGCGACGACACGACTGTTTGGCATAACTAGAGGCTACCCGGTCGCACTACGGCTGCAGGCGCGTCAGAGACCACTGCCGCCCCTCATGCGTGTACGAGAGGCGATCGTGCAAGCGGCCCATCCGCCCCTGCCAAAACTCGATCGCTGTCGGCTGGATGGAGTAGCCACCCCACCATGGTGGCACTGGCACGTCCTCGCCAGGATGCTCCGCGTCGGCCGAGGCAAACTGCTGTTCGAGCTCTTGACGACTCGCGATCGGTTGACTCTGGTTCGAAGCCCAGGCACCAATCCGACTCTCGCGTGGTCGCGAGGCAAAATAGGTGGCCGTCGCCTCGGCACTCGTCTCCACGATCGTGCCTTCGATGCGCACCTGGCGCTCGAGTGGCTCCCACCAAAACACCAAGGCTACCCGTGGGTTAGCCGCTATCTCGAGGCCTTTACGACCCATCCGGTTGGTGTAGAAGACAAACGCCCCATCGTCGTCAACCTCTTTGAGCAGCACCATGCGGGCCGACGGCGCACCATCCGCGCCAACGGTTGCGAGCGTCATTGCGTTGGGTTCGAGGATCGCGCCCGACCCACGCGCCGTCTCGATCCAGGCCATGAAGAGATCGATTGGATTGTCCCCGGCAGCCGTCTCAGACAACTCGCCGTTGCGGTAAGCAACTCGCATCTCACGGAACGCCATTGCCGGCCTCCTCTTCGTCGTGGGATCGCTCTTCCACCAAGTTTATGACCCGTAACGCCGATTCTTCGACCGCGAGGTTCGAGACGTCGATAACGGGGCAACCAAGCTTGCGAAAGACGCTCGTGCAGTCGTCGAGTTCTTCGAGAATCTTGGCCAGATCCGCGTAGTTGTTGCGCGCGCGCCCACCCATCGCACGCAGCCGACGGCCGCGGATGCGCTGCAATCGTTCGGGGTCGATCGTCAGGCCAACAATCTTGGCGCGATCGATCCGGAATAGCTGCTGTGGCGGTTCGACCGCCGGCACCAGCGGAATGTTCGCCGTTTTGTAGCCGAGGTAGCCGAGGTACATCGAGAGTGGCGTCTTGCCGGTGCGCGAGACACCGACGATCACGATGTCGGCCTCTTCGAGCCCTTCGCCCGAGAGTCCATCGTCGTGCTTGACGGCAAACTCCATCGCCGCCACGCGCTTGAAGTAATCAATCTCCAATGCGACTGGACGCCCTGGCACGAGCTCGGCTTGGCTACCCGACGCCTGCTGCAACGCCTCGAGCGGAGCGCCGAGCAGATCGCACGACGGCAGACCATGACGTTCGCAGAACTCGGTCGCTCGGTCGCGCAAATCTCGATCGATCAGCGTAAAGAAGACCGCCGCCTTGCCCGAACCCCGCAGTTTGGAAAAAGCGGCCTGCAACCCATCAACCGTGGTGACCCGTGGATGGCGCACAATCTTGACAGGCGATGCAGAGAACTGAGCCTGCACGGCACGCGCAACACGCGAGGCCGTATCGCCCGTGGAATCCGAGACGATATGGATCTCGACAGGCTGGTCGGTCATCGCTGCAGCTTCGTGAGGTCGCCGATGGGCTGGAAAGCCGCCAGTGCGTCACGTAGCAGACGTACGCGGTTTGCCCGAACCGCAGGATCCTCCGCGAGCACCATCACGCCGTCAAACAGCGCATCGACTGCAGGCGCGAGCGACGCGGCATCGCGCAGTGCAACGTCCGGATCGGACTCCGCGGCAATGCGCGGCGCGAGCGACGCGATGGCCTCCGCCAGTGCTAGCTCCGACGCGTCGCTCAGCAACGCTGGATCAACGGCATCTGCCGCTGTCTCCTTCTCGACGATACGACTACAGCGCGTGACAGCCGCATGAGCCCCAGCCAGCTCGGCCGTATCGGCAGCTGCGTACAGTGCTTGGGCGAGCGCCGCATGTCGCGCCGGATCGACGTGACCCGCGCCACGAGCCGCCCGCTGCACATCAACGGGCACGCCAGCATCGCCGAGCGCCTGATCAACACGATCGAGAATGAACGGCACCACGATCTCGGCCGTTGCCGTGTCATCGAGCTCGAGGTCGGCGGTTTGCGCCACGAGCAGAGCATGCGTTTCGGCGACCAGGGCTGGCAGGTTAAGCGCGAGGCTATAGCACGACTGAATTTCGACGATGCCCGCAGCGGCCCGGCGCAATGCGTACGGATCGCGCGACCCAGTTGGGCGCTCACCAATCGCGACCACCCCCACGAGGTGGTCGAAGCGATCGGCCAAAGCGAGCAGCGCTCCAGGCAGCGTCTCCGGCACGGGCCGCCCAGCGCCATCGGGCTGATACTGCTCACGAATTGCGAGGGCTACCGCTTCGGGCTGACCGGCCGCGCGGGCGTACTCCATACCCGTCTCGCCCTGCAGTTCGGCAAACTCGCCGACCAACGTGGAGGCAAGGTCGGCCTTGGCCAGACGCGCAGCTTCGAGGGCATGCCCGCGATCGTCACCCGAAATGTCGGCACCGTCTGCAACCGCCGCGACCAGCGCCTCGAGGCGCACCGTGCGGTCGGCCAACGTGCCGAGGCGCTGGTGATACGTGATGCGCTCTAGCTCGGAAGCCATCGCCTCGATGCCGCGGGCGCGATCTTTCGCGAGCGAAAAGACAGCGTCGTCGAGGCGACCAGCGAGGACGCGCTCGTTGCCAGCGCGCACCATCTCATCGGCATCTGGGTGAGAGTTGACGACGGTCAGGAAGGCGGGTCGCAACCTACCCGTCGACCCGCGCAACGGCAGGTACCGCTGATGCGATTGCATCGCCGTCACCAGTACCCGCTCTGGCAGCTCGAGGTAGCGCTCGTGGATCGCCCCGTCAATGACGCGCGGCCACTCGACGAGATAGACCACCTCGTTGAGCACGCGACCGGGATCGTCCCAGGTTGCGTCGTGTGCTTTCGCGAACGATGTCAGCAGCGTCTCGATGATTTCCCGACGATCCCCCGTGCGGGCACCAACGCCCGCGCCACCAAGGTCGGAGACGTAGTCATCGACCTTCGCAAGCTCGAGTTCGAATTGCAACAGACGGTGGCCGCGCGTTAGACGACCACTCTGAACGCCCTGTACTTCGGCCGGCAAGACGGTATCGCCATGGAGTACGACGAGCGTGCGAATCGGTCGCGAGAAGCGCAATATCCCCGTGCCCCAGCGCATGTTCTTTGGCATCTGCAGGCCCTCGATCAGCCCATCGACCAGCGCCTGCGCATGCGTGGCCAGAGGCTCAGCAGAGACGGACACGGTTGCGGTCAGCAGGCCGTCGCGCACCTCGAGCTGCTCTGGGGTCAACCCATGCTTGCGCGCAAACCCCTCCGCCGCCTTCGACCACGAGCCCTCGTCGTTGCGGGCTGCCTTCTCGGGCGGCCCCGTCTGCACGCTGGTCTCTGCAGGCGCTTCGCTCGGCACACCCTCGGCGATCACGGCGATCCGGCGCGGCGTCACAAACACCTCGACCGAGGTCGGCGCCAAGCGACGCTCCGTCAGTAGACGCTCGATCGTCAGACCCGCCTCGCGCTCGGCAACGCGACAGGCGTTCGCAGGCAGCTCCTCACACCCAAGCTCGATCAGCAGCGGAGCCGTCACGACAACTCCAACCCGAGGTAGGCGTGGGCGACGGCTCGGGCCAAGGCACGCACCCGACCGATGTAGGCCACGCGTTCAGTCACCGAAATCGCACCACGCGCGTCGAGCAGGTTGAAGGCATGCGAACACTTCAAGACCTGGTCGTAGGCCGGGACCGGTAGTGCAGCCTCGAGGCATCGGCCGCATTCCGCCTCATGATGGTCGAATGCTCGCACGAGGCCCGCGACATCCGCGACCTCGAAGTTGTACGCCGACCATTCGCGCTCGCCGCGCGCATGCACATCCGCATAGGAGAGGCCCGGTGCCCACGTCAGATCCCAACACGAATCGACGCCCTGGAGATGCATGGCGAGCCGCTCGAGGCCATACGTCAACTCAACAGAGATTGGATCGCAATCGATGCCCCCGGCCTGCTGGAAATAGGTGAACTGCGTCACCTCCATACCGTCGAGCCAAACCTCCCAACCGGTACCCCAGGCGCCCAGCGTCGGCGCCTCCCAGTTGTCCTCGACAAAGCGCACGTCGTGCGCGGCTGCGTCGATGCCAACCGCAGCAAGCGAGCGCAGATAGGACTCCTGAATCGCGTCGGGTGAGGGCTTGATCAGAACCTGAAACTGGTAGTAGTGCTGCAGCCGATAGG
>SYIF01000022.1 GCA_005798855.1 Actinomycetota bacterium | reverse complement strand
GCGACAAGGGTGGCGAGTGCCCGCTGCAGGACTTGACGTTCCGCTACGGCCCTGGCAATTCGCGCATGACGCTGCCGAAGCGCACCTACGAGAAGCCGTTGCCGATTTCGCCATCGATCGTGCTCGACCGTGAGCGCTGCATCCTCTGTTATCGCTGCACCCGCTTCTCTGGCGACGTCGCCGAGGACGCCGAACTCGTCGCGCGCGAGCGTGGGGCACAGAGCGTCATCGCGACATTCAACGAGCAGCCGTACAGCAACGCGTTCTCGGGCAACGTCACCGAACTCTGCCCCGTCGGCGCGCTCCTGCCGACGGCCTATCGCTTCAAGGCCCGCCCATGGGAGATCGTCAACGTGCCGACGGTCTGCACCGGCTGCGCGACGGGCTGCAACACCTGGTCGACGCTGCGCGAAGGCAAGGTCGAGCGAATCCTCTCGCGCAATCACCCCGACGTCGATGAGGGCTGGCTCTGCGACAAGGGCCGCTTCGCGCGCTACGAGCCGCGTGACGAGCGCATATCGACACCGCTGGTACGAGCACTGACCGGTCTCGAGCCCGGCGAGTGGGACGATGTCCTGCGCACGACAGCGCAGCGCCTCCGCCACTTCTCGTCGGTCGACGGTGCTGGTGGCGTCGCGATCGTCACGGGTGGCGCACTGACAAACGAGGAGGCGCTGGCCTGGAAGGCGATCGCCGATACGCTCGACGCGCGCACGGCCTCGGCGCCGCTTGCCGCCGCCGCCGATTGGGATCGGCTCGACGCCTACGCCGCGCCGCTCGCCGCGATTGATCTGGCCGACGCCGTCGTCGTGATCGGCGACCAGGAGCCGACAGACCGCGCTGGCACGATCGACCTCCGCATCCGCAAGGCGCGCCGTAGCGGCGGTCGCCTGACGATCGTTGGCCCGGGTGGTACAGCGCTCGAGCCCGACGCTCAGCAATTCCTCCGCACGCTGCCGGCCGCTGGCTCGGCGATGCTCGCAGCACTCACCGCCGCTGTTATCGAAGTGGGTGGCGCGAACGTGCGCAGCGATGCCAAGACGGCCGGTACGGTCGAGGTGCTCGCCGCCGACGCTGGTGCCGACGTCGCCCAGGTTCGCGAATTGGCTGGCACGCTCGTGGCCGCAGCGCGTCCGGTGCTGGTTGTCACCGACCACGTTGCAGCGGGCGAAATCGAAGCCCTCGCCTGGGCCCTCGGGCTCGACCAGACCGACGGTGGCGTCTTGCCGTTGCCGGTCGGGGCCAACGAGCGCGGCGAGCGAACTGTTGGCCTTGTCGGCGGCTGGGACGAGATCCTGCCGGCGCTCGAAGCAGGCGACGTTCGGGCAATCGTGCTGGTTGGCTGCGACCCCGTCGTCGACAGCACCGAGGGCGAGCGTTGGCAGATGGCGCTCGCGCAGACCGAGGTCGTCGTCTCCGTCGCTGCCTTTACGAATGGTGTCACCTCGCAGTCGCAGGTCGTGCTGCCGCTCGATGTCGAGCACGAGCGCGATGGCTCTGTCATCAATCTCGAGGGTCGCGTGCAGCGCGTCCGCCCATCGCTCGCACCCGTCAGTGGCGTGCCGCTGATCGAGTGGACGAGTCGGCTTGCCGGCTTCCTCGAGATCTCGACCCATGCGACGTCCGCCAAAGCTTTCAACGCCTTGGTCGCCGACAATCCGGCCTTCGCGGGCCTCGCCTGGGGCGAGCTCGGCGATCGCGCCCCGCTCAACCGCACGCGCCCTGCTGCGACGTCACCGACGGCTGGGGTGACGGTCACCGCACCGGCTTCGGCTCCGGCCGACGGCGCCTTTCGCCTGATCGCACCACGTCCACTGTTTAGTGGGGCCTCCGTAGAGCGCACCCCCTCCCTCGCGCACCAGCGCGCCCCGATCGTCGTAGTTGCCCACGCCGACGCCGAGCACCTTGGCATCAAGCGCGGCGACGACGTGGCCGTGCGCCACGCCGTGGGCGAGCACGTCGGCACCGCTCGGATCTCGCGGCGGCTCCTGCCCGGCTCGGTTCGTATCAACTGGCGTGGTGCGGCAGGTACCGGCTCCACCGCCGTCGTGGGAGCGCAGTAGAACCGATGGTCGACGGCGTCATCCTCACGATCATCAAGTCGCTGGTCTTGGCCAGCGTCCTGATGGGCTTCTTCGCCTACATGACGTGGGTTGAGCGCAAGCTGATCGGGCGCTTCCAAGCGCGTTACGGCCCGAACCGCGTGGGGCCGTACGGCCTGATGCAGCCGATTGCCGACCTCGGCAAGATGCTGCAGAAAGAAAACATGATCCCCGAGATGGCGCATCGCAAGCTATACATCGCAGCGCCGTTTATCGCGATGACGTGCGCGATTGGCGCCTTCGGTCTGATGCCGTTTGGCGACGTTGCGACGATCCCCGGCACGGACTGGACGATCCACCTTTATATTGCCGACACGAGCGTGTCGCTGCTCGTCGTCGCCGCGATTGGCTCGCTCGGCTTCTACGGATTGATGATCGGCGGCTGGGCATCGAGCTCGAAGTACGCCTTGCTCGGTGGCATGCGCGCGATCGCACAGCTCGTCTCGTACGAGGTGGCCTTCACGCTCGCCGTGATCGGCGTGATCATCCAGGCGGGCTCGCTCTCGTTCATCAGCATCGCCAACGCGCAAGAGCACCTCTGGTACATCATCCCGCAGTTCCTCGGCTTTCTGGTCTTCTTCGTGGCGGCCGTCGCCGAGTCGAATCGCCCGCCGTTCGACTTGACCGAGGCCGATGGCGAAGTCGTTGCCGGCTACCACACGGAATACGGCGGCATGCGATACGCGATGTTTGCCGCCGCCGAGTTCATCAACGCAATCACCCTGTCAGCACTCGGTGCCGTGCTCTTCCTCGGTGGTCCCAGTGGCCCGTTCTTGCCGGGACCAATCTGGATGCTGCTCAAGATTGGTGCCTTCCTGTTCGTGCTGATCTGGATTCGTGCCACGCTGCCACGCGTGCGATTTGATCAGTTGATGAAAATCGGCTGGAAAGTTCTCCTGCCCGTAGCCACCCTCAACCTGCTGCTGACCGCCGTCGCAGTTGTGTACCTCTAGGAGGCTGACGATGCTTAATCAGGTAAAGGGTTTCTCGACCACATTCCGGCATCTCTTCCAGAAGCCGATTACGCAGCAGTACCCCGAGTACAAGCGCCCGGTCTATCCACGTTTCCGTGGCCGCCATCAGTTGCATCGCCACGAGAATGGGCTCGAGAAGTGCGTCGGCTGCTCGCTCTGCGCCGCCGCCTGCCCGTCCGACTGCATTCGCGTGGTGCCAGCCGAGAATACGCCTGATAATCGTGTCTCCGCCGGTGAGCGATATGCCCGCATCTACGAGATCAACATGGCGCGCTGCATCTTCTGCGGCTACTGTGAACTAGCCTGCCCGTTTGACGCGATCACCCTCGGCAACGATTTCGAATTGTCGGAAATCTCGCGCGACGCACTCGTCTACACCAAGAGCATGCTGCTCGAGAAGCCCGCACTACGCACCCCCTCGCAGGCCGTCGATCCGTACGACGTACCCTCGCAAGAGATGGAGCGCGTGCTCGGCATGTATGACATCACGACGGCCACGAATCCGGAAGGCGCTGAGTAGTGGACATTGTTGTCTTCTTCATCGCCTCCGTCTGTGCGATTGCCTCGGCGATCGCCGTCGTGGCTCAGAAGAACCCGTTCGTCTCGGCGCTCGCGCTGCTCGGGAACCTCGCCTCGCTGGCAGCGTTGATGCTCCTGCTTGAGGCCCAATTCGTTGCGGCTGCGCAGATCATCGTCTACGCCGGTGCCGTGATGGTGATGTTCCTGTTCGTGATCGCCTACGTGGGTCCACGCGGCGAGATTGGGCCGGGCGTTCGTAAGCCGTGGCTCGTGGCACTCTCCGTCTTCGCTGCCCTCCTGATCGCCGTCGAGATCGTCGTCGTCGTCATGGGCGCAAGCCTCGGCAGCGTCGCCTCGGTCGACGCGAACTACGGCAGCCCAGCCGCGATCGGCGAAGCGCTTGTCACCGACTACCTGCTCGCCTTCGAGGTCGTCTCGGTGATCCTCTTCATGGCCGCCGTCGCTGGTGTCGTCTTCGGTACGGGTGGCCGCCCAGTACGCCTCAGTAACGACCAGGTGCTCGCGAAAGAAGGCGAGTCCGCTGTGGAGCGACGCCGCGAAGCCTCCCGCGCAGCCCTCGAGGCCGCCCGCGACTCGACGACAGGGGAGAGTGCTCGATGAGCGTCGGGATCCCAATGTTCCTCGGCGTCAGCGCGATACTCTTCACGATCGGTCTAACCGGCGTGCTGCTTCGTCGCAGCCCGCTCACGGTCTTGCTCTCGCTCGAGATCATGCTCAACTCCGTCAACCTGACCTTGGTCGCATTCTCGCGTCAAGTCGGTGGCTCTGATGGACAGGTCTTCGCCTTGGTTGTGATGGGCATTGCCGCCGCCGAAGTCGTCGTTGGCCTTGGCCTCGTGGTGGCGATGACGCGACGCTCGATGGTGCTCGATACCGACGAACTCCGGACACTGAACGGCTGACCCGATGACCGAACTCGTATGGATCACCCTCGCATTACCGCTGCTGGGTGTCGCGCTGCTCGCGATCTTCGGCAACAAGCTGCCCGCGCGTGGCGCAGGCCTGCTGGCGTCGCTGATCATGCTGGCTGCGTTCGGCGCGGCAACCGTCGCGTTGATCCTCTTGGCCAGCAAGCCAGAAGAGCAGCGTCAGGTTACTGAGACGGCCTGGACGTGGCTGTCCGCCGGCGATTTCCGCGTCGGCTTTGATATCTGGTTCGACCAACTGACGGCACTGATGCTGATGGTCGTGACGGGCGTCGGCTTCTTGATCCACGTCTTCTCGATCGGGTACATGAAGGGCGATACGCAAGAGCGACGTTTCTTCGCGTACATGAACATGTTCGTGTTCTCGATGCTGGTGCTCGTTGTCAGTGGCAACCTCGTGCAGCTCTTGATCGGCTGGGGCCTCGTCGGACTCTCTTCGTACCTGCTGATTGGCTTCTGGCACCACAAGACATCTGCCGTCAAGGCCGCTAAGAAGGCCTTCATCATGAACGCCATCGGCGACGTTGGCTTGGCAATCGGCATCTTCCTGCTGTTCGTCGATCTCGGCACTGTCTCGTACAGCGGCGTCTTTGCCTCGGCCGACAAGCTCAGCGAGACACAGGCCTCGATTGCCTGCCTGCTACTGCTCGTCGGGGCACTCGCAAAGTCGGCGCAGATCCCACTCCACACCTGGCTCCCCGACGCGATGGAGGGCCCGACTCCGGTCAGCGCCCTGATTCACGCGGCAACGATGGTGACCGCGGGTGTCTACCTGATCGCGCGCATGAACCCACTGTTCTTCTACGCGCCGAAGGTGCTCGACCTGATCGTCATCATCGGCGTGGTCGGCCTCCTGGTGGCCGGTGCGATTGCCATCGTCCAGACGGACATCAAGCGCATCATCGCGTTCTCCACGATGAGCCAGATCGCCTACATGTTCGTCGGCGTCGGCCTCTCTGCCTATTGGGCTGGCATCTTCCACCTGTTC
>SYIF01000021.1 GCA_005798855.1 Actinomycetota bacterium | reverse complement strand
GACCAGCCGCGAGCAGCTCGGCCAAGCGATCTTCGAATACATCGAAGCCTGGTACAACCCGCACCGCCGCCACTCACGCCTCGGCTATGAGAGCCCCGTCAGCTACGAGCAGACTGGACGAGCCGCAGCCGTACCGGCATGATCAAATCCACCACACCCCGTGTCCACGGAACCGGGGCAACTCCAATCCGGCGGGGTGGCGAACGGCGGGAGCGTCAGAAAATCGCCCCAGATGTATCGTCAGATGTATGAACCGCACGATCCTCAGACACTTGTCGGCTGCCGCCTGTCTCATGCTCGGAATGCTCGCGTTCGCGGGTTCCGCTTTTGCTGCGGTCGGGCCACACCAAGCCACGCTCGCTGTGGCTGGCGACATCACCTGCGACCCGGCCAGTACGCCATCGGGGACGACCTGCCAAGACGTTGCAACGGCAGCGCTCGTCTCGGCGGCCAGTCCAGACAAAGTGCTTGCGATAGGGGATTTGCAGTACTCGAATGGGACACTCGCGGCGTTCTTGAGTGAGTACGACCCGTCGTGGGGAGCCTTCAAGGCATCGACACTGCCTGTGCCCGGAAATCATGAGTACAACACTGCCAACGCGGCGGGCTATTACGACTACTGGGGCACGCAGGCCGGTAATCGCGCCCAGGGCTGGTACGCAACACGCATCGGTAACTGGCTCATCCTCGCTCTCAACTCGAATTGTTCGAGCATCGGCGGCTGCGAGCGGACTTCGGCGCAGGGGCTATGGCTCGAGAGTCAACTGGCGGCGTCGGACGCGCCGTGCCAACTCGCCTACTGGCATCACCCGCTATTCAGCTCGGGCATGCATGGCGACAATGTCGAGGTACAGCCACTCTGGGAGATTTTGCAGGAACACCAGGGCGACCTTGTGCTCGCTGGTCACGATCACGAATATGAGGCGTTCGAGCCGATGCTTGCCGACGGAACGATCAGCACCGCTGGTATTCACTCGTTTGTGATTGGCACTGGCGGCGTCGGTCTGCGCGACTTCTCGACCGTGCGTGCGGGGAGCGTGACGCGGATCAAGAAGTTTGGGATTGGCGTGATTGGCCTGTACGAGAATGGTTGGACGGAAGAGTTTCGCGCCACGGACGGGACGACAGTGAGTGGCGGTGTCCTGCACGAGTGCGCTGCGGCCAGTGCAATTCCCCCGGCGGCAACACCAGTCGTGGTGCCCGTGACCAAGTCCGCACAGACCTCTGCGCGGATGCAAGCATTGCGAGTCGCTGCGACAGCGATTCTGCCGCGCACGTCAACCCAAGGGTTAGTGCTCACGTGGAAGAGCCGCACACGTGCGATCTGCTCGGTCCATCGCAGCGTCTCGAAGCGCGCCGGCAGACGACGCGTCACGACGCGCGTGAGCGGAAGGCGCCGTGGCACCTGTGAGGTGCGGGGCACCAATCAAGGGTCGGCAACGCTTCTGCCAGCGCTGATCACTCTCACCATTCGCGTGCACTAGGTGTGCTGCCGATGAGCCTGTGAGACGGTCTGTGGCGTGGGTAGGCGCGACGGAGACTGTGGGGAGGACATGACATCCGCGCGGATGTCATGTCCTCCCCACCCGAGCCATACTTCGTCCCGCAGGCTCGTAGGCAGAACAGGTAGGCCTTGCACGATTGCCTACTGCTCGTAGATCGTGAGTGGCTGGTTCGAGCCCTCCGACAGCGTCGCGTAGGCGGTACAGGTGGGGTTCGCCGCAATCGCTTCTCCCTGCGGCTCGGCGGTGTACAGCCGTGCCGTCGGTGCCTGCGCAAACGCGGCGGCAAGGCCCGAATCCGACACGTAGGCGTAGACGCGGGTGGGGGTCTTGACGAGCACCGTCGCGTTGTCGGCACAGACATCGGCCGCCACCACCCACGTCTGAGCGAGCGTCGCGATGTACTCCAAGGTGACGGTCTCGCCGGCGAAGGCCGGGCGTGGCGCGCGGTAGACACGCACAGAGGCCTCGCGCTTAGAGATGACGTACAGATCGCCCGAGACCTGATCGACGAGCAGCGACTCGGCATCGCGCGCACCATCGGGATACTGGAGCACGACCGAGCCGATACTAGCGGCCGGCAATGTCGTGCCCACCGCGACGCCGGTCAGGTCCGGCTCGAGGACGCGGTACACGCGCACTGAGGCGCGCACAGCCGCGTTGTCCCCGATGTCGCCGACATAGAGGTAGGCGCTGCCGGCCGTCGGGCCCGGGCCCGTGGCGATGTCTTCCCAATCGACCGCCGCTGCCCCGCTCAGCGGCAGGGTCGCGTGAATCCGGGCAGAGCCGTCGAGCACGAAGATCCGCGCCGAGTCGCCGCTGTCATTGTGGGTCCACCAGGTATTCGCATTCGTCCGGCTCCACGCTAGGCCCGAGGCCTCTGTGATTGGCGCTCCGACAAGGCCGAGTATGCGGGACGACGTGGCCTCCGCACGTGACGGCGCAACCGGCGTGGGAGGTGGCGTGCTCGCGTCCGGTGTCGTTGTTGTCGTGGTGGTGGGAGTTGTTGTTGTCGCTACGGCCGCCGAGGTCGTCGCTGCGGGTGCACCCACGCGCATGGCACGCAGCGTGGAAGCCTGCCCCGAACGCGGCGTGAGGTGCGCCACAACCGTCAGCGTGCGACCCGTACGAATCCTACAGTTACGGAGAATCGATGCTGTCGCGTCGAGGCGTATCGGCACGATCGAACGAGCACGCTTCAGAGTCTGCGTAACTTGCGCGATGCGATGCGAACGCCTTGCCGTGCCGTCGTAGACGGAAAGTTCAACCTCTGCCCGAGCCTCGCCTGATCTGATGATGCGTACCACTATGCTCTCGCGCGTACCCGCGCAGCGCGTCGTGCCCACCTCGAGGCGCGGTGTGGCGCGCGGCTGCGCTTCGGCGTTGAGATCGGGATGGATCCACGTGAGCGCAACAACTGCGAACAACACTGCGAAACCTGTCGCGACAACGAGTCTCATGCGCAAAGCCTACTCGAGGTTTGGGCGACCGTACGAAGATTTTGTGCGAAGGTGAGAGGTAATGGAATCGCCCGATCAGACTCGCCTCGTTCGCAAGCTCCGCATCGCACTCGTGCTCGTGGCGATGCTGGTTGGTGTTGCGGTGATCGCGGTTGTTGGCGTGCTCTTCTATTGGAATAGTTACCTGCTTGGCAGTCGAGGCGACGATCCCTTTAAGCGTGGGCCGTACGTGGTGGGGCTGACCTCGACGGGGGCCGAGTTGCGCTTTCTTGGTCCCGACCCGTCGACGGTGACGCTGACGGCGCTGGCGCCTGACGGCACCTCGGTCGTGGCGAAGGGCGGCACGTTTGCTGGTCTCGAGTCCGGGCAGCGGTATCTGTGGACCGCAACGATTGATGGCATGGGGCAGGCGTCGGGATCGTTCTTGACGGCGCCGACCGATCCTCAAGCGACGGTCACGTTTGGGGTGATTAGCGATTACGGGTCTGGTAACGAACACGAGTATGCCGTTGGGCGCGGGCTGGCTGCGATCAACCCGTCGTTCGTGGCCACCGCCGGCGACAACTCGTACATGCTCGCCCTCCCCGCGCTGTTCGATCGAAACATCTTTACGCCACTTCAGGACGTGATGGCCGAGGCCCCACTGATGGCCGTGCTCGGCGACCACGACACCTTCATCGCCTCCGGTGGCGAAGCGCTCGCCGACGCACTCGCTCTTCCCGGTGGCGCGCTTCACTACACGTATGAGTACGGGCCCGTCCAGATGATCGCGCTCGGTGTTGAGGGCGACGCGAAAGCAATCGCCTACGCCAAAGCGCAACTCGCCAAACCCTGGCCTGGTCCGCGGTTCGCAGTCATGCATACGGCACTGCAGCCAGGAGACCCGCTCGCCGATGTACTGCGTGGCAACGTCGACGCAGTCTTCTCGGGCCACTTACACCGCTACGAGCGGCGCACCGTCGACGGCGTGCTCCAGATCGTTGCTGGAAACGGGGGACAGGGGCCTGGCAACGTCGAGTTTACGAGGGCCTCCTCCGACGCCGTCTTCACGACGATGGATTACGGGTTCGTACGCGTGATTGCCGGGCCGATGGGTAGCACGATCCAGATGATCGACGAGGCTGGGGCGCTGCGCGACTCGGTGACGGTACCGCCGCGATGACCGCGCTGCGCGTGATCATCGCGCTGCTTGCTCTTACCTCGACGATCGCTGGGTTGCTGATTCCACCGCCGGGAGTGATGGCCATTTCGGGCATGGCAGCGATCCTGATCTTCTTGTTGTCGTTTGGGTCGATCGCAGCCGACGCGTTGCCGTTGCGGGTCGTGCCGCTGGTTTGCTCGATCGTGACGATGCCGCTCGCTGTGCTGGTGATCGCGCAGCCGTTCTCGATCGCGCTCGTCTCGGCGCTGATTGTGATGGTACAAGGCGTCGGGTGGTGGGGTGGGCGGCGGCAGCGTTTGAGTGCTGCTGCGCGCGTTGTGCAGGCGTGACGAACCCGCGCGTGCCCACGCGCAATCGGCAGGTCATGGTCTGGCAGGGTGGGGGTATGCCGCTGCGACTGTCTGAACCACTGCTTGAATCCGTACGGAATCAATATGTATTGTTCGGAACACTGTATGCTGGAGGCATGAAGACCACCACCAAAACGGCGGATCAGGTACGGGTGCCCAAGGTCGCGCCTGGTGAAGCCGTCATCATCACGCGCCATGGCGAGCCGATCTCGGCCGTCGTGAACATCGAGGACTACATGCTTCTAGAACGACTCGCAGCTGCGATTCGCGCGACGCGCAGTGCGCCTCTGCGCCCCGGGGCTGCGGCGCTCGAAGCCGAGCACGAAGACAACGACGAGCAGTTTACGCCGGCCGAGCTCGACAGCCTCGAGCGCGGCCGCCAATGAGCTTCGGTCTCCCGATGCGCGGCGACGTGCGCTGGGCACTCGTGCCCTACACGTTCGAAGCACCGTTTAGGGGGACTGCGTGGACGGGTGGACTGAACGTCGACGGTGTCGTCGACGCCGCGAGAGCGAATGGTCGCGTCGGTATCGAGGTGATCATGAAGGCGAAGGTGCGGCCCGTTGTGATCCTCCAATCCTTCGAGAGCACATCGCACGGGGCCTACGCCGTACTGCGCACTCGACGCATGGAGACGATGAGCGCTGCCGCCCAAGCGAGCGTCCGCGCCGGGGACGACCCGGCCCTGCACTTACTCGCCGACGCGTATGCCGGCAGCAAGCGAGCAGTGCTCCTGAACGGACTCACCCGCATCGACAGCACCGCCATCGAGCGAGAACTCATTGGTCGCATTGATGATGCTGAGATGGCGACCATCTCCCGCGGCATTGCCGGTCTGCTCGAACTTGACCTCGACCAACTGGTAGAAGAACGCGTCACCGCCGTCCTCATAGAACAAGGGCTCGCCTAGCTGTACCCGAGCTCTTCGAGGCGCTCGTCCGAAATCCCAAAGTGGTGGGCCACCTCGTGCAGGACGGTGATGCGGATCTCCTCACGCAACACCTTCGGATCTTTCGTCATCGCCAAGAGCGGTCGTCGAAAGATCAGGATCCGCGCTGGCTCAAACGGCTCCTCGTGTCCACGGACCGTCTCCGGCACGCCGATATAGAGACCAAGAATGTCTGGCTCATCGGTGTCCTCCTCCTCAACGAGGATCGCGACGTTCTCCAAGTGTGGCAAGACCCACTCCGGCAACTCATCAAGCGCGGCCTCAACGGCCTGGTCGAATTCGGCTTCGTTCACGCGTCAAAGACTAAAGCGTCGATAGCGAAGATCGTGGTCGGATGTACCTACCGTGGCCGCCTGATCGCTCGCGCTTGGTAGAGTCCCGCTATCGGGACGTGGCGCAGTCTGGTAGCGCACTCGGCTGGGGGCCGAGTGGTCGGAGGTTCAAATCCTCTCGTCCCGACTCCATCGCGTAGGCGATGCGACGCCGTTGGTTGAGTGGTGACCCCTCAGCCCGGCAGAGCACCGCTAAACAGATGACCCTGAGGGCAGCGCGCCGAATACCCGGTGCGACCCTCCTCGCCATGCGTCGAGACGGCATCGTCCGTGAAGGCCGCGCCACACGTCGGACAGAAACACGGTCGCTCAACCGAGCCCGTGCAAGGTGGGCAAAGCACCGGCAAGATGCGCTGCGAAATTCGGAAGGCCGCGACGAACTGGTCGCGCGTCTCCGCAAAGCGATCGAGCGGGCCGCCACAACCGATGCAATGGTCGCGCTCGGCAACCGGGGCGACGCTGCAGATGAGATCGGCCGAGAACGACGTGCGCGACTCGTCGTCCGCCTCGAGCGCCTCGACCTCGCCATCGATACTCACCACCGCACGCTCGCTCGTGACGCGACCAAAGCGCACGCGTGCGCTGGTCAAGAAGCGACCATCCACACCGGCATCCGGGCCAGGGTTCTCGATCCGCACCTCGGTGCCATCCAGATCCGTCGCCGCATTGCCAGGAGCCCAGCCCGCCAGGTGCATCACCGAGCGCGTGCCCGAGGCGCGCAACCAGAAAGCGATGCCATCCGCGCTCGCACAGACCGCCGGCGACCAGATAATGCGCGCATCCTCGACACGCAACTCGTCACCATCAATGCGAACCCAGGGCGCCATCGTCGCCCCGCAGGCCTAGACGGTGCCCTGCGTGTGGACCGGCATGAAGTGATCGATCGAGCGAAGCAGCACGAGCTCGCCAGCGATCGCCCTGCCATCCAACTTCGCAAGCATGTTGCGAGTCAACGCATCGTCTGCGCCATAGCCAAACGTGCGGGCTACCCGGAAGCGAAACCAACCACTCCGCCACGACTCGCCATGCCACGGATTGAGGGTGCAGATCGCAAGACCCGCCTCTTCCATCCGATCGGTGTCGGCGATGCGCAGCTCGAGAAACAGGTTCTCCCAATCGGCCGGCTCATCCGCGAGCAGCGCTTCCCACTGATTGATGAGCGTCGACATGAATGGAAGCGTAGCGAACAGCAAAGCTGGACTCGCTATGACGTTCTCGTTAGGCGTTGGGACCAGCCAAGGCGGACATGACAAGTGCGCACTTGTGGTGTCCGCCTTTGATCGCGCGGGGTTATGTGACGGGCCAGTTGGATTGCTGACGCGCCCGCGCGACGACGTATGGCGTGGGGAGGACACCACATCCGCGCGGCTGTCATGTCCTCCCCACAGTCGCCGCCGCGCCTACCCATACCGCAGATCGGGTCGCAGGTTCGTGGATAAAACGACTAGCGCTTTCGCGTCAGGACCAGCTTCTGCATGCCATTGACGGCGGCCGTGCCTGAGGCGTTGAAACGCGTCAGGACCCGCAACGATGCCCTGCCGCGCTTCACTGACCCTAGCGAACGGTTTTTGAACTGTGGATCAACTGTCACCATTTTTTACGCGAGCCACCTCGGTGGATCCTTGAAAACGTGGAAGGAAAACGGGGAGTGGGGGAGTAGTTTCAATCGTGGCCACACGCTCGCGATCGACTAAACCTGCCCCGAAGAAAACCCGTGCGACTGCTGCGAAGGCTGCGCCGAAACGCAAGGCTGCGCCGCGCACGTCGGCGCCGCACAAGCCGAGTGGCCAGCCAAGCCCGTTGCCGCGCCTTGTTGCCGGCATCGGCTGCACGCTGCTTGGCGTCTTTTTGGCGATGTTGCTGTGGATTGGGATCGACGGTTCGTTTGTGGGTGCGCGCCTAAGGGACGGCTCGCACGTGGCCTTCGGCGCGTTCGCGATCTTTCTCCCGATCATCCTCGTCGGCTGTGGCTATCTGATCTTGCGGAAGAACATCAGCAAGCCGATGCGTCGTCGCATCGCCGGCGTGCCGCTGATCTTGCTCGCACTCTTGCTCGCCCTCTCGAACGACGAGACGAGCGGCAAGGCAGCCGAGCAGGCTGGTGGCTTCCTCGGTGGCAACCTGCACCAGCTGCTTGGCTCTGCCGCGGGCGATGCCGGCGTCTTGCTGTTGATCGTTGCGCTCGCTGTGATGGGCGTGATCCTGCTTGCAGGCCAGAAATTGAGCGTGCTCTGGCACGCCTTTGCCGACACCTGCGTCGAGCTGTATACCGCCATCGTTGATCGCATCGACGACGCCTCGGCGCGCCGCGCATTGCAGAAGGAAGAGGACGAGCGAGAGGCCTTGATCGAGCAGCGCGAAGCTGCACGCACCCGTCGCGACCATGTCCAGCCCGTTGCTGCCGAAGCCGCCGCCGTTGTCTATCCCGACCCGATCCACGATGTCTGGGGCGACGAGTCCGCCAACGCCGAGCCCGTCACACTTGCGCCCGAGCCGACCCAAGAACCAACGGCCGAGCCGTCCTGGCAGGACGAGGTCGTCGCCGAGACGCCCGAGTCCGTACTACGTCCCGAGGACAGCGGCGAGGAGACGATCGATCTCGGTGCCATCAGCGCTTCGCGTGTTCGGCATACCGATTACAAACTGCCCGACGCTGCAGTGCTCAAGCAGTCGCAGGAGGCGCAGGTCGAGCAGGGCGCCCTCGATCGGATCGGAGTCACTCTCGTTGACGCGTTGCGCAGCTTCGGCGTCGAGTCGCGCATCATCGGCACCGTTTCTGGCCCGCGCGTCACGCGCTACGAGATCCAGCTCGCACCCGGCACGAAGGTCGGCCGCGTCTCGGCCCTCAAGGACGACCTCGCCTACGCCCTTGCCACGACCGATATCCGCATCCTTGCGCCGATTCCAGGCAAGCAGGCTGTTGGTGTTGAGGTGCCAAACACGACTCCGAACCTCGTCACACTCGGCGATATCCAGGGCAAGTTCCCGGCCGGCTGCAGCCCGCTGACTGTCTGGCTCGGCAAGGACATCTCTGGCAACCACGTCCACGCCGACCTGTCCAGGATGCCGCACATCCTGATCGCCGGCACGACGGGCTCGGGGAAGTCGGGTTCGCTCAACGCGATGCTCGTCTCGATCCTGCTCAACGCCACGCCCGACGAAGTCAAGATGATTCTGATCGACCCGAAGCGCGTCGAGTTGAACCATTACGAAGCGATCCCGCATCTGTTGACGCCCGTCGTGACGAACATGAAGAGTGCTGCTGCTGCCCTGATGAACGTCGTGGGCGAGATGGAGCGCCGCTACGAGAAGCTTGGCGCCGCTCGCGCCCGCAACATCATCGAGTTCAACAAGGCACGCCGCGAAGCCGATCGCGAAGACGACACGCTGCCGTACGTCCTCGTCGTGATCGACGAGCTCGCCGACTTGATGATGGTTTCACCGGCCGAGGTCGAGGACTGCATCATCCGCCTCGCCCAGAAGTCGCGTGCCGTCGGTATCCACCTCGTGCTCGCCACGCAGCGCCCGTCCGTCGATGTCATCACCGG
>SYIF01000003.1 GCA_005798855.1 Actinomycetota bacterium | reverse complement strand
GAGCGCGGGCCCGCCGACGCCCTCCCAGGCGACGAGGCGCAGGACCACGCGTTCGCGCTCGGAAAGACCGCGCCAGGCGTCGCGCAGTGCCAGATCCTCGATCAGGCCGTCGGCGAAGTCGCCGACCACGCGGTCGGCGTCGGGGTCCGACAGCGGCCGTAGACTCCGCCGAAGGTTGGCGAGCAGGTTCCACGCGGTGCGGTAGAGCCACGCCAGCTCCGCCTCCCGGGGCACGTCGTCGAGGCGCCGCCACAGGACGAGCAGCGCCTCGGCCGCGAGGTCCTCCGCCTCGTCGCCCGCGCCGCGGCGCAGGAGGTAGCGGCGCAGTGACGCTGCGTGCGCCTCGACCATGCGGTCCATCCGCTGCTCACGGTGCGTGCGCGCCATCTGGGCTCCTTCGAGCCGAAACTTCCTTCGAGCCGAAACTTCAGCTGCCTGCTTATTCAATGTTGAGAGTGAGGTGATTCTTTCACACCGAGCACCTACACGGCCAGCGCCGCGATCACGCCCGCCAAGTAGGCGAAGGCGAGGATCACGTTGACGTTGAAGAACGCCTGGTTGACGCGTGAGAGGTCGTCCTCGCGCACGATCGCGTGCTCGTAGATCAGGAGCGCGGCGCAGGCCGCGACGGCGATCCAGTACGGCCAGGCGAGGCCCGCCCAGACGCCGACGCCGATCATCGAGACGATGCTCAGCACGTGCAGGACGCGCGCAAACCAGAGCGCGCGGCCGATGCCGAAGTCGGCAGGCGCCGAGTGGATATCCTCGGCGACGTCGCTCTCGACGTCCATCGTCGCGTAGATGATGTCGAAGCCGGCGATCCAGAAGCCGACGACGCCGAGCAGCCAGAACGACGCGAGCGGCAGCGCGTCGGCGATCGCGACGTACGCGGCGACCGGGGCGAGGCCGATGCAGAGGCCGAGCCAGAGGTGGCACGCCCACGTGAAGCGCTTCGTGTACGGGTAGATCAGGAACGGGATCACGACGAATGGCCACAGCCAGCGCGTCATCGGCGCGAGGTTGAAGCACGCGATGATCAGCACGGCGAGCGAGAGCACGCAGAGTCCAACCACCTGACCCTTCGAAACGAGGCCAGCGGGGATCTCGCGCTTGGCCGTCCGCGGGTTGCGCGCATCGACCTCCGCGTCGATCAGGCGATTGAGGCCCATCGCCAGCGTTCGCGCAGCCACCATCGCCACGCCAACCCAGAGCAACTCGACAATCGGCGGCAGACCATCCGCAGCCAACAACGCGCCAACGACGGCGTACGGCAACGCAAACAGCGAGTGCTCGAGACGCACAAGATTCGCGAGACGACGCGGCAAAGACGGCACAATGGCGGACTCCATTGCTCGGATCTTGGCGTGCCACACCTTCAGACGCGACGGTAAGATGTGACCCATGCCCGCCATCATCTCCGTCAGAGGCCTCGTCAAGCGTTACGGTGATCACGCGGTCGTCGATGGCCTCGACCTCGAGGTGCAGCAGGGCGAGGTCTTCGCATTCCTCGGCAAGAATGGCGCGGGCAAGACAACGACGACCGAGATCCTTGAGGGCTACCGCACCCGCGATGGCGGCGACGTTTCCGTGCTCGGTGAGGACCCCGCCAACGCCGGAGCCGCCTGGCGCGCCAAGCTCGGCATCGTCCTGCAGGAGAGCCGGCCGCTTGGAGCACTGACCGTGAACGAGACGCTGCGTCTCTTCGCCGCCTACTTTCCCAACCCCCACACCGTCGACGAGGTGATTCAGCTCGTCGGCCTCGAGGAGCAGGCCAACCAGCGCGCCGGGCGACTCTCGGGTGGGCAGGCGCGACGCCTCGACGTTGGCATCGCCCTGATTGGCCGCCCCGAGCTCGTCTTCCTCGACGAGCCCACGACAGGCTTCGACCCGGAGGCGCGCCGCCAGTTCTGGGATGTCATCAGTGGCCTCCGCGACCTCGGGACCACCGTCTTTCTCACCACGCACTACATGGATGAGGCGCAGGTCCTCGCCGACCGTGTTGCGGTGCTGCGCGACGGCAAGATCGCCGCACTCGGCACGCCCGCCAAACTGCAAGCACTACGCGGAGACGTCGAGATTCGCTTTAGCCTCCCTCCCGGCGTCGAGCTCGCCGCACTCCCGGCCCTCTCCACGCAGCCTCGACTGACGGGTGGCGAGGTACGGGTCGAAACCACTGCACCGACGGCTGACCTCGCCGTGCTCTGCAGTTGGGCCGAGGCACGCGGCCTCGAGCTGCCCGCCCTAACGGTCGAGCGCCCAACGCTCGAAGACGTCTTCCTCGCAATCTCGGGAGAGACGGCATGAACATGCTCGTCGAACAGGTCCGCGCCGATCTGCTGGCCTTCTCGCGCCGCCCCGAGACACTGTTCTTCACGGTCTTTCTGCCCGTCATCTTCCTCGTGCTGTTCGAAGCGATCTTTGGTGGGCAGTCCGTCACGCTCGCGGGCGGCGATGTAGTCGCGCAGTCGTACCTTCAGGTCCCCGCGTTCATGGTGATGGGCGTCATCTCCGCGAGCTTCGTGGCTCTCTCGATCACCGTCGTCAATCGCCGCGAGACCGGGATCTTCAAGCGCGTACGTGGCACCCCAGCCCCGGCCTGGCTGCTGATTGCCGGGCAAGTTGTGACGTCGCTGGTGATTGCCCTCCTAATGGTGATCGTCATGCTCGCGCTCGGTAGCTTCGCGTACGGCGTGCGTGTCGACATCGGCCACCTGCCATGGCTCGTCGCAGGCGTATTGGTCGGTGCGATCGCGTTCTCGTGTCTCGGCATGATGCTCGCGGCGTTGACCCCCTCGACCGAAGCGGCACCGCCACTCGCAAACGTCGTCGTGCTGCCGTTGTACTTCATCTCCGGCGTCTTTGTCCCGATTGAGTCACTCCCAACGTGGCTCGGCAACATTGCCGCCTTGCTGCCGGTCGCTCCATTTGTTAAGATCGTCACATGGGCCTACGTCCCTGCCACCACGACGCCCTGGCGCCCTCTCGGGCTGCTCATCGCCTGGGGCGCGATCGGCCTGATCATCGCCTCGTGGCGTTTCCGCTGGACGCCGCGGCGAAGTTAGGATGAGCAGGATCTCCCCCCGACGAGTCCTGCGACGCCTACACGGCATTGCGCGACCGCCACTGACGATCACACCGCCACCCGATGGTGTCCTGACGGAATGGAACTGTGCGATTACGGCGCGCGATGGAACGACCCTTCGCGCGAACGTTTTCCGACCAGCGCCAAACAGCGCTGGTGATCTCGTTCACCCCGATGGGCGTTTCCCCGTGATTATGTGTGCCCATCCGTACGGCAAAGACGTCCTGCCGAAGAAGGTGCCGTGGGGGTATCTCCCACCGCTGCAATATCGAGTGTTTCGCCAGCCAGTACCGATCACGTTCTCGGCCTGGACCTGCTGGGAGGGGCCAGACCCCGCCTATTGGGTCCGGCTTGGCTTTGCAGTTGTGGTCGGCGATCTGCGTGGCTTCGGTACTTCGGACGGCGTCGGCACCATGCTTTCGAAACAAGAGGGCGAGGATTACCACGACCTGATCGAATGGGCCGGTACTCAGCCCTGGTCCAATGGGCGCGTCGGCCTACTCGGTGTCTCATACCTCGCACTGTCGCAATACCGTGCTGCAGCCGAACGACCTCCGCACCTCGCGGCGATCTGCCCGTGGGAAGGCTTTTCCGACGTCTACCGTGACTTCGCAAAGCCGGGTGGCGTTTCCGAAATGGGGTTCTTCAAGCTCTGGTCGACCACGGTTGGCAAACAGGGTCGGATTACGGAAGACCTCCTAACTCAGGCAACGGCTCGACCAGAACTCGACGCCTGGTGGCAGTCGCGGATGCCCAAGATTGAAGACATCGAGGTACCGATGCTCGTCTGCGGAAGCTTCTCGGATCATCTCCTCCACACCCGCGGATCGTTTGAGGCATTTCGTCGCGTCAAATCCGACCAGAAGTGGCTGTACACCCATCGGGGTGGGAAGTGGTGCACGTTCTACGGTGCAGAAGCACAGGGTATTCAGCGGCGCTTTTTCGAACGATTCCTCTGTGACGCAGATAATGGTTGGGATGACGAACCACCGGTACGCATCGCCATTCACGAGACGGGCGAGCAACCACTCGAGATTCGCTCGGCCACGACGTGGCCGCCGTCGGACATTGTCTGGACCGGCCTCCACCTGCGGGGCGATGGCACCCTCTCCGCTCAGCCTGAGTCGCAGGAACAGTCGTCCTCCTATGCGAATGCCGATGGTTCGCTGTTGTATCGCTGGACCGCGCCCCAAGCGGTCGACCTGATCGGGCCGATGACGCTCCATCTCGACGTGTCGCTTGAGGGTGTCGAGGACACCACGATGCTCGCTGCTATCCGTCTCCTACGCGACGGCCGTGAGGTCACCTTCGAAGGCTCGTACGGGTTTGCCGGAGACGTCGTGACGCACGGATGGCTTCGCCCGGCTCACCGCACACTCGATCAAGGACTCTCGACCGATTGGCAGCCCGTCCACAGCCACGCGGTCCGCGAGCCACTCTCAACCGGCGAAATCGTGCCGATTTCAATCGCGCTGCTGCCACAGGCCACACACCTTCGTGCTGGCGACGTCCTCGAACTCGAGTTGCGCTCCCACTGGCTATTCCCCGTCAATCCCTTCAGTGGCCAGATGCCTGCATGCTATGTCACCGAAGAATCCGGCTCGACGCGTATCCATTTCGGCGGTGGGCGCCGCGCCGAACTGCGAATTCCAATCGCCTAGAGGTGCTCGGTCGGGTCTGAGCGCAGCAGTTTGAGGGCGTGATCGAGCACCGGCTCGACGACGCCAAAGAGTTCATCGCACGCCTTCGAGCTACCTGGAAACGAGAGGATCAGCGTGCGGCCGCGAATGCCTGAGACCCCTCGGCTGAGCATGCCGTGCGGCTTGGCCCGCATCGAGAAGGCGCGCATCGCCTCGTCGATACCCGGCGTGCGGCGGTCGTAGACCGGAGCGAGCGCCTCGGGTGTGACATCGCGCGGAGCAAACCCCGTGCCACCCGTGACGAGGACGAGCTCGGGTGCATCCGGCGTGTCGGCCCAAGTCACGACGTGCGCCATGATCGCGCCCACCTCGTCGGGGACCACTGCACGATCGACTACCTCGAAGCCGGCTGCCGTCACGCGCTCGGCGAGGAGATCGCCAGAGCCATCTTCACGCACACCGTGGAAGACACCGTCCGAGACCGTCAGCACGCAGGCGCGCACCTCAGGTACCCGACCGGCGCCACGCGCCACTCTTGCCGCCGTCCTTCTCCCACAGAGCGATGCCGTCGATGCGGATCTCGGGGTCGGTCGACTTGAGCATGTCGTGGACACAGAGTGCGGCTGCAGAGACCGAGACGAGCGCTTCCATCTCCACACCCGTGCGCCCATCGAGTGCGCACTCTGCCTCGATGCGTACACAGCCAGCAGTGCGGTCGACTGCGAGATCAACGCGCACGTAGTCGAGCATCAATGGGTGACAGAGCGGAAGCAGGTCGGGCGTCTTTTTGGCCGCTGTAATACCCGCGACCCGCGCCGTGGCAAAAACATCGCCCTTCGCGACGGCGCCATCTTCGATTTTGGCGAGCGCCTCGTCCGACATGTGCACCTCGCAGCGCGCCAGCGCACGGCGGCGCGTCGTAGCCTTGGCACTAACATCGATCATGCGTACGTCTGTCATCTGCAGGAGTGTATTCGCTCCCGACGAGCGATATGCTCTGATTACAGCGTCATCCCCTCGAGACGCGTATACGAAAGGGGTGCAAGATGGCTTCCACAGATACCCTCACCCCCCAGGATTGGACGGAGGTGGTTTCTCCGCCCGCCGAACTGCTCGCGGCAGTGGGCGCGCTCGTGCCTGAGGGCGATGGACCGCTCACAACCGCCCAACTCGTGCAGCTTTCGGCTGATGTTGCCGCGCGCGAGGATCTCTGGCGCCCCATGGTGGTTGCCGATACTGAGCGCCGCCGCTATCGCCTTTTGTATGAGGATGATCGAGTTGATACTTGGTTGATCATGTGGATGCCGGGCCAGGGCACGGGCTATCACGACCACGCGATCTCTGGCGTCGGTCTGGTCGGTGTTGACGGTGTGGTGATGGAAAAGCAGATGCGACTCCCTCACGGCTCGTCTGACGTCGAGGTGCGCGAGGGCGTGACCCGCGAAGGACCAGCCGGGTACATCCACTCCGTTGCACACGTCGAGGGCTCGCCGGCCATCACAATCCACTCGTACTCGCCACCCCTGATGGAGGTTGCGCAGTACCGCGTCGACGAGAACGGTGTGATGCGGCGCGAGACAGAACACGGCCGTCGAGAGTTGATCGACAACACGATCGCCGAGATCGCACCCGACATCGTCTGATGATCAACTTTGCTTTGGGTTCAGACCTCTAAGCAAAGCAGATCCATCTAGGCAGGTCGCAATTCTGCCACAGCCGTGTCGAGTGCCGCAAGCAAACGCGGTCAACTTTGCTTAAGGGTCTGACCCCAAAGCAAAGTTGATCCAGCTAGGCCGCTCGCAATTCGGTCACGGCCGCGTCGAGCACCTCGAGCAACCGGTCCACATCGGCTGCCGTAGTCGTGGGGCAGACAAGGCACATGTTGTGAAACGGCGTGATCAGGATGCCGTTGTTGAGCGTGACGAGATGGAGCCACTCCTCGACGTCGGCGTCGTGCGCATCGTGCGAGGCGCCACCGTTGGCGGGCATCGTGGCGCAGAAGCGGAATTCTGCCCGCGCACCCAGCCCCTCGACGACCCATGGCAGGTTGTGCCGCTCGATAAGGTCGCGCATGCCGGCCAGCATCCGGGCGCCGAGCTCGCACATGCCCACAAAAGCCTCGTCGGTTAGAACGTGTTCGAGCGTACCGCGAGCCGCAGCCAGCGACAGAGCGTTGCCCGCGAGCGTGCCACCGACGCCACCCGTATCGACGTAGTCGCCATCGGGATCGCCCTGGATCTGGACATCAATCTCGGCCGACACGCCATACGCACCAATCGGGACACCGCCGGCAATGCTCTTGCCGATCGTGACGATGTCGGGCTGCAGACCCCAGGCCTTCGTGCAGCCGCCCGGACCGGCAGAGAGCGTGTGCGTCTCGTCGATCACGAGCAAAGCGCCAGCCGCCTTGATCAGCCGCGTCGCCTCCTCCCAGTAGCCGGCGTCGGGCAAGACGATGCCCATGTTTGTCAGTGCCGGCTCGGCCAGCACGCACGCCACATCGCCGTGCGCCAACTCGCGCTCGAGCGCAGCAAGGTCGTTGAACTCGACGACGCGCGTCGTCACCGCTGGGTCGACGGCCGGCCCGACATTGCCGGGCTTCTGCGTCGGAACGCCATTCTCGAGCGCAATGATTGTCTCGTCGACGGAGCCGTGGTAGCTGTAGTTCATGATCAGCACCTTCGACCGGCCGGTTAACTGGCGGCAGGTCCGCAGCACCCAGCGGTTGGCGTCGGTTGCCGTCAGCGAAAAGGTCCACTTGGGCAGACCAAAGCGGCGGGCAAGCTCGCCCGCAACCCAGATCGCATCCTCGGTCGGCAGCATCGTCGTGACGCCCCCGAGCTCGCCAATTCGGTGCTGCACGGCCGCAACCATCGCGTCGGGCGAGTGCCCCGCCATCGAGCCGGTGTCGCCAAGGCAGAAGTCGATCAGTTCGTTGCCATCGACGTCGACAATGCGGTTGCCCTTGGCGCGCTCGAAGAAGACCACGTGCTGGCCGACCCAGACCTCCATCCACTGCATCGGGACGCCACCGATCAGGTGCGCCTGCGCCTCGGCTGCGAGTGCGCGCGACGTTGGCGTGCGCTCGGCGGCGACGGTGCGCTCACGTTCGAGCAGCTCGTTGAGTCGTGTGCGATTGAGCTCGGTGCGTTCCATCAACTTCTCCTGTTGGCGGGAAGCATACCCCGCGTCACCAAATGGCTGACGTCAGATCGAACGTCCCATAGCGTCTTCTGTATATGCGCCGTCGAGTTTTCCCACTCACACTCGTCTTCTTATTCGCCGTTACCGGCGTTGCGCAGGCGAGCACGTTGATCACGCGCAACCCACAGGGACCAGTCAACCTCGCCGTCAACCAGCAAGGCGTAGCGATGCTGACCCTACGCGTGAATGGCCAGACGCAGCACATCCTCGCCTGGGGTGCGGTCAATATGTCGCGTGGCCGCCTGCTGCTCGACTACTCGGGCGGCACGGGCTCGAGCGGTGCCAATTGGCAGACCTTTCGCAACACCTGCGGCCCCTACCGTGGTGGTGCATTTCCTGGCTCCAAGCTGATCGTTGCCTCCTGCACGGCGCGCGACGGCAGCCATTGGGCCGTCCAACAGTGGCAACGGTCGATCCTCAACTATGGCGGCACGACAGGCTCAATCGAAATACGACTGTCGCATTGGCGTGGACCCGTCGCCGACCTCGTCGTGTTTAGCGACTGGTCGCGCTACGGGCGGTCGAAGATGGAGAAGTTCGCCCACCTCTTTGGCACCTACAGTTGGCAGGGCAAACCGATCGGCGTGGGTCAGGCAACGCCGCAAGGTGTGCCGCTCGACGACAAGGGACGCAACATCTATCTCGACGCACTCAACTCGAACTACGGCTTCCCCGCCGGTGGTTTTCAATGGCGGCGCGTCAATGGTTTTCTCGCCAACCGTCCCTACGGCCAGTTCTGCTTCGAGATCGGTCCGAAGCGGCAGGCCCCCACGCTCCTGGGACAGCGATTTAGTGGCGAGTCGACAGTCAATCGCTATCGCGTCACATCGCCCGGTCCGGGTGTCACCCCCGACATCCGCGTCGAATTTGCTGGACCACCTTACCCCTACAATCCAAATTGGCAGCTGACGATGAACGACCTGCAGCGGCAACTCGTGCCCGACCCGTATGCCAATTGTGGGAGCCCGAGGGCCCCGACGTTTTAGCTTGAGGGTCTGCCGTGCTGGGTCGCCTACCTAGGCTCGCTCTGCCATCCTGCCTCGATGGGAGCAGACCAGCAGGCATCGAGTCGCTTTCCGATTCAACCGATTGGCGACCGCGTGCCACTGCTGGTTGGTCTGTTTGTGGCCGCGCTCGTCTACCGTCCACAACTCGTCGGAATCGGGCCTCTGGTGCCGGAGATTCAGACCTCGTTGGGCGTGTCTCACGCCATGGTCGGACTGCTCGTCACGATCCCCGTGCTCTGCTTTGGGCTCTTCTCCCCGCTTGCGCCAATTCTCGCCGGGCACATCGGGGCACTCCACGCGATCAGCCTCTCGGTCGCACTGATCGGTCTGGCGGGCATCTGCCGCGCGTTCGTGCCAGGCCTGACTGGCATCCTGATCATGACCCTGCTGATTGGCATTGGCATGGGTGTCGGCAACACGCTGATGGTCGTCGCCGTCAAGGAGCGCTTCGCCGACCACCCCCTGATGGTGACGAGCATCTACGCGATGGGCTTTCAGATCAGCTCCGGCGTCAGTGCCGCCCTCGCCGTCCCGATTGCCCTCTGGCTCGGCGGCTGGCAGTCGACGATGCTCGTCTACTCGGCCTTCAGTCTCGTGATGCTCGTCGCCTGGCTCGCCCTGACGCGTGGCGTCTCCCACGCGCACGAGATCGCGGCGTTCCCTCGCCTCCCCCTGCATCGTGGTGTGGTGTGGCTCTTGGCCGTGCAGTTCGGACTGATGGGCACCCTCTACTACGGCATCAACACCTGGGTGCCGGCAGCGTACGTCGAGCACGGCTCGTCGCTCGCCTACGCCGGCTGGTTGGGTGCGCTCTACAACCTCGGCATGATCCCCGGACCACTGCTTGCCCTCGCTGCCAGCCGCCGCTTCTCGCGGCGAACCCTGCTGCAGGTGACGGGTCTCATGATCGGTGCAGTCGCGGTGCTGCTGATCGTCGCACCGGCGCAGGCCGAGATCTGGATGTTGCTGGGTGGACTCGCGAACGGCGCGATGTTTACGCTTGCCATGAGCCTGCCGCTCGAAGTTGCCGATAGCACCCTCGACGTAGGCGCTGCCGCCGCGATGATGCTGTTCTTCGGCTACCTAGTGACGGCTCTCGCGCCGTCGCTACTTGGCGGTGTGCGCGACCTAACGGGCAACTTCGATCTCGTAATGCTGTGCTTCCCGATCGCCGCGGTGCTGTTTTTGATCTGCGCCAGCCTGCTCTCGCCGGCCCGCCTCCACGCTCACCGATCGTCACCTTGATTACCGTGTGCGGGGAATAACCAACGCTTCGTTTAGGTTTTCCTTCTCGTTCGGCCGCAATTCTCTAGGAGACCACCGTGACGGATACATCGATTCTGTTTCAGCCCACGTCGATCAGCTCGCTCGAGTTGAAGAACCGCCTGGCGGTCGCGCCAATGACGCGCGTGAGCGCCACCGAGGATGGCTGCGCGACGGAGCAGATGGCCGAGTACTACGGCCGCTACGCCGCTGGCGGCTTCGGCTTTGTGATCGTCGAGGCCTGTTACATGGACGATCAGTACTCCCAGGGCTACCACTATCAGCCCGGCATCATCAACGCTGCCCAAGAGGCCGCGTGGAAGACCGTCATTGCCACCGTCCACGCTGCTGGTGCCAAGATCTGCATGCAGCTCGTCCACGCTGGTGCACTCGTCCAGGGCCGCAATGCGAACTATGTCGAGGGCACCATCGCCCCATCGGCCGTCGAGCCGAAGGGCGAGATGCTCGACTTCTATCGTGGCGAGGGTGGCTACCCGGTACCGCGCGAGATCACGACGGATGAGTTGATTGCCGTTAAGGACGCCTTCGTCTCGGCTGCGATCCACGCCCAGAAGGCTGGCTTCGACGCCATCGAAATCCACGGTGCCAACGGCTACCTCCTCGACCAGTTTTGGACCGCATATACAAACCAGCGCACCGACGAGTACGGCGGCAGCGCGCGCAATCGCATCCGCCTCGACGAGGAAATCGTCCGCGCAGTCATCGCTGGCACGCAGGGCAAGCTGCCGGTTGGTCTGCGTCTCTCGCAGAGCAAGGTCAACGACTTCGAATACCAGTGGGCCGGCGGCGAGCAGGATGCCGCCGACATTTTCCCGGTGCTCGACGAGGCCGGCGTGGCGTTTATCCACATCACCGAGCACGTCGCCACCGACGAAGTCTTCGGCTCGGGCCATTCGCTTGCGGGCCTCGCCAAAAAGTATTCGAAGGCGCCCGTGATCCTCAACGGTGGCCTCGGCGACCCCTCGACGGCGGCCTCGGTGATTGCCGACGGCAATGCCGATATCGTCGCGCAGGGCAAGGCCGCCCTCGCCAATCAGGACTGGCCAAACAAGGTGCAGTCCGGCGCGGCACTCGAAGAGTTTGACTTCGGCATGCTCGGCCCGATCGCAAACCTCGACAACGCTGAGATCTTCTTCGCCAACCGAGGCCAGGCGTTATTCACAGACGTGCCTCGCGCGTGATCAGCTCAGCAACGTAGGTCGCTGACGGACATGACAAGTGCGCACTTGCGTGTCCGCCAAGCACTACGAGAGGGCCTTGCTGGCCGCTCGCGGCGCCTCCAATCAGCGCGGATGGGCCGTGTAGGGGTCGAACCTACGACCTTGGGATTAAGAGTCCCCTGCTCTACCAGCTGAGCTAACGGCCCGCGGCGGAAAATGTACCAATCGTGAGCGCTTAGGGGTCGCGTACCCACTTCGTGGGCGCCGCGAACCTACTGCGTCAACGGAAATGCAGCCGCTGCCTGCTCTAAGCTAGCGATTTCTTCCTTGACCTTCGACGTCAACGGATCGTTCGGTGCCAGCTTGACGAACTTCTTGTACGCGGCAATCGCCGCGGTCGAGTCGTTTGCAGCCGAGCTGATCTGGCCGAGACGGAAGAAGGCCGCAGGATCTGTGGGATCGAGGACCGTCACAATCGTCTGCGCCATCACCGCCGCCTGATAGGCGTCGGTGGCCTCGGTCTGCAGTGGCGTGACCTTCGCGGACGCCTCTGCCATCACCGCGCTCGAGATGCTCTCCTGCGCCGTCTGGAACTGCGTCGCTCCGTTCGATTGGCCGGGGATGACCGACAGCGGCACAGCAGGGCGTCCAGCAAGATTGCTCTTGACCTGCGCTGCGGCGTACTCAGTCTGGGCCTCTTGTAGGGCGGCAGCAGCCTGGGCGAGATAGACGTCGGCGATTGCGCCCTGCACGGCGGCATCCGTTGGTGCAAGTGCCGCAGCCTTTTCGGCAGCAGCAGGGACGTCGCTTAACGCTCCGGTGTTGACGTAGGCCTGAGCGAGCGCCAGCCACGACTGCGGATCATCCGGTGCAGACGTGGTCTTAGCCAACGCATCCTTGACAGCCGTGTTGGCCGGCACCGCCGCGGGCGTATCCGAACTACCCCCAGAGTTGCCAAGCATGTCGATGATCGACGGTCCACCCGTACCGACTCCCGCGACCACGAACATCAAAGCGAAGACGATTGCTAGCAGTGCAAAGACCCACTTGAAGTGTTTGCGCAGGCGCTCGTTCAGCGTTGGCGTGGCCGAGTACGGAGCCTCCTGCTTGCTCTTGGGCGACTTCGGCGCCGACGTGGCAACCGTGCCAGGACCATCTTTTCGCTTGGTTCGTGCCATCAGTTTTCTGTTCCGATCATTCGTGTCCGACCCGGTAGCGCAGCAGCCCAACAGGCTGTAAATCGCCCCGTATCCGCGCCCTTACGGTAGCGCACGACACCATCAACGACGGTGAGTAGCGTCCGTTCTGGTGATCCCGCGAACACTGCGCTCGTGGCGGCGTTCTCGGCGACGCCATACGGCGTGTCCGTCAGATCGATTGCCGTCAGGTCCGCTCGTTTGCCAACAGCAAGCGAGCCAACGAGATCGTCAATGCCCAACACGCGGGCTCCACCAAGCGTCGCCAATTCGAGGACAGCCTCAGCGGTCAGCGCATCGGGCCTCCCCTCGCGGACCCGTGCCGTCAAGAGCGCAGCCCGCATTTCGGCCCATAGGTCAAAATCGATGGCGGAGGCTGGCGAGTCCGACCCAATGCCAACGGGCACTCCCGCGGCACGCAGCCCGGCGATCGGAGCCGCACCGCAACCGAGAATCGCGTTCGAGCGCGGACAGTGCACGACACCCGCACCAGAGGTAGCGATCAGCGCTATCTGCGCATCGTTGACCTGCACCGCATGGACGAGAATCACGTTCGGATGCAGAAGTCCACCACTGGCTAGAAGTTCAATCGGGTGTTGACCCGTCGCCTCAATGCGTGTCATCGAACGCAGCGCATCGGCAATCGGCCCGGTGCCCGCCGCGACGGCCTCGAGCTCAGCATGTGATTCGGCGACATGCGTCATCACCGTCAGGCCCTCGGACTGAGCAAACGCATCGAGCGCGGCAAAGACAGCTGGTGCGACCGTATACGGACTGTGGGGAGAAACGCCAAGTCGGACAAGCGGAGTCGTCGAGCCGGCGGCTACGGCAAGTCGCTCGCGCAGAGCAGCAACGACTGCCACGGCATCCGCGTCGGGGCCCCCAAAGGCCTCCAGGTGCACGATCGCACGGAGCCCAGCCTCGCTGGCAGCGGCCACAGCGGCCCCCGAATACGAAGCGTCAGCAACGGTGCCAACACCGGACTGCAGACAGAGCAGGGCCCCGAGCGCAGCAGCTGCCTCGACATCGCCGGGGGCAAGCCGTGGCCTACGTGCAACGTGATCGGCGAGCCACTCGCCGAACGGAAGACCACCGCCAAAGCCACCATAGGTGGTGTACTCCAAGTGCGTGTGCGCATTGACGAGAGCGGGCAGCAGCACGGCAGTGCCAAGCTCTTCAAGCTGAGCATCCGGGAACGCCCCAAGCACCTCTGTTCGCGAACCGACTGCGACGATCAGACCATCCTGCACTGCAACTGCGCCCTGCCGTAACGGCGGGGTGCCGACCGGCAGCACCTGGTCGGCGGTGTAGACCTCGGTCACACGTCCTCGACGTCAGCAATGTCGACGAGGTCAGTCGTAGCCTCGGAATCGGGGTCCTCAGCCTTTCTTCGTTCGACAAAGACGGCGACGTAGATCGAAGCCTCATAGAGTGCGAGCAGCGCGGCGAACATGATCATCATCGAGATCACATCGCCGCTCGGAAGGGCCGCCGAGATGATCGCGAGCAGGAAGATCGCGTAGCGACGATTCTTGCGCATCCACGATGCGCGCATCAGACCAACCGTCGTCAGCACAAAGACGCCCGACGGCAACTGAAAGATGAGCCCACAGGCGATCAGGATCTGGACAACGAAGCTGTAGTAGTTGCCCGCATCGATCTGCCGGTTGTAGAGCTCCGAGTCGTAACCGACCAGAAAGCCCATCGCGGGCGGCAAAACGGCAAAGTAGCCAAAGGCGAGGCCAGCGAAAAAGAGCAAAGAAGCACCAGAAAGGTACGGCCACGTGCGCCGATCGTGATCGGGGTCGAACGCGGGCATCACATAGGCGTAAAGCTGGTAAATCAGCACAGGGATCACCAGCACGACCGCGCCCGCCAACGCTACCTTGAGAGCAATTGTGAACGGCTCCGCAACGCCCAGCACCATTGGCGTAGGCAGCTCGGTCGGCAGCGGCCCGTTGAGGATCTCGAGAATCAACTCGTGCTTCCAGAAGCAGACTGCAAAGCCGACTACTAGCGCGACCACGCAGATGATGATGCGGTTGCGGAGCTCCTCGAGGTGGTCCGTAATTGGGACCTCCTCCTGGTGCTCAATGCGCCGCGTACCGCGGAGTCCGGCCAGCATCGTCTTGTCTACCCTGGGTGTGCTTACTCAGCCGGCTTAGCGTCTGCAACAGGCACTTCAGCGACCTCGGGCTCTGTGGCAGCATCGGGCTCAGCCGCAGCAACGGGGTCAGCAGCAGCAGCTGCAGCAGCAACGGGCTCAGCGACAGGAACGGGCTCAGCGACACGCTCAGATGCAGGAACGGCTGTCTCGACAATTGGTATCGTCGACTGCACAACGACGGGCTGCGCCGGCGGATCATTGTCGGCCTCGCCAGAAAGTCCACGACGAAAGTCGCGCATGCTTGAGCCCAAACCGCGGCCGAGCTCCGGCAACTTCTTCGGACCGAACACGAGCAGACCAATCACGAGAACGATCGCGATTTCCATTACTCCAAATTGCGGCATGCGGTTCCTCCTCCTTGCATGCGCAAGCCTACCATTGAAAGAGATTCGCCGGGAGATCGCGGTACCGTCTACGGTGATTACTGTCGATGAGTCTGTTTTTCTCAATCCTCTCTGCAGCGACCGCTGCGCTTGTGATCATGACGATCATCCGCCTTTCCTGTGGCTACGGGGTCCTCATTGGGCGCGTCACGCTCCCCCTCGCGGTTTTAGTCCTGATCATTCAGATGGGCCTGCATCACTGGTCGCTCGAGGCGTTCGTACTACTGGCCGCTGTGATCGTGTCGGCCGGCGCGCTCGCACTGCGCGGACGGGGACGGGAGCATGGACCGACGTGGATCGCACTTGGGGTTTTCGCCGCCACAGGTTTGGCCGGCGGTTTCGGTCTCTTGGCTCAGGGACTTTGCGTTGCGGGCAACGCCTATAACTGTGGTGGAACCGGACCCGACATTTTGGCCGCCGCCGGCTGGCTCCTGGCCTTCAGTGCCTATGGCTACCTAGCGTGGGGAGCGTTGCGCGCGTGATTGCCCTGCTCGGACAGACCGTGCTCGACGAGATCATTCATCCCGACGGCTCAGAGGAGCACCGCTGCGGTGGCGCTCCGATCTTTGCTGCACAGGCGCTCTCGGCTGCTGGCATTCGCGGCATCGTCGTCACGCGTGGCGGCGACGACGAGCTCTACGCCGCGCTCAATCGTCGCGGCCTCCCGGTGCTGATCGGACCAACGGAAGACACGTTTGTCAGTCGTCTCACGCTCAAGCCGGGTGGCCTGCGCGATCAAGAGATCGCGGCGCTCGGGGATCCGTTTCTCCCCGAGGACATCAACGGCTGGGCAAAGTCGTCGCTGGCAAGTGCTTCGACAATCGTCGTCGGGACACAGTGGCGCGACGACGTGCCTGCCGAATCCGTGGCGGCCCTCGTGGAGCTTGGACGTCGCGTTGTCTTCGATGCTCAGGGTCTTGCTCGACCTGGCCTTGGTGACGTGCGCCCCACCGGCCCGTTCGACCCGGCCTGGGTGGCGGGTGTCGCTGCTATCAAGTTCAGCGACGAAGAGGCCGAGGCCTTGCTTGGCGGCACGGATGCCGCAGCCCTCGCCCGCTCAGGCGTCCCGATCGTCGTCGTCACCTACGGTGAGGGCGGCTGTGAGATCTGGACCGAGGACGAGCCCGAGATTCTGCGCATCCCGGCCGACCGCATCCCCCACCTCGCCGACACCGTCGGGGCGGGCGACATGTTTACGGCACTGTTCGCTGCTGCGCTCGATGCCGACGAGCCCCCTCGCATGGCGGCCGTCACTGCTACCTATGGCGTTGCGAAGATCTTGCGCCTGCGGGTCTAGCGATTTCGGGGGTTCCAGTGGCCAAGCGCAGATGACGCCAGCGCGTTGGTGCAAGGGGGGCGAAGACCAAGGTACGCCGACCACTGATCCGCGAACTCGGGGTCCACGCGTGGTCCGGGGAGGACACCACATCCGCGCGGTTGTGGTGTCCTCCCACGCGCATCGCCTACCCTCCAACCCATGGAACCGCCCGTTGTCACGCTCACGGAGTGCTCGAAGCGTTTCGGTGATCGCCTTGCGCTACGCAAGGCGACGCTGACGGTGGCACCCGGCGAGACAATCGTGCTGCTCGGCCCGAATGGTGCCGGCAAGTCGACGCTGCTGCGGCTCGTCGCTGGCCTGCTGCGCCCGACTGCCGGCTCGGCCCGGATCGCGGGCGTTGACGCGACCAGTGCGCCGCGCTCACTCCGCGCCGGTATTGCCTACGCGGGCCATCGCTCGCAGCTCTACCGCGGACTAACGGCACGCGAGAATCTCGAGTTGCATGCTGGTCTCCACGGGCAACGCGACCTCGACGTCACGGCTCTCCTCAACCACGTTGGTCTGGGCGATCGCGCGGACGAATACATCGACGGTTTTTCGCGCGGCATGCTGCAGCGACTCGCGCTGGCCCGCGCCACGGCGCACCAGCCCGCTCTGCTTCTGCTCGACGAGCCGGCGAGCGGGCTCGATGCAGATGGGCGCCTACTGCTCGATGCGACACTTCGAGCAGGCCTCGGCACCCGCACGCAACTGGTTGCCAGCCACGACGACGAGCTACCCGCGCGTCTTGGGGCCCGCGCCGTCCACCTCAGCGCCGGGAGCCTCGCATGATCCCCGCAGCGCTCGCGATCGCCCGCGTCAAATTCGTGCTTGAGCTTCGTCGCCGTGAGGTGATCTTCGCGATGCTGCTGTTTATCGCCGCAACGATCGTGATTGTCCACTTCGCGTTGAGCGGCGATACAGGCGCGGGCAGTCGCGCGGCAGCCGGCATGCTCTGGGCCGCGGTGGTCTTTACGGCAGTGCTCGGCCTCTTGCGCACGTTCGCTGCCGAGCAGGAGGAGGGCGCACTCGATGCGCTGCTCTTGGCGCCGATCGATCGCGCCGCAATCTGGATTGGTGCCGCGCTCGCTCAGTTTGGCTTTCTGGTCGTGGTGGAGGTCGTCGCCGTGCCTGTTTGGTGGGTGCTGTTTTTCCAAGCCGGGGGCCCGAGCATTGGCACGGTCGTCGTCGCGTTGCTCTTGGCCAACGTTGGCATCGCCCTCGTCGGCACGCTGGCCGCCGCACTGGCCCTCGGAGCCCGCACGCGCGACGTGCTCTTACCGGTGCTCGTCCTGCCACTCGTCATCCCGATTGTCTTGGCGGGCGTGACGGCTACGTACGGCGCTTTCGGCGAAGAGGTAGGGGGATTCCGGCCTCTCGGATTTCTGGCACTCTATGACCTCGTGTTCGCGGCGCTCGCATGGGGCACCTCAGAGCACCTTCTAGGAGATTGATCATGCGCTCTCTTGGCCGCCTTTCGACCACCATCCCGCTTGTCCTCAGCACGATTCTGATTCCGCTGACTGTCGCACTCGCGTTCTGGTGGACGCCCGAAGACTTCGACCAAGGGCTGAGCCAGAAGATCTTCTACTTTCACGTTCCGATTGCCTTGACGTCCTACGTCGCGTTCGCGTTCGGCGCGTTCTCGGCGGCGATGTACCTGTGGAAGCGCACTGAGGTCTGGGACCTGCGCTCGTACGTTGGTGTGCACTCCGGCACGATCTGGGGCACGCTCGTGCTGTTGACGGGACCAATCTGGGCCAAGGCCTCGTGGGGCGTGTGGTGGAACTGGGGCGATCGCCAAATCAACGTCTTCCTGATTCTGTTTCTCTACTACTGCGCGTACTTCATGCTGCGCTTCTCGCTCGATGAGGGCGAACGACGCCGCTCGGCCTCGGCGGTCTTTGCGCTGCTCGGTGTTGGCCTGATTCCGCTCTCGTTTCTTGCCGTGCGGATCGCGCAGACCCTGATCCACCCCGTGGTCTTTACCTCGGATGGCGCTGCGATGCCAAACTCGTTTTTACTGACGTTTGTCGTCGGTTTTGCAGGCATGCTGAGTCTGATGGTGCTCCTGATCTCCACCGAAATGCGCGGCAAGCGGACGGCCGCGCGCGTGCTCCAGTTGCAGCGCGTGGCGCGCGGGGAGGATGCATGACGCTCCAGGACGCAGTGCCGTACGTCGCCGGTGCCTACATCGCCGTCTGGCTTGTGATCCTCGCGTACGTGGGAATTATCGGTCGTAAGTTGACGCGGCTCGAGGCGACGCTTGAGGAGCTTGAACGCGCTGCACCATCGGACCCGTCAACGAAATGAGCCTTCTGCTCCGCCTTGGCACGCGAGGCTCGCCGCTCGCGCAGGCACAGGCGCGCCTCGCAGCCGACGCCATGACCGCTGCGGGTGCCAAGGTTGAGATGGTGGTTGTTTCAACACGCGGTGACGCCGCACAGTCGACGCCGCTTGGCGAGTTAGGCCCTGGCGCATTTGCCTCCGCACTCGAGGAGGCACTGCTCGCCGAAGAGATCGATGTAGCCGTGCACTCGGCGAAGGACCTGACCGGCGACGAACTCGACGGTTTGGCACTAGCCGCCTTCCTGCCCCGCGCCGATCCTCGTGACGCTTGGTGCGGTGAGGCGCGCTCCTTTGGTGATATCTCGGTGGGAGCCCGCGTCGGTACATCGTCGATTCGGCGCTCATCTGCGCTGCGATCGCTACGCCCCGATTTGACGATGGTGCCCGTCCGCGGGAACGTCCAGACCCGTCTTGCGCATCGCTCAACCAGCGACTTGGATGGTGTCGTGCTGGCGGCCTGCGGCCTCGATCGGATCGAGCTTGCCCACGAGATTGGCTTCCGATTCCCCGTCGCGATGATCGTGCCCGAGTCGGGTCAAGGTGCCATTGCCCTGCAGACACGTTCGGGCGATGAGGCGCGAGTAACCGCAGTCGACGATGCCGACACGCGTATCGCAGTGATGGCCGAGCGGGGAGTGACGCGCAGCCTCGGTGGCGGCTGCCGCGTACCGGTCGCCGCCCATGCGTACCGCGAAGGAGCCGACTGGACCCTGATCGGATGGGTCGGTTCGCCCGACGGTACTCAGACCATTCGTCACGAGGCAACTGGCGATAACCCCACCAGCCTCGTCGCTACGATCGTCGCACAGTTGCTTGCTGACGGCGGGCGCGAGTTGCTCGCCGAGGGGGCCGCGTGACGGTTTTCCTTGTCGGCGCCGGCCCGGGTGACCCGGGGCTGATTACCGTACGCGGGCTCGATCTCGTGCGGCGCGCCGACGTGCTCGTGCTCGATCGTCTTGCTGGCGACCAGTTGCCACTCGAGGCCAAGCCGGGCTGCGTGCTGATCAACGCAGGCAAGGCGCCGGGCGATGTGGCGATGACGCAGAATCAGATCAACGCATGCCTCGTCGAACACGGCCAGACCGGCCAGCTGATCGTGCGCCTCAAGGGCGGCGATCCGTTTGTCTTCGGTCGCGGCTCGGAGGAGGCGGAGGCGTTGCACGAAGCCGACGTCGACTACGAGGTCGTGCCTGGGATCAGCAGTTCGCTTGCCGCACCCGCAGCAGCCGGCTTTCCGATTACGCATCGTGGCCTGTCGACGCACGTGACGATCGTGACTGGTCATGAGAACCCCGATAAACCCGAGACCCAGACCGATTGGGCGGCACTCGCAAAGGCAGGTGGCACGCTCGTCGTCTTGATGGGCGTCGGACGCCTCGGCCTGATCGCCGACGCTTTGATCTCCGGCGGTCGTCCTGCCGAGACTCCCGTTGGCATCGTCGAGCGCGGCACGCTGCCGACGCAGCGCGTGACGACCGGTACGCTCGCAACGATTGCGGAGGTGGCTGAGGCCGCCAAGGTCCGCGCGCCCGCCGTCACCGTAATCGGCGAGATCGTCACCGTACGCGAAGCGATTGGCTGGGCAGAGCGGCTGCCACTCGCCGGTCGCGTGGTTGCCGTCACGCGTGCTCGCGCCCAAGCCGACGGACTGACACGCCGGCTGACCGACCTCGGCGCGAACGTCGTCAGCGCACCCACGATCTCGACCGTTCCCCTCGCCGGCGATCCAATCGACGCGAGCGTCTACGACGTCGTCGTCGTCACGAGCCCGAACACGCCCCCGCTTCTGCTCGACCGCATTGGTGGCGATGCGCGCGTGCTGCACGGCGTCGAGGTCGCGGCGATCGGCCCTGGCACGGCCGAGGCCCTGCGCCAGATCGGCGTCGTTGCCGACACCGTCTCCGAGCGAGCGGTCGCCGAGGCTCTGCTCGAGACGCTGCAAGATCGCATGGCTGGCAAGCGTGTTTTGATCGCCCGTGCCGAGGAGGCTCGCGACCTGCTGCCCGAGGGTCTCACAAACGCGGGTGCGATCGTCGACATCGCAGCGCTGTATCGCACCGAGTACGCCGTACCGTCAGGCGATGGCCCACTCGCAGCCGACGCGGTCACCTTCACCTCCGCCTCGACCGTCCGCGCGCTCGTCGCGGCCTATCCCGACCGCGACCTGACCGCCCTCAAGGGCATCTCAATCGGCCCTGTCACGAGCGCGGCCATGCGCGAACTCGGCGTGGGCATCGCCCTCGAAGCCGACGAGCACGACCTCGATGGGCTGATCAGTGCCGTGCTTGAGGTGCTGGGCTAGGGCTTCGCGCTGGCGCAGAGTGCGCCGGCGAGCACGGACTGGACGAGGTCGGCGAAGATCGCACCGTAGACCGCGAGCGAGTCCTCCTCAATCCATTCTTCGCGACTGCACGAGCCATGGCAAATCGGGCCAAGACCGTCGAGCGTCGGCACACCAAGTGCCGCTGCAAAAGACGCGTCTGAGCCACCGCGTTCCGCCACCTCGGCGAGTGATATATCCAAGGCCGTGGCCACCGCCACCGCTCGGTCGTAGAGCTCTCCCGTGCCGGGCGTGCGTGGGAAGGCCGGTCGTGTCACGCCGCCGGTGACCACAAACTCCACGCCTTCCACGGCACACGCCTGCGCCAGACTGTCAGCCACCGCGGCCGCCAACTGTTCCCCGGCCTCAGTCGTTTCTGCCCGCAGATCAATCCAAGCCTCTGCGGATTCCGGCACTACCTGGCGCGCCGAACCCGCAGCTAGAACACCGACGTGGGCGACTGCGCCATCATGCGAGAGCTCCGGGAGCGCTGCCGCGACTGTGATCAGAGGGACGAGCGCATCCTGGTGTGGACCGGGGTCCGTGACATGACACGCAACACCAAAGGTTTCGAGGTGCATGGCACCAACCGCTCCTCGACTCGTGACGAGTCCACCATTGGGGCGAGCCGCTTCCAACGTCAAACACGCAGCAGCTGTGCTCGCCGCCTCCTCGATTATCTGACGGCTGGCAGCGCTACCAGCTTCCTCGTCTGGGATTACGAGAAAACGGACACTCCCCGCGTTCGGCGGAGCTACCTCAAGCAATGCCTCAAGAGCCGCTGCAGCGAGCACCAGACAGGCCTTCATATCGCCAACTCCTGGCCCCGACCAACGTCCGTTGGCTCGAGCAAAGTGCCAGTCCACTGCTGTCCCGGACGGCCAAACTGTGTCGGCGTGACCTAACACCAAGACGGTTGGTCCTGGGCCAAACTCCAGCACTGCGTCGAGCACGGGCGCCAATAACCCAACATCGATCGATCGAGTCACAAAACCAATCGCTCGCAGCCGCTTCTCAAACAACGCGAGCACAGCCGCTACGCCCTCACCTGCAGAGGTCGGGCTCTCCTCCTCTACGAGGCGCTCCGTCAGTTCGGCGATTGCCTCAATCTTGCCGACCAGCACGTTCTGCAATTGCTGCGGGCTGGCATGTTCCATTTAGCAGTAGTCGCGTGGGACGGAAACGTCGTGGGATCGCTCGAAGATCAGCTCGCTGCCCTCAAACACCTCGAGGTGCCCCGTGACAAAGAAGTTTTCGGCATCGCAGGTCATGCGAGCTCGTACCTCGACGCGCGTCTGCCAGTCACCACGCCCAATCTGAATGGTCCGAGCTGCCTCCACAACGGGCGATAGTGGATCGCCATCAACGAGGGAAAAACTGACCGGGTCGAGATCGCGATACTCGATGCCATTTGGCAAACGTTTCGCGCCTGCCAATGCGCGTGCCATCACCATCGTGTGCGTGTTAGTGACGACATCGTGCGAGATTTCCCAGCGGGGCTCCCGCTCGGCCAACCACTCGAATTCCAACGGTGCAGCAGTCTCTGGTTCATCGAACGCCGGCAACTCGATGTTGGGCGCTATTGATGATCGGACCGGTACAACCAAGACACTTGCCTCGTCGCAGGCCACCGTGATGGTCGCAACCTCTGGCGAAGGCCACGCCCACGGCCAGTACGACGTCGAGACGGCAACGCGCAGCCGGTGCCCCGGTGGCATGACGTACGAGATTGCTTTGAGCTCCACGTTGACGCGATCAAGCCGGCCAGGGATTATCTCGACAGGGTCACGATGCCCCTCACGATGGCAGAGGTTGAGAAGCCCGCGGGTAATCAGCGTCGATGTGCCATTTGGGTGTACATCGCATAGCCGCACCGCTACGAATGCACGCGGACGATCCGCGGCAACGTGCAGTGCAACTGTTGGACAACCGAGAATCTCGAGCTCTTGCTCGAGCGGGGCACCATCGAATGTAAGCGACCACGCATCCTCTGCCCGCTGATCCCCAGGGAGATCAGCGGGATTGCAATACGGGAGCCACGAGCCACCATCGAGCCCCAACGTGAGCGGGCTCGAGTGATCTCGCACCGTGCCGTGATCCGGCTCTGCCCCGAGACAATCGTGCCGAAGGTAGAAACGCTCTTCGCTGACATGTGGCGATGGCCATGTCGCCTCCGCAGCCCACGCGCCTGGACGAATGTCATAGCCACCACGCGGCTCGACACTGTCCTGTCGCCAGTAGCGCAGTTCGGGCTCTGCCATCACACCGTTGTCAACACCCTTCAACCAGTGGTCCCAGAAACGCAAGGCTTCCTGTAAGAACCCGATCGCCGGACCGGGATAACCGAACTCGGGCCAGATGTGCTCCCACGGACCGACGAGCGCCTTGCGTGGACACGTGAGCCCCTCGAGCAGTCGGGGAATCGCACTCGTATACCCATCGGACCAACCGCCAACAATGTAGACCGCAGCGGTGATGGCGCTGTAGTCCTGTCGAACAGAGCCCTGCTCCCAGTAGTCGTCTCGCCGCTGGTGGCGAAGCCATTCCTCAGCCAGAAACGGACTCCCTTCGAGTCGCTCCATCCAAATCTCTCGCCAGTTCTCGCCCACGAATGCCGGATCCGGTGGACGCGCGTTGAAGGCCATCATCACTGAGGCCCACGGCAACAGATAGAAGGCGAGCGGCAGCCCACCGACATAGTGGACATCGTCTGTGTAGCGATCATCGGTCGAACAGCAGGTGATAATCGCCTTCAGCTCGGGCGGCCGATGAGCTGCAACCTGCAGGCTATTGAAGCCACTCCACGAGATACCCATCATCCCGATGTCCCCGGTACACCACGGCTGTGCGGCAATCCATTTCAGGATCTCGAGGCAGTCCAACTGCTCCTGTGGGTGATACTCATCAAGCAACACGCCGGACGAATCGCCACTGCCGCGAATATCTACGCGCACGCAGGCATAGCCATGTCCCGCAAACCACGGATATCGCACGGCATCATCAGCCGCGTACGAGTCGCCCTTGCGATACGGGACATACTCCAAGATCGCCGGCACAGGCTCCTGTGCTGCAGCAACCGGGAGCCAGAGGCAGGCACGCAGGATCGTGCCATCGGTGAGTGGAATCTCGACGTTATCGCGGACTTCGACCGCAAACGGAAAATCTGCTCGAATCCTCGGCCCTGTGGTATCAGCCACTCAGATCACTCCTTCGCCCTCTGTTGCATCTGCGCAACCAGCCGCCTGATCTGGATTGAGCGCTCGCAGTCGGAAATCGCGGACCCAGCCGCGATACTCCTCCCACAGTGTCCGTAATTGTACGACGGGCGCGGGGTCGTAATCGACACGCAGGTCAATCAACGACATCCCTGGGTCGACGGCCGCGAGCATCACTGCCGACAGGGTTGGCGACGTCTCTCCACCTGCTGCGAGCCCGGCCTCTAGCGCCTGCATTAGGCGTTCGCCGAGAGGGTCGGCAGGGGTCGCAACGAAGGCGGCAACCATCACCGCCCCAACCCCCGAGTCGCCGAGACAATTACCGATTGCAACGCAGTCTTGCCCATGGACCTCAGCGGTGACCGTGGTCACACGATCGCCGGAAAAACTTGCGGTCCGGCCCACCCCATCGATGACTGCGAGTTGGCGCCAACCGGAGTGAGGCGTCTCTGCAACAAGCTCTGCAATCACCTCTTCAGCTGCACGCCCACGCCTGAGCGATTCGATTCCCACCGGGCCGAGTCGAGGGTCAGTTCGGTGCTGGGTAATCACAGCGCCAACCCCGGCAGCGACATAGCTAACCCGCGAACCAACCGCGATGTCGCAGGTTGCGGCTATGACCCCAAAGGCCCCCGTCCGTGCGCAGCGCCCGGCGAGGGAAAAGGTCACGCTGGCTCAGCTTCAACGGCGGCCGCCACGATCCAAGAATCCGCCGCATCCCAGCCAAATTTCGTTGCTTCTTCCGGTTGGGGCGTTCGCCCGGAGATCATGGAGCGGATCTCCAGTTCACCGCACGCGACTGCGAGATTCATCACCGGTCCGACAAACGAGAGATCTGTGACACGACCTTCGACGGACACGTCACCGCCTCCGACCTGAACCGTCTCGGGTCGGATGATTGCGGTGGCTTTTTGTCCTAACTGGAGTCCACTAATCCCTGGGCTCGTCCAGGATCCGAGTCGGCCGGCATCAACCCGATACGAACCCGCTGTCACATTGACGATTGTGACGGGGATCTGATTCGCCCCGCCAACGAAGTCCGCAACAAAGGCCGTCTGGGGTTCCGCGTAGATCTCACGGGGTCGACCCACCTGTTCGATTAGACCCTCACGCAGCACCGCAACACGGTCCGACATCGAGAAGGCCTCTTCTTGATCGTGTGTCACGTAGATAAAGGTGACGCCGACCTCGCGTTGCACTGTCTTCAAAAGTCCCTGCAACTGCTTACGGAGGCGAAGGTCTAACGCGCCCAGCGGTTCGTCGAGCAAGAGCACTTCCGGGTCGAGTACGAGCGATCTTGCCAACGCGATGCGCTGTTGCTGACCACCCGAGAGTTCCCGTGGTCGCGCCGTATTGCGCCCCGTTAGGTTGACGAGTTCGAGCATCGTGCTGACCTTCTCGCGTACTTGCTCGTTTGGAACCTTCCGTTCCCGTAGCCCAAAGGCCACGTTCTCATACACATCGAGATGCGGGAATAGCGCGTAACTCTGAAAGACCGTGGTGACAGGTCGCTTGTGGGCTGGTACGCCCATCATCGGTTGCCCGTGAACTTCGACGCTACCGGTCGTCGGGTTATCAAGCCCGGAGATCAGTCGCAGCGTCGTTGTCTTGCCACACCCACTTGGCCCAATCAACGAGAAAAATTCGCCGTCAGCGATTTCGAGGTCGATCCCCCGGAGTGCATAGGCATCGCCGAACTGGCGCTTGACGCCGCTGAGTCGTACTGCTGGCCCGTGATCTGTCACGTCGTTCTCCATTGCTTTGCGGACGCTCGAGCGCCTGCGGCACTACGGACACTGATGACACCAGCAGCGACTGCGAACAGTGCCGTTGTCGTAAGCATCACCATCACGCCGATCGCATTGACCTCTGGCGTCACGTGTAGGCGAATCATCCCGAGCAGCAGCACGGGCAACGTCTCCGCGTGCGTGCCACCGAGAAAGAGCGATGTCACGACAGCATCAAACGAGAATGAAAACACCAGCAGACCCGCAGCGATCACAGCCGGCAAAATTAGCGGCAACGTGACGCGGCGAAACACCCTCCATGGTGGAGCCCCAAGGTCTGCAGCTGCCGACTCCAAGGTTGTGTCCATGGTTGAAAAGCGAGACTGAATAATGATCGTTGCGTAGGCCGAGTTGAAGACCACGTGCCCGATCACGATCGCTGGGATTCCGAGTGGAATGTCAAAACGTGTGAACAGCAGAAACAGTCCCAGCGCAAAGACCGTCTCTGGCAGGATGATGCGTAGGAACGTCGTGGCGTCGAAGAGTCGACGGCGACCTGCCAAAGCACGACGTGTCCACAGGGCCGCGGTAATCGCGATCACCAGCGAAATGACCGTTGAGAGCAGCGCAACCTTGATGCTGGTCATGAATGCATTGCGAACGCGCTCGTCTGATAGTGCCTCGCGATACCACTCTGTGGTGAAGCCACCCCATGCAATAAGCAACTTGTCGGCATTAAAGCTGTTGATAATCACGAGCACGATCGGCGCATATAGAAGTGTGACCACGATGATCGCGATTACTGCGACGAGGCTTGGCCGGCGCATCAGGCGACGTCTTCCGTATTACGTAGCCGCGAACGCACGACTACGAGCACCGCCATCAGCGCCAGCATGAGTGCGACAGCCAGGGCAGACCCGAACGGGTAGTCGCCGAGCTCGAGGAACTGATCGGCAATCACATTGCCAACCAGCAGCGTCTTGCCGCCGCCAAGGATGGCAGGAATCACATATTCACCTGTCGCCGGAATGCCCACCAAGACACAGCCAGCAACAATCCCCGGTGCGGCGAGCGGCAAGGTCACACGACGAAAACTACGAAAGCTAGAGGCTCCCAGATCTGCGCTGGCCTGCAGGAGTGACGGATTGATGCGTTCGAGTGCCACGAACAGCGGCAAGATCATCAGCGGCAGATAGGAGTAGACAATGCCAATCGCCACCGCAAACGGTGTGTACATGATGCCGGGCGCTCCGCCACCTATGCCAATCACCTTTAGGGCATCGGCCACGGGCCCGCCATCGGAGAGAAGATTGACCAATGCATACGTGCGCACGACGAACGATGCCCAAAAGGGGACCATCACGGCGACGAGCAAGAGCGACTGTGCAAGACCACCGAGCCGACTCATCCAGAGAGCTACTGGAAAACCAATCACCAGACAGAGCGCTGTCGCGAGGAGGCTGATGCCCACACCGCGCATGATCGGCTTGAAATAGAGCGGATCGATGATGCGCTGGTAGTTCTCAAACGTCCAGCCCCAGGTGACATCGAACGTGAAGATGTCGATCTGGCCGAACGAGTAGAAGACCAGTAGGCCGAGAGGAATGAAGAAAAAAATCCCCGCCCAGACGACCGTAGGCACGACCAGAATTGAACGGCGCGTGATCATCTGCCGCCTCGAGGAACGCTCGAATGGTGTTGTGTATTCATGATTGCCTGTCAGTTGTTAGCACGCCAAGGCATGAGAGTGCAATAACTGAATGTGCCGCGCATTCGGTGCGTCAAAGGATTATCATGCACGCGTGGTTGGAAATACGGCACCAAAATCATGAAGGCAATCTACCTTGATACGGCACCTGCTGACCCCCACGACGGGCCCACGTTGCTTGAGGCCGCGGGCTTCAGCGTCGAACACGCACTCGCAAATACAGACGAGGAAGTCGTCGCTGCCGCCACAGGCGCAACCGCAATCCTTGTTGGCGACAGCCCCATTTCCGCCGCTGCCATTGCAGCGTTGCCCGACCTCCGCGTGATCGCGTCGGCAACCGTTGGGACAAACCACATCGACCTCGCTGCCGCCAAACGTCACGACATCGTGGTCACTAACGTGCCTGATGTCGTGACGGAAGAAGTTGCCGTCACGACGCTTGCGCTCGCCCTCGGACTCCTACGGCACACCAACTTTCTCGATCGCTCGGTCCGCGAGGGAGCGTGGGACCCATTCGCCACAGGGCCGCGCCACCGTGTCTCAGGGCTCACGCTTGGACTCGTCGGGTTTGGTCGGATCGGTCGTCGCGTCGCCGAGCTCGCCGCCCCGTTCTTCGGCGCAGTAGTCGCGCATGATCCGATCGCCCCGATCACAGCGCCCGTTCGAGCAGTGACTCTCGATGAGCTACTCGGCATCAGCGATGTCGTCTCGCTTCACATCCCCGCTCAGGTGGGACAACCTCCCTTGATCGATGCTGGACGACTATCCCAGATGCGACCTGAGGCCTACCTCATCAATGTCGCGCGTGGTGGACTGGTCGTTACCGACGCCCTCCTGACAGCGCTCGATGCCGGGACTATTGCGGGCGCGGCCATCGACGTACTCGCCGACGAACCTCCAACACCTACCGCAGCAATTCGCTCGCATCCTCGGATCGTGATCAATCCACACGCCGCCTTCTGGAGTGTGGAGGCCGAGGCAGCCACCTACGCCCACCAGGCACAAAACGTCATTAGCTGGCAGACGTCTGGCCATGCTCTAACCCCGGTGCAATAACAGTGCTATCGCTACAGCACCTGAAGGGCTACTGATGAAAACCTGTGGAGAACATCTTGTCGAGTTGCTTGCCGAGCGTGGTGTCACCACGGTCTTTGGGATCCCGGGTGTGCATACGCTCGAGCTCTACCGTGGCCTTGGCAATAGCGAGATCCGCCACATCACCACCCGTCATGAGCAGGGTGCCGGTTTTATGGCCGACGGTTGGGGACGGGTAACCGACACGCCGGGAGTCATGATCATCATCACCGGGCCCGGTGTCACGAATGCGATGACGCCGCTCGCTCAGGCCCGCCACGATTCGACTCCACTGCTGGTGATCTCGGCCGCCGTCAAGACCACGCACCGTGGTCGCCAATTGGGCGTCATCCACGATCTGCCTGACCAGGCGGCGATGACCGGTACGGTCACGCGTCGCACGCTGACGGTAACTGACCCGAGCATGCTCGAGCAGGCCGTGGCTGAGGCCTGGGCTGTGCTCTCTGGTCGTTCGGGACCGCGTGGCCCTGTCCACCTAGAGGTGCCGATGGACATCCTGCGCCACCCCGCAGCAAACGGCCCCAGCCCTAGCCTGCCACCCGCGCTGGCTCCAACCGAAGAGATGGTCGGCGCCGCCCTGGACCTGCTCGTTGCTGCAAAGAACCCGGCCATCATCCTTGGTGGTGGCGGACGTAATGCCGGGCCCGCCGCACTTGCGCTCGCAGAGCAGCTTGGCGCCCCGGTTGGACTGACGATCAATGCCAAGGGGGCAATCCCCGCAGACCACCCGCTGTGCATCCCCTCGCGCATGATGTTCTCGCCGCTCGATCGGTATTTCGTTGAGGCCGACGTCGTCGTCGTGGTCGGCAGCCAGGTCTCGGATCTCGATTGGTGGACCCACGCTGAGGGCTTTAAGCCGCAGGGGCACGTGATCCGCATCGATACGGACGAGCGCTCACTCGAGACGAACGTACTACCTGCGATCGCAATGCACGGCGATGCAACCGCGTGTCTCGAAGCGATCACAACGGCACTTGGACAGCCGGTTGCGACGGACCGTGTCGCCGAGTTGGGTCGACAGATTGCCGCCGATAACGCCGCCGTAATCTGGCCTGATGAATTGCGTCGCTACCTACCGACGATCCGTGCGCTCGACTCAGCATTGGCGCGTGATCGCATCGTTGCCGTTGACTCGACACAGCCTGGCTATGCCGCCAACCATGCGCTCGACGTCTACGCCCCTGGTTCGTGGCTGATGCCGATTGGGTTCGGCTGTCTCGGGCCAGCGTTGCCGATGGCAATCGGAGCCAAGCTGGCCGAACCAACGCGTGATGTCATTGCAATTGCCGGTGACGGTGGCTTTCTGTTCACACTCCAAGAGCTAGCAACTGGGCGGGATTGTGGCCTACCACTGCCGATCATCGTCTGGAACAACTCGGGCTACGGCGAGATTCGTGATGCCATGGATCTGTCGTCGATTCCGCGAATCGGAACAGATGCGTCCGCCTTTGACTATCCCGCGATTGCCCGTGGCTTTGGTTGCCTCGGTGTGAAAGCCGAGACAGTCGAAGACATCACAACGCATGTGCGAGATGCGCTGCAGGCAGACCGACCCACGGTGATCGAGGTGACACCACAAACAGTGGGGGCTGAGGATGTCTCCTGATCACACCATGGCCGTTGCTGCCGGACATCCAAGCGAAGTGGCGGCAGGTGTCCGCATCTTGCACGAAGGCGGTAACTCCGTCGATGCCGTCATCGCGGGCGCCTTTTGCGCAGCGATCGTCGAGCCGAATAACGCTGGGCTAGCCGGCTACGGGCACCTCCTCACCTGGGATCCTGCCACGCAGACATTCCTCTCGGTCGACCACGGACCATGGGCACCCAGCGCAGCGTGCGCTGACATGTTCGACGTCGCCGACACCGGGAGCGTGGATGCTGGCGCACCCTACGATGCTCCAACGGTTCCCGACGGCAGCAATGCCAATGGCGGTCGCGCAACCGCAGTTCCTGGCGCTGTCCGTGGCATGTGCGAGGCACACGCCCTGGCTGGACGACTGCCGCTCGCAGCAGTCCTGGCACCTGCCATCGAACTTGCTCAGCAAGGGTTTGCCGTCGACTGGCCGTTCGCCCTCGTCGCTGTCAATGCATTCGAACGGCTGCGGGCTACGCCTGCCGCCGCCGCATGGGCAGTCCCGAATGGGCAGCCTCCACGAGCCACAGACCATTGGGGTCCTGGCTCTCAGCTCGCCATGACCGGGCTCTGCGAAACCCTGCAACGGATCGCAAGCGATGGCCCAGACGCCTTCTACGAAGGCCCCATCGCGGAGGCAATCGTCGCTGCACTTCGCGAGACTGGGGGTGTGATGACGCTGGCAGATCTTGCCGCGTACCGCCCAACGATTTCGCGTGAAACACCGACAGCATTTGGCTCGTATGCCGTCGCCGTGGGTGATGACGATCTTGGGCATCTGCTGTTTGGCCTGCTCGATCGTCTGCACCTGCCCGCCGGTGATCCACTTAGTCCCGATGCTCTGCACCTGATGGCAGAGGCTTTTGGTCATGTCTTTGCCGATGCCGTTTCCTGGTCTGGCGACCCAGCGGCGACGCCGCACTACAGTCAAGTCCTGCGAAGTGCGGAGTACGCAACGTTGCGGGCAACAGCCATCAACCAACAACGCGCAGCGGCCCGGCCGATTACGCCAGGACCTGTTGCCGACGGTGTTCTACCTGGCTCCGGTGGGACCGATGGGACAACCCAAGTTGTCGCTCGTGATGCTGATGGTGGTGTGTCCGTGATCATCACCACGATTGGACAGGATTTTGGGGGCGGTACGTTGATCCCTGAGATTAGTGGCTTCGGCAATAGCGGCATGGCGAACTTTGATCCTCGCCCTGGTCGTTCCAACTCGATCGCGCCCTTCAAGCGACCGCTATTTGGTGTTCCTGCCGCGATTGCGGTCGACCAAGAGGGTGCTGCCGTGGCAGCGGCTGCTGGCTCGGGCGGCTGGGCCATCACAAGCTCTGTGACGCACGCGATCGTGAATGCACTCCACCACGGCCTCACGGCACGCGACTCGGTCGAACTTCCACGCGTCTGGTGCGAGGGCGGCGATACCTTCGTCGATGACCGCATCCCTGCCGCCACTATTGCCGAGCTGGAGCTGCGTGGCCATCCCGTCATCCGTCGCGCACTGACGCCAGCCTCAGAGCCCTTTGCCCGCTGCAGCCTGATTACCGTCAATGCCTCAGGCGAGACCGAGGCCGCCTCGGATCCCGCGTGGCACGGCGCCGCTGAGGTTGGCGCGCTGTGATGCAGCACCTATCTGCCTCTTCATACCCGGCTGGCCAATGAACTCCAAATCCCTCGACGATTTCAGCAAGGTAGGGTTAGATTGCCGCAGCGGATCCGAGGTGATACGGTCAGCAACAGTGGTTGGTAATACTGCATCTGATGCCTCGCTGGATGGTCCGCGCGGAACGGGGGACCGCGAGACGAGCATTCGCCGGAGCCTCGAAGTGTTGCTCTCACTCGGCTCGGACGAGGCGATCGAGCAGGGCACTCTTGGCGTTACCAAAATTGCGGAACTCCTTGGACGCGAGAAAAGCCAGGTGTCGCGTACGCTCAAGACCTTGGCTGAGTACGGTCTGGTCGATCGCAATCCCGAAACACGTGGCTACCGTCTCGGCTGGCGTATCTATGCCCTCGCAAGTCTCGCGGGCGAGCGCCTCCTGCTCGACGCTGGCCGTCCGGTGCTTCAGCAACTCGTCAACGAATTCGGTGAGCGCGCATTTCTCTCAGTGCTCCACGGCGCTGAGACCATCACAATCCTGTCTGAATCTGCGCCAACACGCGTGCAATCGATGGGCTGGGTTGGTCGTACCGCCCCGATCTACTGCACTGCTGTTGGTCGTGCACTCTTGGTCGATGAGCCCGATGGTGCGATCCTGCAACTGCTTGCGTCTCGATCGATGGACCAGGTGGGCCCAAATACGGCAACGACCCCGAAGGCCTACATGGAGCGCATAGCCGAGGCACGCAAGCGCGGCTTCTCCGTCGCCGACGAAGAACTCGAAGCTGGCCTTGTCGCGGTCGCGACACCCGTACGAAACCCGGAGGGGCGCATCATCGCGGCGATCAATATTTCTGGGCCAAAGTATCGCTTTGACTCAAGCATTGACGAAGCCGGCGTCCGCCTGATCGATGCCGCCCACAACCTCTCAGCCGCACTCAAGGGAATGTCCAGTGGCGACTAGCGCACCGTCGATCAGCGTGGCCTCGCAGGTCGTCGATTTTACTCAGAAACTCCGCTGGGACGATGTCCCCGCCCATGTCCGTCGCCACGTGGCGCTGGTGCTCGTTGATTTTGCTGCCGTTTCGGTCGCTGGTCGTGTTGCCCCGGCCTCGAGCATCGCCGCCGACTTCGCCTCTGAGGCAATGGGCGGCACGACTGCCCGTGCTCTCCTCGACGGACGAGTGCTGTCGGTCCCAGGTGCGGCGTGGGCAAACGGTGTCCTCGCCAACGTGCTCGATTTCGATGACGGCCACCGCATTACCAAGGGACATCCGGGCGCCATGATCATCCCCGGGGTACTCGCCGCAGCTCAGGCGGTCAACGCCTCGATACAGGAGTTTCTCGAGGCCGTCGTCGTTGGCTATGAAGTCGCGATCCATGCCGGAGTGCTGATTCATGAACGTGAGGCCCAGTATCACGCCTCCGCCTCGTGGGGCTCGCTCGGTGTTGCTGCCGCCACAGCTCGACTCTATGGGCTCGACGCCGACCAAATTGGTCACGCTCTTGGCATCGCCGAGTACCACGCACCGATTGCACTGATGCCCCGCGCAGTTGGCGACCCAGCGATGACCAAGGACACCTGCGGATGGGGCGCAATGAATGGCACCACCAGCGCACTGCTCGCGCGTCGCGGTTTTACCGGGCTGACGAGCGAGTTCATGTTGACTGAACGCGACCTGCAACTCGGGAATCAGTGGGGACTGCTCGATCTCTACATCAAGCCCTACCCCTGCTGCCGGTGGAGCCAGCCGGCGATCGACGCAGCCCGAGGTCTTAGCGCCTCGCTCACACACCCCGATCAGATCGAGCACGTAGTGGTCCGGACATTCGCGGCAGCAGACCTGCTCTCTCGTCGCCGTCCCACCAATACGGAGGAGATGCAGTACAGCCTCCTCTGGCCGGTTGCGACCGCCCTCGCGCGCGGTACCTTTGGCGTCCCTGAGGTGCTGGCTGGTTTTGATGACCCCGCTGTCCATCGACTTGCCGAACGCATCGAAATCGTCGTCGCCCCGGAACTCACGGCGCTCTTTCCAGGGCAGCGAGTCGCGATCGTCGAGCTCCACCTGAACGATGGCACGACACGTAGTTCGGGCCCCATCGAGGCAGAGGGTGAGCCGGGGACAGACGGGTGGGAGCAGGTCATTCTGCGGAAAGCCACACTGCACCTTGCGCCTGGTGGTGCGACGTGTCCACGCGAACCCGTGGTGCCTTCCGCTCAGCTCGGGGCAGCCGACGAAGATACTCTGATTTCTTTTCTAACATACGGCGCAGAGGCAACATCCGCCGCACAAGGAGCACTGTGATGCCAGCGCAGACCAACCTACTCCAAAGGCAACGCCTCGAACAAATTGAGGCACTGATTCCGGCATTTCGAGGGCGGGCCCGGGCCTCTGACAACACTGTTGCCTTTCCTACTGAAAATTTCGCGAACCTCCGAGAACTGGGCCTCCTAGCGCTGACCGCCCCACTCGAAGTTGGCGGATTTGGCATGTGGAGCGCGGGTTCTTTTGCCCCGTACTACGAGTTGCTTGAGCACCTTGCCTACGCCGACAGCTCGACCGGTCAGCTCGTGCAGGTGCACTCCCATGCGCTTGGCTTCATTGCCCGCCATGGCACGCCCGAGCAGCACGAGCAGCTGCTCCGCCCGATCGTGGAGCAGGGGCAGTTGCTCGCATCGGTTGGCAGCGAGACGGCACCACGTAGCGCGCAGCCTGGTGTCTATGCGACGGAGATGGAAGCGGACGGCACAGGCTGGCGTCTCAATTGCATGAAGTACTTCGCATCTCTTGGACCGGCGGCAGACCACCTGCTGCTCTGGGTTGCAATGCCTGGGTCCGAGCCCTACCCCGATCGAACGGTGACGATACTCGTCCCACGAACTGCGCCCGAGATCGAAATGATCGATGAGTGGGACGTCCTCGGCATGCGCCAAACCGTCTCGCAGAGCGTACGGGTCACGAACCTCCATGTCACCCAAGACATGATCATCGGCCCTCCTGGTGCCTGGGTCCAGAAAGATCCTCGAACCTTCACGTTGGCATTTGCCGCAAACCATGTTGGTGTGGCCAGGACTGCCCTCGACTTCAGTCTCGACTGGGTTCGTGAGCGCGGCTACTTGGCCGACTCCGACCTCGTCCAGGCAGCACTCGGGGAAATGGCAGCCGCAGTCCACGGTGCACGCAGTGCAGTCCAGGCGGCCGCCGCTACGTGGGATACTGGCAATTGGTCCTTGGCCGAAGCACAGTCGCTGATGGCAGTCCATCTCGCCAAGCGCACGGTTCTACGAACCACCGAGCGTGCGTTCGATGTCTGCGGCGCACGAACAGCTTTTCGCATGTATCCACTCGAGGCCCTCTACCGAGACGCGCGTACATTGACGCTGCACGTGCGTGACGATACGCAGATGCGCGAGCTCGGACGCGTGCTGCTTGATGGCGAGACCTCGAAGATTGCACTCGATACGTCGGTGCTTCCTCCAGCACGCCGACTTTCTTCTGGTGCAAACGCCTAGAAACCCGGGCAACTCACCCCTTGGGGATGTGCCCCACATCGATCACCAGATAGGCATCCTCAACCGAGACCGGGACGATTTCTGCGCGGTACGGGCCGGGTAACATCCCGGGCCTCGGCGGCATTAATCCTGCAACATCCTCGCCCGTCAGCACCTGCACCTCGTAGAACTTGACGCGCTGATGCTCAGGGTCAAACCATGACGTCCCAGTGCGAAGATCGAATTCCCACGCATGCCACGGGCACCGCACGACCTCGCCCGGCCGATCATAGATATAGGTACCGGGTTCCTCCGAGATCAAGGCACCGACCTGGACTCCTTCACACAGAGGACCGCCTTGATGTGGACAGCGGTTCCGGATCGCCAAGAACTCGCCTCCAACGTTGTACACGCCAATCGAGCGGCCGTCGACGTCGAAGACGCGGTGCTCGCCGACAGCGAGCTCTCGAGCAGCACAGAGAACGTGTTTAGTCATTGGCGGGGGAAACCGCTGGGAGCGCGTAGAGCGCCGCAGCGTTGTCGTGCAAGATCTTATGCCGCAGGCCCGTGTCGAGCCGCGGAGGGAGCGCTGCATTAGGCGAATCGAAGTCCCAGTGTGGATAGTCCGTGGAGAAGAGGATTCGGTCAGACATATCGAGATCCTCGATTAGCTCACCGAATTGGTGAGGGTGTTCCGTCTCTTCCATCGGCTGCGTCGAGAACCAGAACCGCTCGCGAACCAGGACGGATGGGGGTACGTCAAGGTGAGGTACCTCCACACGCAACTTCTCCCACGCACGATCGAGACGCCACATCAACGACGGGAGCCAAGCGAAGCCGCCCTCGATCAGTACGATGCGTAGTCTCGGAAACCGATGCAGGACGCCTTCGCAGATGAGGCTGGTGATCTGCGCCTGGAAGGCGAGTGCCATTGCTGCCGCATCCTCTAGGTAAAAGGTTGGGAAGCCCGTTGGCGTCATTGGATGCCCACCCCAGCCGCCGTTATGAATGCCGAGCGGGATCCCATTTCGTTCGCAGGCCTCGTAAATTGGCCAGTAACGCCGCCGACCCATCGGCTCGATCGTGCGTGACAGCATGAGGGCCTGAACAAAGCGATCGTCAGCCGCTACGCGATCGATCTCGCCCGCACTCCAGACCGCGTCCTCGTAGGGAATCACGATAGAGCCACGGAATCGCGGCTCCGGGTCGAGCCACTGGTCCACCAGCCAATCGTTGGCAGCCCGAGCCATCACTGCTGCCAACTCCAGATTAAGCATTTCGCCGATGCCGAGCAGTGGGTTGAGCACCGCGTACTCAACATTCCACCGATCGAGAAGTTGGGCCCGTGTGAAATCTAAGTCGGATGCCGGTGCTCCACCATCGGGCGGCCACGCATCCACGCGTGAGGCACGGGGTGTCGGTCGCGGATACTCGGCCCCGATGTACGACCTATCTCCAAGGTTCTCGCGGACATTTCGAAACTCGGTGGGTAGATACGTCAAGGCCTCGCGGCGATCACGCCAGGCCTGAGGCATGTATGGGCCCAACGCGCCGTCATCAGCGAGGGCATTGTGGACATCACAATCGATCAATGGTTCTGCGTCTGCCATGGCCAATCACCCGCCCAACCGTGTGCCATAAAGTGACCGCGCGTTGCCCGCCATGATCGCACGAAACTGCTCGCCGTCGGAGAGAGGTGGTAACGCCTGTTCGGCCGAATCTGCCTGCCAGTGTGGATAGTCGGTGGCAAAGCACAACATCGATTCGGAACCGATCTGATCGACGATCCGCTCAAAAGCCTGGGGCGTCGAGGGAACATCGAACGGCTGCATAGAGAGGCACACATGCTCTCGCACATACGCCGACGGAGGGAGCCGTGTCCACGGGATCTCCCGGCGCAGCCCACGCCAGAGACGATCGAAACGCCACAGAAAGCTTGGCATCCAGCCGAAGCCGCTCTCGAGGCACATCACGCGAAGTGCCGGTAGGCGATCGAAAACACCCTCTGCGACCAAGCTCATCAGCTGTGCTTGGAACGCACTCGCCATATCCACGTATTCCTCAACGTACGTTGACGGCCAACCAACTGAAGTTGTGGGATGCCCCGGAGTCCCACCGAAATGCAGCCCAATCGCAAGGTCATGACGGGCCGCAGCATCCATCACGGGAAGCCATATGCGATTGCCATAAGGCGCAAAGGCCCTGACAGGCAGCAGCACCTGAACGAAGCGTGGATCATCACCAAACTCATCGATCACGCGTGCAGACTCGTGCGGATCGAGGCTCGGAACGACGATCGACCCCCGGAGTCGTTCGTCGTGCGCGAGCCACTCTTCACGTACCCACGAATTGACCGCACGGCTGAGAGCCAGAGCAGCATCCGGATTTTTGACAGCATCTGCTGAGTATGTGCAATTGAGAATCGCTCGCTCGGTGCCCCACGGATCAAGCACATGGTCACGAATATCTTGGAGCGTTTCGGCCACGCTGTGTCGCTCACGGTGCTCTGGAGCAATGCTCGTCTCCGCACCTGGAGGGTACGCCGTATCGGTCGGACCCCGAAACTGGGTGACACGCGCCACTTCCTGCCAATGAGTATCCAACCATGGAAAGAGCGTCTCAATTGTTGGAGCGACCGTATGAACATCGACATCGATCACCGGCACGTCAGCCGGCAGCGCTGCCGGGCGTCGCCCCAGCGGAGCAGTCGTCGGTCCAGTCATTGAGGCAGTCCCAGTGCCTCTCGGTTGGGCTGCGTGAGGTGCATAAGGTTACCGTCAGGATCGTAGAAACTGCGGTAGCGATACCACGGCGATTCGACGATCTCTGCCGCCCATGTCACGCCACGACGATCGAACTCCGCAATCGCCTGCTCAAGGTCGTCCACGGCAAACGCGTAGGACTCCAATCCAGCGGGGCCCTGCCCAGGAACCCGTCTCCCGGCGTGCGGTGCATCGACTGCGATCAGGAAGAGCGAGACGTCACCCGCCTGGAAGCCGGCCCAGCCCTCTTCCTCGTTGTAGCCCAGTAGCGACGGCAATTCCAAGACATCGCGATAGAAGGCCACCATCGCGGGAAGGTCAACGCAGAGCACATCAATATTGTCGAGTCGTCGCAGCACTGCCACTCCTGGTTGGCGGATTTCCAACTTGTTACCGCGAATGTACCATGCCAATCGTGGCCTTAACTATCTCACTGTCTCTCAGCGCCCGCCAATTCCGCGCAGTCATGCTCGCGCAACTGAGCGACCCAGGGTTCGACGCAACTGCACACGTTTCCAGTGGACTCGCAGGTGACCCCGTTCCTGCACCGCCACAACCCGCAGCGCAGCCAGCAGCCCTGCCCGGTGCGAACCTTGAATGTCTCGACGTGTCTGTTGGTATGACCGGCATTGCCCGGCTCGAGCGCGGCGATCGTCTGACGATCGAACAGCTCGCCGGAAATACCTGTGTGGACGTCGTCGCCTGGTCCGCCGCCGACCTTGACGAGCGGTTCTCGGCCACCCACACGCGAGCCGTTGCGGGGGCAAACCCGACAATCGGCACGGAGTTGCTCACAATACCCCCTGCGGAGCGCGTGCTGCTAACCCTCATTGAGGACTCCGCGCCAGGGCACGACCTGCTTTTCCCCGCCTGCAGCCCTGGCGAATTTGCCGCGATCGGTTGCATGGGCTCGCCAAGCTGTTTCGAGCTCCACGCACTCGCTGCACAGTCCATTGGCGCCTCGACGACTGCCATCCCTGACCCCTTGAATCTGTGGTTCAGCTCGGAATCCAAGACGGACGGCACGTTGGCTTGGCGACAGACGCCGAGTGCCCCAGGCGACCGTGTCACGCTCGCTGCCGAGGACCCCTGTTTCGTCGCGACCAACCCCTGCGTCAGCGACCTCTTTGCCTGCTCGCCCTATGACTCAGGCTCAATCCGCTTGCGTTGCACTCGAACCGCCGGAGCTGGGGCACACACCGCCCGGAACCTCTGGACCGAAGAGCTACCCACGGCTGAGCCGCGCGTTGAGTTTCCCCTCTCACTTCCCACACAGATTGTGGCCCAACTGGAGCACCACGCAGAGATCACACAGGTTCCGAGTGCAGTCGTCGCGCGCACGCTCCTCGTGGCCGCAGCCGTCGCAGCGTTGAGTGCGCACTATGCAGGCGGCAGATAACCTCTGATGATCTCTTGCAGACAGGTGTTGACTTCGTCTGGTCGATGACCAAAGGCCGACCCGTGGCCAAGCCCTTGGAGCAGGTGAAAGTGGCCGTTCGCGGCAAGGTCGGAAACCTGACGGACGCGCTGTGGTGGCGTCTGGACATCCTCAGAGAACGCGACCGCATGGATCGGAACATCGATCTTGGGGAGAAGTTCCGTGGAGTCGTATTCCAGGCAGGCCTGCCACTGAGCGGCCAGCATCGCGCCGTCGCGTTCGGAGAAATCGGAGGCGATGAAGGAACGCAGCTCGGCCCACAACTCGTCGTCGCCGAGCACCTCAGCCGGGTAGTAGAGCAAGGCATAGTGGGCGGTCGCAAACTCGCGAGGCAAGGTGGCGCCGGAACGACGAAGCTCAATTTCCGCCTCCTCCCACTCCCAGATGAATCCGGTCTTCTTCACACACGTCCCCATTGCCGCCACGCATGAGACAAGGTCCGGACGATCGTGCGCTACCTGGACTCCAATCAACGATCCCATCGAGAGCCCCACCAGAGCGACTGGTGGTGTGCAGACCGATTCGATCAGTTGGATGACATCCTCGGCATGAATTGAAATAGGCCACGGAGAGTCGGTGCTTGAGGTCGTGTGTCCCACGCCACGAGCGTCATAGGTTGTGTTGCGCCAGCCCGGCTCGAATGCTGGAACCTGCCAACGCCGCCAGTTTGCCCCTGGGTGATCACCGGCAGCAAGCCACACGATGTCGCGTCCCTCACCCGTCTGCTCATAGTGCAGCACGGCATCCTCGACCTCATGCGTGGACATGCATTCCCCTTCGTCGCGTGGTATCGGGGAAGATACCCGCCATGTGCCCCGTCGTCGCCGCCATCCGTACCCATCCTGTCTTTGGTGACCTTGCTGGAAATCGGCAGGCCGCGCTGGCAGCGCTGACCGCGGCAGCTGACGCTGGCGCAACGATTCTTGTGCTCCCCGAGCTATGCATCAGTGGCTACTGCTTTGAGTCGGACGCAGAGGCCGATGCCGCCTGCGAAACGATCCCTGGATCGTCTACCGCACAGTGGTCGTCCTTCGCACAGGAGCGCCAGGTCGTCATCGTTGGTGGGCTCGCCGAGTTGGACGCCGACGGTCAGCGCCGTAACAGCGCAGTCGTGATCGACCCATCCGGAATTGTTGGCGTCTATCGCAAGATTCATCTCTGGGGACGCGAGACGTTGTACTTCGTGCCCGGGGACAAACCGCCACTCGTTGCCGCCACCTCCCTTGGCAAGATCGGCGTCGGCGTCTGTTACGACCTGTGGTTCCCCGACCTTGTGCGCGCCCTAGCCGACGGCGGTGCTGAGCTGCTTGTCTTCCCGAGCAACCTCACTGACGATCCGCCCATTGTGCTCTTTGACCACATCTATGTTGCCGTCGCGCGGGCAGCAGCACATCTCAATCGTGTTCCACTCGTCGTTGCTGACCGCTGCGGTACGGAGCGAGGTGCCAATTGGACGGGTGCTGCGGTCGTGATCGACGCCGCCGGCACGACACGAGCGTTAGCCCCAAACGATGACGCGCCGGCCATTGTCGCCGCCGACCTTCCCACGCTATCCCGACGCGAAACCTCGTGGGGACCACACAATGACATCGTCGCCGATCGGCGCGCTGTGCTCGTCAATCCCAGCTAATTCATCCTGTGGCTCGATGGAGAATGAGGCTGCGCAGAAGCTGTAAACACGTCCCCTCCAGGCCCAAAACCAGCCGCCTTATACGCCTCAAAAGATTGCATCCTGCGCTCGCGCGTGCTAAAAACGCCAAATAGAGTTGTCCATACGGCAACATCATCCGAGGGAGGATGCTTTAAGTGTCTGAGCAATTTGAGGGGTTCAACGTATCTCGATCCTTTACCCGCCGCACAGCGCTGGTACGGGGTGCACAGCTAGCGACAGCAGGCTCGCTCGCAGCGTTCCTCGCAGCCTGTGGCGGGTCGAGTAGTTCGTCGTCGAGTAGTTCGTCGTCGAGCAGTGCCGCAGCCACAACGGCCGCCGCAACTGCAGCAGGAGCAACAACCGCTGCTCTCTCCGGCGAAATCGTGATGATGAACTACCCCGAGTGGATGGGGAAGACAACCGTCGCAGACTTCAAGACAGCAACTGGTGTCACTGTGAAACAGGTTGAGGGTCTCACTGAAGGCACCTCTGCCGCTGCTGCACAGGTCGCTCAGAACAAGGGTTCCTACGACATGGCCCTCGGTGGCCCGGTACTCGCCGCGATGCTCAAGGAAGGTAACTTCCTGCAGGAGATCAACCCCGCCAACATTCCGAACCTCGCGAATGTCCCCGATTTCTTTAAGACTGCCTACCCCTGGGGCCCGCCGACCGACTACGGCAAGACCGGCTTCGCATACCGTAAGGACCTCATCAGCGAGACGCCCACGTCGTGGGCTGACTTCTGGTCGCTTGCTCCAAAGTACTCCGGCAAGGTAACGCTGTTCGACTATGACGTCGACATTCTTGGCGCAGCACTAATCTACAAGGGCTACTCGGTTAACTCGGAAACGCAGAGCGAAATTGATACGGCCCGTGACGCGCTGATCGAACTCAAGCCCCACCTCTTGGCAATTCTGCCGACCGACGCATCAAAGCCGTTGCTCAAGGGCACAGCAGTGATGGGGATGGACTACGACTACAGCGTCTCGTACGCCCAGCGCGAAAACGAGAACATCGTATGGGTGTCGCCCGAGGAGGGCATGCCAGCCTATCTCGACGGCTGGCTTGCCATCAGCGGTACGCAGAAGCTTCCGGAAGTTGAAGCCTTCATGAACTTCCTGCTGGAGCCGAAGAATTATGCAGGCTTCATTAACAACACTGGCTCAGCATTCTTGATGCCAGACGCTGAGCAGTACATCGATGATGCCATCAAGAACAACCCAGCACTCGCCTATGATGAGGCGGCTGCCAAGACGATCGAGTTCGAGCAGTTCCTCGGCGAAGAGGCAACCAAGATCCGCAGCCGGGCTTGGCAGGAATTCAAGAATGCATGATGGCGGGCCAACGCCCGCAGAACGTCAAGTAAGCGATGAGATCAGCCCCTATTCGCCGGACGCCTCGACAGCCGCAATTGCGGTCCGTCTAGGCGTTCGGCGGATCGCCAAACTCGACGCCAACGAGTCGGCTTTCGGGCCATTCCCTGGGGTTGCTGAGGCGGCTGCACGTGCTCTAACTGAGACCAATCGATACCCCGATCGCGGCCAAGAGCTCGCTGCTGTGATTGCCGACCGACATTCGGTCGACCAAGAGAGCATCGTCGTTACCAACGGCGCCGACCCGCTGATCGGCTACCTCTGCCAGGCGTTCGTGCCGCCCGGCGACGACGTGATCATCCCCACGCCGTCATTCGTGACGTACCGCCAGGATGCACTCCGCTATGGCGCCCGTGTGATCGAAGTCCCGGTCCGCCCAGATGGGTGCATTGACCTACCAGCGACGCTGGAGGCAATCGGAGTGAAGACTCGCATCATCTTCCTCTGCAACCCCAATAATCCGACCGGTGGCTATCTCCCCCCGAGCGATATCGCCGATTTTCTTGACGCCGTTCCAAGCCACGTCTTAGTCGCGCTGGATCAGGCCTATGCAGAATTCGTTGGCGATGAACCCGACACCGGGGCCGTACTCGACCTGAGCCGCCCGAACGTCTGCTACCTGCGCACCTTCTCCAAGATCTTTGGCCTCGCAGGACTCCGCGTTGGCTATATCGTCGGGCCCACACCGATCGCCCACGCTGTTGGTCGTCTACGACACTGGTACGACGTCACGGACATCGCCCACATCGCGGCCACGCTCTCGCTTCAGCAACCCGACGAGATTACTCGTCGTCGAGAGGCGACGACAGCGGCACGGCTTGAGCTCGAGCAGATCATGCGCAGCAACGACCTTGAGCCACTGCCCTCTGTGACCGGGTTCCTGCTCGCACCGACGACCGCAGTCGCAACCACGGTCTTGCGTCTCGAAGAACAAGGCGTGCTCGTGCGTGCGGTTGTCTCGGGAACGCAGGAATATCTCCGCATTGCCGTCGGTGATGCGGATGACCGAGCACAACTCGAAGCCGCACTCCAGCAACTGCGCTAGAACCGCCGCACGGGCTCTGCACGCAGCAATGCTCAGGCAGCATCTTCCGCTAAGCGTCCCACTCGGAGCACGCTTGGGATCGCGACGAGCAAGACCAACCCAACAGCGGCAGCAGACAAGAGGTATACGGTCCGCACTCCAAGTGGATCGGCCAAGATCGAACCAACGGCAGACCCGACCGTAATCGCCATCACCGCGATCATCCTGATCGAGATGCCGACACGGGCTTGGAGGCGGTCGGGGACGCCTCGTTGGCGCTCACCGATTACCGTCGAAAGGATCGTGTAGTCCGACAGCGACCGGGCCGCACTACTGACCAGAACAGTCAGGAATCCTGGCGACATACCCATCGCAAAAATCGCACATGCACTCAACGCTGTTGCACCTGTCGTCACCTTCGCCGCCCCAACGCGTGGCAGTAGCCAGCCCAGCAGGGCAGGAACGACAAGGCCCATCAGGGCACCGACAGCGATCACCACTCCAGCCTGCGTCGAGCCAAGTCCAATCGTGTCCCGTAGGAGCGGGACGATCAACCCGACAGAGGCAGCGGCTCCGAGATTCCACGCCACGCTGAGCCACGTATAGACGCGGATTCTCGGGCTATTCCAAATCACTGCCAACCCCTCCTTCATCATCTGGATGGCAGGCTCGTGTCCACGATGATCATTGGCTTCAAGCGGCTGCCGAATAAGCAGAATCATCACCGCCGCCACGGCAAAGCCGCCAGCCTCCGCAACCAGCGCGATTGCCGGACCAAAAGCAGCAATCAAGACCCCTCCGAGGGCAGGCCCTGCCAACATGCCAACCGCCCACGATGCTGACAGCGTGGCCTGTCCACGAGCGAAATGTTGGCGCCCAATCAGGGCGGCGATCGCGCCAAACACTGCAGCGTCAACAAAGACCCGCGCCGTACCAATCACGAAGGCAGCACCCAAAATCACGATCAACGGCGGTTGACCAGAAAGTGCCCAAATCGGCACCAGCAAGGCCGCGACGACTTGCATCGCATGCGTGATCCACATAATCGTTCGCCTGTTGTAACGGTCGCCCACCACACCGGCGAAAAGGCCGAAGACGACGTACGGGAGCATCGAGAAGGCGAAGACAAGCCCAGCCTCAGTGTTTGACCCACCCCCATCTAAGACCAACCATGGGAGCGCGATTGAAGACACCCCAGCCGCCACCACATCGACGGCCTGGGCCCCAAGAAGGAGGCGGCCGTCGCGATTATTGAGGAGGGGATCGTCGCGCAGAGGGTCAGCTACCCGGCTGTGCGCCCATTACCCAGATGCCGATCACAATCATGATGATCTCGGCACCACCGACGAGGGCGATGCGGCGTGCAAACCCGATCGCCTCGTCCGCATTCGAAGCCGCGCGCATCTTGCGAGCCGCCGGATGCATCAGTGCGCTGCCAACGACGGCCGCAACCAGCCAGGCCACAAAGCCAATCGTCAACCACAGGCCGCCCTCGGGAGCATTGCCCGTGCCAATCATCCAGATGCCAGTCAAAAGCAGCACCACTGCAGCCGGCAATCCAACGCGGGTCGAGAATCGGACGATGGCAGTGGCGCCCGTGATCAGCCCAGCGGGAGCGCGCCGCGAAACCAGCGTCGTAAACACGAGGGTGCCAAACAGACTGCCGAGCCAGATGTATGCGGACAGCGAGTGCAGGGTGGTGAGTGTGTCGTAGCTCATGGCGTCAGTCAGCTCCGTCGGAGTGGAACGTAAAGGTCGTGAAGACCACAGCGTAGTCGCGACGCGGCGCGACGACCCAGAGATCCCAAGGGTGTGGCTCTTCGTTCGCCCGATCCTGATCGCATCCTTCCCGCAACAGTGCCGCCAGCGCATCGACGCGCGCTGTGAGGCGCCGCCCCCAGGCCGGATCATCGGGCGCTGGCTCGGCCAACAGTTCGGCAATCGAGCCGGCCAGCCGGTTCGACTGAACTGCGCTTTCCGGTGTCGGATCGAACAGGATGCGCCCCCACGCGCCCGACAGGTACTCGTCCCAGGCCTCGTCGAGTTCGTCCGGACCAGCCAGCGCACCCGTCTCGTCGGAGGCAATTGCGAAACGCCCCTCAAAGTGTGAGCGAAGCTCGTCGACCCCACCAGCCTCGTCGAGCAGGGCAAAGTAGGACGGCGGAAACCAGTCCTCCCCGTCAAGCACATAACTTGCCGCTGGTAGCCGACCCGTCTCGATCAACACCTGCCAGTCAGCCGCGTTTTCGTCGCGATCGGCGGCCAGTTGCACGAGCGTTCGGAAGCGCGAACCAATCAGCGATGCATCGGCGTTCACGGGGGAATCGTACGATGCCTGCATGGCGTCCATCCATCTTGCTGGGGTAACCAAGTCGTTTGGTGCACGCACCGTCCTCGGTGACGTGTCGCTACGCGTGGGCACGGGCGAGCGAATTTGCCTGATCGGGCGCAACGGGGTTGGTAAGACCACGCT
>SYIF01000020.1 GCA_005798855.1 Actinomycetota bacterium | reverse complement strand
GGTGTCGAGCGCGTCGGCCGAGAGTGGTTCAAAGCGGGGAGTGCGATTGACGAACACGTGAGGCCTTTCCCTAGTCCCGTAAATATGGCAGGCGGCGGGCTTGCGTGCGCTCCGCACCCGACCTGAGCGAGGCAGAGATACACCTCCTGATTCAGCAGCCCTCGGCGTGATCCGTCATGTCGACATGGCGTCGTCACGATGGGTGCTCGCGTCGAGATTTAGCGTGCGCTCTTGGCGCAGCGTGCGGCTACGGCGCCGCTAAGCCAGATACAGGATCTCGACGGGTTGATAGGCTACGGACGCCTGACTGGTTGCCCTGTATAATATGAGACATTCTAACCAGTGTTCGTCTGCGCTGAGCGGTCACGCTCCAAAGTCGAGCATCGTGCTGTTGGCGTTCGGCGCCATAGGCATCATCTACGGCGACATTGGCACGAGTCCGTTGTACGCGTTTCAAGCTGCCTTTAACGATGTCTTTGGCCTCAGCACGAATCGGGAGGAGGTGCTCGGTCTCCTCTCGTTGTTCATCTGGACGCTGGTGTTGGTGGTCACGGTCAAGTACATCCTCGTGATCATGCGGGCTGATAATGAGGGGGAGGGCGGCACGCTTGCGTTGGGCGTGCTTGCACTACGGTACGTGCAACAACGGCATCGCGTCGTTGTGATTGCGATCAGCATGCTCGCTATCTCGTTGTTTGCGGCTGACGGAATTTTGACGCCGAGCATTTCGGTGCTGTCTGCGATCGAAGGGCTCTCGATGGTGGCGCCTGGTGTCTCGAGGTTCGAGGACGACATCGCACTCGTGATTCTGGCGGTGTTGTTTGCTGCCCAGCGATTTGGCACGGGCAAGATCGGGCATGTCTTTGGCCCCGTCATGGTGCTCTGGTTTGCTGCGATTGCGGCACTTGGTGTGCGAGCAATCATTGGCAATCCGGAGGTGCTGGCCGCGATCAACCCGCTCTATGCGGCGGAGCTCGTGGTGCGCCATCCGCTGCTGACGTTCGTACTGCTTGGTGCGGTCACCTTGGCGATCACCGGAGTTGAGGCGCTCTATGCCGATATGGGTCACTTCGGGCGCCGTCCAATTGCTGCCTCGTGGCTCGTCGTGGTACTTCCTGCGCTGACTTTCTGCTACCTCGGCCAGGGCGCGCTCGTCCTAGAGAATCCGTCGGCAGCGACGAATTCGTTTTACCTCCTCGTGCCATCACAACTCCTCGTCCCGATGATTGTGCTCGCAACACTGGCGACCATCATTGCCTCGCAGGCGGTGATCTCGGGCATGTTTACGGTCGCCCAACAGGCGATGAGGCTTGGGTGGATACCGCGCATGCGCGTGCTGCACACCTCAAAGACGGTCAGGGGCCAGATTACAGTGCCGATTGTCACATTGCTGATGTTTGTTGGAGTTGCCGGCACGGTGCTCAACTTTGAAACCTCTGCACGCCTCGCAAATGCCTACGGCTTGACCGTCACCGGAACGCTGTTGTGCACGACGCTCCTCGCTGTGATCGTGGCACGACACCAGTGGCAGTGGTCTGTCTGGCGGCTGGTTGCGGTTTTCGTGCCGATCGCGATCATCGACGTTGCCTTCTTTAGCGCCAACCTTGCCAAAATTGTGCACGGCGCATGGTTCACGTTGTTGATCGCAGCGCTTCTGATGTTGCTCTTTAAGGCCTGGACACGGAGCCGGGACAAAGCGCTCGTTGCGATCGAGCAGATGTCGCTTGATGTCCCTGCCTACCTACAACTCGTGGAGCGCTCTCGACCGGCCCGAACGATCGGGACTGGCGTTCATCTTGCGTCTCAGGCCGATCGGGTCCCGCGGACGCTGGCTGCCACGTGCGCCGTGCTGGAGACGGTCTTCGAGCAGACCATCATGATCACCGTCGAGACGGCCAGCACGCCGCTGGTGGCTGATCAGACGCAGGTCGAAGAGGTTGCGCCCGGCCTCTGGCATGTCATCTTTCGGCACGGTTTCGCTGAGGCTGCTGATATCCCACGTGCGTTGAGCGAGAGCGCATTGGGGAGTCAGATCGATCCGTTGACCACCACCTATTTCGTTGGACGTGACAGCATTAATGTTGTGTCGAAAGGGCTGGCGATGATTCCGCTCAGGGTCTTCGCGATGCTCCATCAGCATTCGCAAGGGGCGACTGACTTCTTCGGCATGCCGTCGTCGCGGACGATCACGATTGGGGCGCGAATCGACCTCTAGGTCGCGGCGCGTGCGGCGTCGAGGAGCGCGCGCGTCAGGGTCGGCAGCGGGTCACGGTCGGGGACGACGACGCCAATGCGTTGCTCGACGGTTGGGTCGGTCAGGGGGATCGCGACGATTGAGTCGGGAAGCGCACCCCCGTCAATCCATGAGGTCGGTCCGATCGTGCACCAGCGACCGTGGGCGACGTGCTCCCAGAGCGGCACGATGTCGTCCGATTCGACGCGCGGCGAGGGCGCCGTGCCAGCCGTTGTGAAGGCCGCGTCGATGATGCGGCGGTTCTGCATGTTGACGGTCAAGAGACAGAGTGGAAGGTTGGCGGCTTCGCGCCAGGTCAGCGAGGCGCGAGTGGCAATCGCATCGTCTTGGTGTGCGTAGAGCACGTAGCGTTCCTGGGCGACGGGAATTGCGCGGACACCACGAAGCGGCTCGTTATCGAGGTACGTGATTCCCGCATCGATCTCGAACTCGAGCAGTTGCCGCTCGATCTCGCGGCTGGCAAGCGAGAGCACGGTCACGGAGACGTCGGGGTGTTGTGCGGTGACGGCGGAGGAGAGCGCACTGGCAATCGGCAGTGCAGTGGGGATGGCGCCGAGGCGCAGGCGGCCAGTGACCGCGCCCTGCATCGAGGCGAGATCCTCGCGCAGTCCGTCGGCGTCGGCGAGGATGCGGTGTGCCCAGGCTACGACACGTTCTCCCTCGGGTGTCAGACCTGCATAGCGGCGCCCACGAATCACGATTGGAATACCCAATTCGGCTTCAAGGCTGCGGATGCCAGCACTCAGAGATGGTTGCGAGACATGGCAAGCGGCAGCGGCGTGACCAAAGTGGCGTTCGCGGGCCAGCGCGGTGACGTACTCCAGTTGGCGCATCTGCATGCGACAATGATAGCCCCTGCCTATCAACCGGTTGACGAATGCACCTTGCCCGCGGCTCCCAGCGGGGGGATGCTTGAACCGGACGCTTTCCCTGGACTCAACCATCGACATCTCCGACCGCCCACCGCTTGCAGGACCCACTGCCGATGTCGGCGTGCTGCGCCTTGCGCGCGGAGAACGTCCGGTCGAGAAGCGCGATCGCGTGGCTGGCGAGGAACCACTCGAGATTCGCGTTGGCGGCCCCGGCCAAGAACTGACCCAGGTGGCCGTGACGATGCGCACCCCCGGCGCCGACTTCGAACTCGCCGCCGGCTTTCTGCTGACCGAAGGCTTCGTGGTCGATGGGAGCGAGATCGCCGATATTCGCTACTGCGCCGATGTGGAGAACTCCGAGCAGCAGTACAACGTGCTGTCCGTGCGCCTGACTAAACCGTTCGACGCGACTTCGCTTCAGCGCAACATGTTCGCCTCGTCGAGTTGCGGGGTCTGTGGCAAGGCTTCGATCGACATGATCGAGGTCGCCTGCCGACCGCTGCCCGAGGGGCCTGTGGTGGCGTTCGAAACGCTGCTCGAATTGCCCGAGTTGCTGCGCGCCAAGCAGCGGCAGTTCGAACGCACGGGTGGTATCCATGCGACTGGTCTGTTTACGCCCGCCGGCACACTCGTCGAGCTGCGCGAGGACATTGGTAGGCACAACGCGATGGACAAGGCGATTGGTGCGCGGCTGATGGCAGGCCAGTCGCCGCTGCACGACACCGTCGCCCTCGTCTCGGGGCGCGCCGGTTTCGAACTCGTCCAGAAGGCAGCCGTCGCAGGCATTCCGATCGTGGCCGCAGTCGGTGCCCCGTCGAGTATCGCCGTGCAGGCTGCGAAGCGCCTCGGCGTCACGCTCGTGGGCTTCTTGCGCGACGACCGTGCCAACGTCTACTCGCAAACGCACCGCATCGCGGTCGATTCGTGAGTCACGATCCAGACCCAACCGAGGCCTGGAAGCGCTGGCACGCTGCGCTGGCCGAGGCAGGCTTCATTACACCGCTGGGCTCCGAGCGCGTGCCGGTCGGCGAGGCGGTGGGGCGCATTGCCGCGAAGCCAGTGAGTGCAGTCCGTCCATCGCCACCACTGCGGGTTGCTGCGATGGATGGAATCGCGGTGCGCGCGCTCGACACGGAGGGTGCGCCCACGCGCATTGCTTCCCCCGATTTCGCGCTGATCGACACGGGGGCGCCTGTGCCCGAGGGCTTCGATGCCGTGGTCGTGCGCGAGCAGGTGACAATCGACGACGCCAGTGCGCTCGTGCAAGAGGCGGTCGCGCCCGGTCGGCATGTGCGACCAGTCGGCGAAGACATTGCACTCGATCAGGTGTTGATCCAAGCCGGTCAGCGGCTCGGCGCCTTCGATGTTGCGCTCGTCGCAGCGGCAGGGCAGCCAGTGGTTGACGTGGTGCGCCAGCCTGGCGTAGCGGTGATTCCCACCGGGGACGAGTTGCGATCCTCGGGCGAGCGGCTCGATGCACACCACGTGATCGACTCGAATGGGCCGATGTTGATCGCACAGGCGAGAGCGGACGGTGCGCGGGCCACGCTGCATCCACGCGTGCCGGACGACCCGAAGTTGTTGGGCGAAGAGGCCATGCGCGCGGTGTACTCGAACGATCTCGTGCTGCTCGTGGCGGGCTCTTCGCGGGGACACCGAGACTATGCACGCGAGGTCCTCGAAGAGCTGGGTGCGGTCGCGGTCGATGGAGTGGCGGTGCGACCCGGCCATCCAGTGCTGCTGGCTGTTGTTGGTACGACACCAGTGATTGGCGTGCCGGGCTATCCCGTCTCTGCGGCCTTCACCTACGAGCTCTTCGCACGCCCGCTACTGGGTGAGTTGTTGGGAGCGTTGCCGCCACGCCCGATGGTCGAGGTGCGGCTGGCCGAGGCCGTTGGCGGGCGCGAAGACTCGACCTGCATGGTTGCCGTCGAGCTCGACTCCGTCTACGGCGACATACCCACGGCGACACCGTGTGCTCGGCGGGCTGGTGCGTTGCGTTCGTTGGCTGGTGCCAATGGCTATGTGACCGTCCCGCCCGGTGAGGGGTTTGCCGCCGGAAGTGTTGTGGCAGTCCTGCTTTTTGCCTAGAGTGGACTCATGTCGACTCCCCGTACCCGCGTCAAACGCCTCCCAAAGCGTGGCCAGTACGATCGCCCCACGATTGACGCGATTCTTGACGAGGCGATCGTCTGTCACATCGGCATCGAGGTCGACGGCCAGCCCTACGTGATTCCCTCGCTCCACGCACGCGTGGGGGACACCCTCTATTTGCACGGGTCGAGTGCGAGCCGCATACTGCGGACGCTCGCGGGTGGCGCGCCGTGTTGCGTCACCGTGACGTTGATCGATGGTCTGGTGTTGGCGCGCGCAGTCTTCGATCAATCGGTCAACTATCGCTCGGTGGTCGTGCTCGGTACGGCCACGCTGGTCGGTGACCCGGCCGAGAAGTTGGTTGCCTTGGAGGCCCTGTCCGATCAGCTCGTGCCGGGTCGCTGGGCCGATACTCGGCCACCGACTGCCAAGGAGATCAAGGCCACCTCGATCTTGGCGATGACGCTCGACGAGGCCTCCGCAAAAATCCGCACGGGTCCGCCGGGCAATGCTCTGGAGGATGCCGAGGACTACGCGGCGACGTGGACCGGCGTGTTGCCAATCACACAGACCGTTGGCACTCCGATCCCGGCTCCCGATATTGCCGACGGCGTTGCGCTGCCAGCCAACCTCACCCGGTGGGGCGAGCGGTTTCAGCGCTAGGAGTCGCTGCCGCGTAGTTCGTCGAGCGTTGCCCACTCGAGCATGCGTGCGTGTGTCGCTTCGAGCACGACCGCTGGGGCGCAGCCGGCATCGAACGCCTCGCGCCAACGGGCTGCGCAGAGGCACCAGCGATCGCCGGCCTTGAGGCCAGGGAATTCGTAGAGCGGCAGCGGCGTCGAAAGATCGTTGCCTGACTCCTTCGAGAACGCGAGAAACTCATCGGTCATGACGGCACAGACGACGTGCACACCTTGGTCCTGCCCTCCGGTGTCGCAGCAACCAGTGCGATAGAAGCCCGTAATCGGATCGTACGAACACGCCTCCAACTCGCTGCCAAGAACGTTCTCTGCCATATCGGCATCGTACGGGTCCTGTCTTGAGCGCGGCGTCGATCTTCGAGCGTCTGCGGCGCACACCGGGCATCGAGTTCGATGCCGAGGTCGGAATTGGTGCGCTCGTGACCGACAATCAAGGCCACGCTGCACTGTGGGAGATTCATCGAGAGTATCTCGCGATCGGTCGCGACGCCTGGCTTCCCGTCTTGCTCCAAACCGACACGTGGCGGGCTCATCCGGAGCGCATTGCGCACTCGAACTATGCGCGCCGCGATCTCAACACGGAGAACCAGTGGATGCTGCGCGATCTTCGCCAGGCCGAGGCTCAGCCCGGTGACGTGATCATCATCGGTGGTTGGTTTGGCGCCCTAGGAGATGGGTATGGCGCCGGCGTTGCACCGAGCGCAGATGTCGCCGAGACGATGATGCGTGCGCAGGCCGAGGCGCTCGAAGATGGTGGCGTCGACCTCCTGATCGCCGCCACCTTGCCGAATGCCGAGGAGGCTCTGGGGATTGCTCGGGCACTATCAGCCTCCATGCTCCCGTACATCATTGGTGTCGTCGTGCGCCCTCATAGAACGCTGCTCGACGGTACGCCGCTGCGCCAGTTTGTGGAGACCGTTGATACGCGAACGGCGCGGCCACCACTCGGCTACGCGCTCACCTGCGTCCACCCATCGATCGCGGACGCGGCGCTGACAGCCGAACCGATCGGCTCGCGTGCGATCGGATTCTTCACCAACACGTCGGCGCTCTCGCCCGAAGAACTTGATGGGCGCGAGGATCTGATCGCGTCCACTCCGAACCCGTAAGCGGCAGCGTTGGTGGACGTCGGTCAGCGGCGTGGCCTCTCGATCCTCGGTGGTTGCTGCGGCACAGACGAGACGCATCTCGCCGCCGTCGCTCGCCAAATGGTCGCTACACGCTGAGGGTCTGATCGCCGCTCTCGTGGTCGAGCAGTCGCTGCTTTGTTTCGAGGCCCTCGCCACCCGAGTAGCCCGTGAGTGCGCCACTGGCACCGATGACGCGGTGGCATGGAACGATAATCGGTAGCGGGTTGCGACCGTTGGCGGCACCAACGGCGCGCGTGGCCATGGGCTGTCCAATCGACTTAGCGATGTCGCCGTAGGAGGCTGTCGCGCCGAAGGGGATGTCGCACAGCGCCGTCCAGACCGACTGTTGGAACTCGGTACCTGCGGGTGCGAGCGGGACGTCGAACGACATCCGATTACCCGCAAACCACTCCGTCAACTGGGTCGCTGCTGCGTCAACGATCGGGCCACCCTCGTGTACATCGGTAGAAACAGAGACGTCGTCGCCGGGCAGGATCAGCTTGGTCAACCCGTCCTCGTTGGCCACGACGGTGATGTCGCCGAGCGGAGTCAAGACGGTGCGAAAAGTGGAGGACATGCGTCTAGCCTAGCGGCTTGGCATGAAGCGCTTGACGATCCGCACGCGTTTCGCAGGTCGTCCCGTGCGTTCCTCAACCACATCGGCACTCGACAGAATGCCGGAGATTGACTTGGCTGCGATCGCCCGCAGTGGCTCTGGTTCCCATTTGCGGCACGTATGGCCCACCCAAGGCAGGCGCAGCAAATCCGTTTCGCGTTGTAGAATCAGGTCGGCGAGCGTGCGGCCGGCGATGCTGGTGCCCGTCAGTCCATGACCGGCAAAACCGCCTGCAGCGCCGAGCCCGGTCATTGGGTCGAAATCGACCTGCATGCTCCAATCGCGTGGTGCGGCGAATGAGCCGCCCCAGCGGTGCTCGATCTTGGCCTCGCCTGCGGCGGGGAAGTGTAGACGCAGAGCCTCATCGATGCGCACAAAAATCGCTTCGTTGTGATCGTTCGTGTCTGCGATGCGATCGCCGGTGTAGTACGACGTCCCGCGTCCGCCGAGGGCAATGCGGTTGTCCATCGTGCGTTGCGCATAGAAAAAGTGGAAGCGCTGATCGGCGATCGGCTCGCAGTTGTCCCAGCCGAGCTCGTCCCAGACGTGGTCGAGCAGCACCTCGGTCTGCAGCATGTGTGAATAGATCCGCAGGTAGCGGCGCTTGCCGCCGGGCAGGTCGCGCGTGAAGGCCTCGGTCGCGCGGATCACGACGTCGGCTTGGACCGTGCCTTGCTGGCAGACGAGTCGTCCGCGTTCGATCGCAGTCACAGGAGTCTGCTCGTAGATCGTCACGCCGAGGTTTTCGCAGGCACGGGCGAGGCCCCGTGTCAGGCGGGCCGGATCGATTCGCGCGCAGTGTGGGGTGTAGGTCGCAGAGACCGCGCCATGGAAACGCACGCGCTGCTCGAGCTCGTCGAGCGAGATCTCCCAGACGTCCTGCTCGGTGAAGCCGCGTGCTCGACGGCCCGCCACACCGGCCTCGACGCGGGCGGCCTGCGTCGGCGAAGTCGCGATCTGCAGCGCGCCACCCTTATGCCAGCCGCAGTCAATCTGCTCGTGCGCGACGACGTCGCCAACCCAATCGATGCCATCGATAAACGCACGCTCAGCGCGACGCACAATGTCCATGCCGCCGTACCGCTTATAGACGCGCATCTCGCCGGCCATCCCCGCCGATTGGAAGCCGCCGTTACGTCCCGAGGCGCCATAGCCCACGATCTCGCGTTCGCAGATGACGATGCGGAGACGGGGGTCACCTTTGGCGAGACAGTACGCGGTCCAGAGGCCGGTCAGCCCACCGCCAGCGATCGCAACATCGACCTGCTGGTCACCCAGCAATGGATCGCGCGGATCGAGCGGCTCGGGCAGGCCAGCCAGCCAGCCGGACACCTGCCGGTAGCGCTGATCCGCCGCAGAGCAGGTGGGGTGCTTGGTAGCAATCACCATTCCCAGAGTATCGCAATCAACTGCCTACAAGGGTCTGGTCCCATTAGGAAGTTGATCAAACATTCGACATTGCCCTGATCGTCGCCACGCCCTAAAGTCGCACCATGAGCACACACGAATCTACTGAGCCATTCGAAGGCTGGTCCTCCGAGCTGCTCGCAGAGTTCGACGCAAACACGTGCAACGGCGCCGTCGGTATGGAACTGCTGGACGAGAACAAACACGCTCGCGTCTGGACAATTTGCATTCCACCGGGCGGGCGGTGTTCTGCGCATCGCCACGTGCTCGACTACTTCTGGATCTGCACCTCAGGTGGCCTCGCTCGCAGCCATTTCGAAGACGGCTCGACGCGATTTCCCGAATACGGTGTCGGTCAATACGCGGCACTGTGATTCGACGAAGGTGGATCGCTGATGCACGACCTAGAGAGCATTGGCAACGAGGACCTGACGTTTATTACCGTTGAGTACCTCGCCAGCGCCAACGACCCACTTGCACTGGACTAACGATGAAGCCTGCGCCCTTTACCTAACACGCACCGACGACCATTGAGCAGGCGTTGGGACTGCTCGCGAGTGAGCCCGGCGCCCGTGTCTTGGCAGGCGGTCAGAGCCTTGTGCCGCGCATGCGCCTGCGCGTTGAGAAGCCCGCAACGATCATCGACATCAATCGTGTCGTTGGTCTCGACGGGATCTCTGTCGATGCGGGTGCGGTAACTGTCGGTGCACTCGTTCGCCAGCAGACACTCGTCACGCATGACGGCGTTGCTGCTGTCCACCCGCTGCTCCGTGAGGCAGGCTCGTACGCGGGCTTTCACACGACGCGTCATCGGGGTACCGTCGGTGGCTCGATCGCCTTCGCAGCGCCCTGGGCCGAGCTCGCTGCAACGACAACGTTGCTTGGCGCAACGATCACTGTGCGCTCGACCAAGGCGCAGCGCACGCTCGCTGCCAGCGACTTCTTCCTCGGGCCGAATCAGACGGCACTCGCTGCCGACGAGCTGGTCACCGAAGTGCAATTTCCGCCCGCGCCTGCCGGCACTGGCTTCGGCTTTCACGAGGCGAGCCCTCGCTATCGCGATTATGCAACCGCGGCGGCGGCGGCGTCAATCACGATCGCCGATGGCGTCTGCAGCAGCGCAGCGTGGGTGTTGCTGCGCGCAGCACCCGCACCGCTGAGTATCGACGTCGCGAGCACGCTCGTTGGTCGAGTGGTCGACGATGCGGCGATTGAGAATGTTGTGCAGTCCTTGGCTGGCCTTGATCCTCCGACCGATATCGAGGCGAGCGGTGCCCATCGCCGCCGTCTCGCTGTGACGCTCACGCGGCGTGCTCTTGCCGATGCGTGGGCCAATGCCCAGGAGGCAGTCGCATGAGCACCATCGAGCACCAGATTGTCACGGTGACGGTCAACGGTCGCACCTACGAGCGAGCGGTCGAGCCGCGCAAGGTGCTGTCCGATTTTCTTCGCGAGGACTTGGAATTGACGGGCACACATGTCGCCTGTGAACACGGTTTTTGTGGCGTCTGCAACATCTTGCTGGACGGACAGACCGTCCGCTCGTGTCTGCTCTTTGCAGTGCAGGTGGATGGAGCCTCGATCGAGACCGTGGAATCGCTCGCTGCGGTCTTGACGAACAAGAATCAGCAGGGTGCCTATCGAGGCTTTGGTGCCGAGGTTTCAAACTGGATTCTGGAACGTCTCGTCGATCATGCTGCTCACGATCTCGGGATGGATCGCGTCGAGATTCGGCGAAAAAATCTGATTCAAGCGGACGCGTTTTCGTACCGCACACCAACCGGCAATATCTACGACAGCGGTAACTACCCCGGCGTGCTCGACAAGATCCTCGCCGATTTTGATTACGACTACTGGGTCAAGTACGGAGACGATGCTCGCAAGGAAGGGCGCCACGTCGGCATCGGCGTTGTCGCCTCACAGGAGCGCAGCGTCTTCAGTTCGACAGAGTTTTGGCTCTGGTTCGACGAACCCGCTTTTTCGCCGACGAGTTCGCCGGAGAGCGCCAGCATTCAGATCGAACCGACGGGGCAAATCGTTGTGACGCTGCATTCGCATGCGATGAGGGGCAACTCGCCCGAGACGGTGGTTTCGCAGGTCATCGCGGAGGAGTTCGACGTCGATCCCACCTCCGTTGTGATCACGTACGCCGACTCGCAACACGCACTCCCAGGGACCGGGCCGGGCGGCTCGCGCTACACGGTGATGGTGTCGGGTGCTGTCGCTGGTGCCGCGTCGCAAATGAAGGACAAGATCAAGCGGATCGCGGCCAACAAGCTCGAGGCCGCCGAGGGTGACCTCGAGTTCCGAGACGGTGGTGTTGGCGTCAAGGGTGCGCCGGACAAGCAGTTGAGTCTCAGTGACATCGCGATGATGGCGTACATGTTCAAGCTCGATCTTCCGCCCGACATGGAGAGCGGCTTGGCGACGCAATGGACGTACGATCATCCGCTGACGACGCTACCGAATGCCGATCGATCCGATCTCGGAATGTTCTATCCGTTCGTCGGACATGCCTGGCACATGGCCGTGGTCGAGGTTGACCCGGGTACGGGTGGCGTCGAGTTTCTCCGCTATTCGGCGGTCCACGATGTAGAAACGGTTGTCAACCCGAAGACCCTCAACGGGCAGATCATTGGCGGCACCGTGCAGGGATTGGGCACCGCGATGCTCGAGGAATACATTTACGACGATCAAGGGCGGGTGCTCAACGAGAACTTCAAGCATTACCACCTCCCGTCGTCGATGGATGTCCCGACGATGACGATCGGCCACCAGGAGACGCCATCGCCGTACACCGCCTATGGCATCAAGGGTGCGGGCGAGGGTGGGCGCATGCTAACACCGGCGATCATGAGTGCCGCGGTCGAGGATGCGCTGTCGCCCTACGGCGTTCGCATCACGTCGCTGCCGATCTCGGCCGAGCAGATCGTGGCGTGGGCGGCAGGAGACTAGGTTCTCTGGCCGCACCGCTGGCGCGGGCTCGGAAAACGGCATGATGTCGCTATGGATGTGCTCGCCCTCCTTCAGCAACGCGGCATTTTGGATGCGCAGTCGGACGTTCGCCTGACCGTATTGCACGGCGGCTATTGGAACACCGTCTGTCGCCTTCAGGGCGATGGGATCGACTGGGTGGTCAAGGTGTTTGCGGCGCAGGATGGCTGGCGCCTATTTCCGATCTTGCCGGATGACGAGGCGCGGGCGCTGCTGCTGCTGAAGGGGCATGACGTCGCGCCGGAGTATGTCGAGTACCACCCGCGCGTCGGCGAGCTGCCTGCGGTGTTGGTGTACCAGTGGGTTGAGGGCACGATGTGGACGACAGGCACGTCAGAGGTTGCGCGGCTGCTTCGTCGTCAGCACGCGGTGGTTGTGGAAGGATTTCGTGAGGTGCCGACCGGGTCGATTGGCATCGTCGAGCAGGGTGAGCGTCTGCTGCAAGCGGCCGATTCGCACGAGGCCGCGATGCTCCGCAAGGTATGTCCAACTGCGCGCGTCCAGCCGACGCCACGCCGAGCGCTGATCCACACCGACGCGGGGACGGGCAACTTTATCGTCGGTCCGCAGGGCATTCGCCTGATCGATTGGCAGTGCCCGGCGCTTGGCGATGCGGCCGAGGACCTCTTTACGTTTTTCTCGCCCGCCTTCCAGGTGCTCTACGGTCACGAGCCGTTGACAGTGCTCGAGCGCGCCGAGTTTCTCGACGTCTACGAAGATCCGATGGTGCTCGCGCGCCTGGCTGCGCTCAAGCCTGCACTGACCTTCCGGATGGGGGCGTACTGCGCAATGCGACGCCTCGAACTCGCCGACTCCGATCCGCCGGCGGCTGCGCGCTACGCTCGTGCTTTAGAGCTCTCAATCGCCGAGCTGACCGAAGGATCCTGATGACACTTCCCGCGATCGACCTCTTTATTCACACCTATTCGTTTCGCTTTCGGCTGCTGCACGACCCAAACTTCGGGATCATCGATCTGCTTGATCGCGCGGTTGCGGATGGCAACGTCGGGATTGGACTCAACGTCAATGGTCCGCACTACCGTTTTCTTGGCGGCGAAAGCCCTGCGCACGTCAAGCTCGTCGCGGAGGCGATCCGCGAGCGCAGCCTCGACGTCGATGTCGAGACCAGTTCGACGGATCCCAAGCATCTGACGACGTTGTTGGATCTTGCCGTTGCGCTTGGCGCGAAGCATTTGCGCACCTACACGCGCCACGAGGGCCCGCGTGCACAGGTGCTGGATGCGACCACGCGGGATTTGATTGAGGCCGCGCCGATCGCAGAGGATCGTGGCGTACCGATTCTCCTCGAAAATCACGAGGAGTTCACGGGTGTTGAGGTCGGCCGTATTCTCGAGCGCGTCGACCATCCCTTCGTGGGCGCGCTCTACGACTACGGCAACTCGATGATGCTGCGCGAGGATCCGATCGAGGCGCTCAAGGCGATGCTGCCGTGGACGCGCAAGGCGCACCTCAAAGACCATGTCGTGATGCACGGCATGATCTGCGGCGCACCGGTGGGGGAGGGCGTCGTGCCGATCATTCCGATCACCGAACGCCTGCTCGAGGCGGGTATCACGCGCATCGGTTTCGAGAACGTCTGGTCTTACACGTGCCCGTTCCACCCTCGCGAGGATGGGCTGCCAGAAGAGACGGCGGAGAGTCCGATTTTTCGTTTGCACGAGGACCCAATCGAGCCGGCCTTCTTCCTGCCCGACGTTCTGGCCGAGGTCGAACGCGACCCGGCGCGCGTGATCGAACTGGAGGAGACTTCCTATCAGCGGGCACTTGGGCACTGGCAACGGTTGATCGCCGACGCGGGCCTGACGACGACCTAGTCGCGATCAACGTTGCTTGAGGGTCAGACCCCCAACGCAAAGGTAGCTCTCACTACGGCATGCGGTTGGTGCGGACATGACAAGTGCGCACTTGTCATGTCCTCTCCCACCAGACAGCCGCCTTGGATTGCCTGCTCCAGCAATGACGAAGGGACCCTTGCGGGTCCCTTCGAATGACGGGAACGACGGGACTTGAACCCGCGGCCTCCGGCGTGACAGGCC
>SYIF01000019.1 GCA_005798855.1 Actinomycetota bacterium | reverse complement strand
GAGGTCCATGCGGTCGGCATGTACGGGCCTGAGGGCGCGGGCATCGTGGCCCGCGAGGGCCTTGATTCCGAGATCGACATTGTCCAGGGCACACTCGGCAAAGCCGTTGGTGGGATGGGCGGCTACATCACCGGCTCGGCGCGACTGATCGACCTCGTTCGCTCGTACGGCGCCGGCTTCATCTTTACGACGTCACTGGCTCCCGTCGTCGTGGCGGCTGCGCACTCCAGCATTCGCCACCTCCGGTCGACGGATGAGGAGCGCATTGCCCTGCACAGTCGCGTCGCCGCTGTGCGTGCTGCGATCGAGGCGGAGGGCATTCCGACGCTGCCTGCCGAGAGCCACCTGATTCCCGTCATTCTCGGCGATCCGACGCGGTGTCGCCAGGCCGCACGGCTTCTGCTCGACCATCACAACATCTACGTGCAGCCGATCGACTATCCGACCGTTCCGCGGGGAACCGAACGCTTTCGCATCACGACGAGCCCGCTCCACACCGATGCCGACGAGCAGGCACTCATCGCCGGTCTCACGGACATCTGGGAGCGGCTCGAACTACCACGCGTGGGCGAGCTGCCGGTTCCCATCTCGTCGGGCGACTAGCGACGCCTCGTCGAGGTACCAAGCGCAATCCAGGTCGGCTCGTAGTGCAGGGAGGACACCACAACCGCGCGGATGTCATGTCCTCCCCTGATCGCGTGGTGTTGTACCGGTGCGAGGATGCAGGGAGGACATGACAAGTGCGCACTTGTCATGTCCTCCCTGCATCAACGTACCGCAGCTGATTGCGCGACTGCTGGGATCTCGAGTGACGGCTAGAGGCGGGCGAAGTCGACTGGGGCGCCATCGACCCACGTCTCTTCGACGCGGATCGAGCGCAGGTCATGGATGTCTGCTGCCAACGGGTCGCCGGAGAGCACGACGAGGTCGGCCAACTTGCCTGGCTCGAGTGAGCCGACGAGGTGGTCGCGCTTGGTCGCAGCGGCACCGTTGATGGTGTAGCCACGCAGCGCCTGCTCGACCGTGAGGCAGAGTTCGGGACCACCGAGCGTGGAGCCGTAGCGGGTCTGGCGCGTGACGGCCGCCCAGACAGCCTCGAGCGGATCCGGACCCGAAACCGGGGTGTCGGAACTGAGCACGATTGGCGCACCCGCATCGCGAAACAGGCCGTAGGGGTTGTAGCGATTCGCCTTCTCGCCCAGCGCCTCGACCAGAGCATCGCCGACGAGATAGTGATGCGTCGGCTGAGGGATCGGATAGATGCCGAGCTCGGCGATGCGGGCGATCTGCTCGTCGGTAGGCATGCCGCAGTGCTCGATGCGGTGGCGATGATCGTGTCGTTCGACATCGTCGAGCGCCTCGGTGACGGCGTCGAGCACGATCTGGATTGCCGAATCGCCCTGAGCGTGTGTCCCCGTCTGGAGGCCAAAGCGGTGAGCACGGCGGATCAGGCGCCGCAGCTCGGCAGGCTCGTGATAGAGCTGTCCGTGGTGGCACGGGTCGAAGCGGTAGCCACTCTCGAAGTAGGCCGTCAGGCCCGTCAAGGTGCCGTCGGCGTAGAGCTTGAGGCCGGCAAATGCGAGGTGATCATCGCCAAGGCGCGAGCGGAGGCCAAGCTCGATCAGGGCCTCAAGCAGCGTCGAGAGGGTCAGCATCGAGACGCGCAGCTGCAGCCGACCAGCATCGCGGGCCGACAGGTACGTCTCCATCTCGCGGCGTGTCACTTGGCAGTCCGTCACCGATGTGATGCCCGCCTTCAGGAGCATTGTCTGAGCGTTGCAGAGCAGATCGACCAGCCGCTCGGGCGCATCGGGAATGTGGATGTTCGGGCCGTGGTTGAGCGTCTTGACACCGTCGGGCCCCGTGATCAGGTCGATCGCGGCATCCCACATGACACCCGTCGGGTTGCCCTGCTCGTCGCGTTCGATGCGACCGCCAGCGGGGTCCGGCAGGTCCTTCGTGATGCCGTTGAGGGCAAGGCAGTGGCTATTGACCATCACGCCATGGCCGGAGCGATGCATGACTGCAACTATTCGGTCCGTTGCGACGCGGTCGAGATCTGGCGCCTCGGGATTACGCCGGACGTCGAGATCGCCATGGTGGACGCCGAAGCCCCAGACGTCGGCGGTCGGTGGCAGCGAGTCGCGCCGACGACCAAGCACGGTCACGAGCTCATCGATGGTCGTCACCTCGGGCGGAGCGCAGTCGACCCAGGCGGCGCATTGGCCGAGCATCAGCGGATGCGTATGGGCATCGACGAAGCCGGGCATCAACGTGCGGCCGCCAAGGTCGCGCTCGGCGGCACCCTTGCCGGCCGCATCACGACAATCTTCCAGCGAGCCGACGGCGAGGATCCGCCCATCGAGCAGAGTGATTGCCTCAACGCGCTGCTCGTTGGCCATCGTCAGGATCGGGCCGCCCGTGATTACCGTCTTCTGGTTCATACGCAGAACGGTACCCGCTTAGGAGGCGACGAAGTCGTCAAAGTCGGGGCGCAGCGTTCGCTTCCAATAGCCGAGCATGAAGCCCGACCAGTTGTTCTGGACCTTGCCGTCGGCCGTGACGTACCACGAGGCGCAGCCGCTCGCCCAGACCGATTTGGAAAGATCGTCCTGGAGTTGGCGATTGAAGTCGGACTGCGCCCGCGGGTCGACCGCCAGCGTCTTGAGGCGGGCCTTCCGCATGTGTTTGATGCACGTACGGATGTAGCGGATTTGGCATTCGATCATGAAGATGATCGTGCCGTGGCCAAGGTTGGTGTTCGGTCCGTAGAGCATGAAGAGATTGGGAAAGCCCGCGACGGTGATCCCCAGATGCGCCTGCGGTCCGTCGGCCCACGCCGTCGCGAGATCGACGCCAGCGGAGCCGGTGATCTTGACCGACGAAATAAACTTTGTCGAGTCGAAGCCGGTGCCGAGAATGATCGCGTCAAGCGGGCCTGTCGAGCCGGCTTCCGTCTCGATCGTGTCGGCAGTGATCTGCGTGATGCGGTCGGTGACGAGCTCGGTGTTGTCGCGCTGCAGCGTCGGATACCAGTCGTTCGACAGCAGCACCCGCTTGCAACCAATGCCGTAGTGGGGCGTCAACTTGGCGCGCAATTCGGGATCGGCGACCTGCTTCTCAAGGTGCCGCAGCGCAACGTCTGCCCATTCCTTGGCCTTGTCGGATCCCTGGATCAGCCCCCACCACTTTTGTCCGGGGCGAAAGGCGAGAAAGCCCGACTCGTTGAACCAGAAGATGCCGAGTCGATGCAGGCTCTCGACGCCGGGGATCTTGCGGAAGCGGCGCTTCTGCGTGTCTGAGTAGGGAAAGTCTCGGCGCGGCACGATCCACGAGGGCGTGCGTTGGAAGACGGCGAGTGAGGCAACGCTCTTGGCAATCTCGGGCACAAACTGCGCGCTGCTCGCCCCGTTGCCGATCACGGCGACGCGTTTGCCCGCG